>JBGUNL010000191.1:0-12689 GCA_045117295.1 Candidatus Limivicinus sp.
AAGGAGAGCGATATGCCCGCCGATCCCGCCGAGGTCGCCGAGGCGAAGGAAGAGGGCGTGAAGTTCCTCTTCGAGCACAAGCCCGTGGAGATCCAGGGCAAGGACGGCAAGGTCGCCGCCTTTGTCTGCGACGCCAGCACCATTGCGTGCGACGCCGTGCTCGCCGCCATCGGCCAGCGCATCGATCTGGGCTCCCTGGATCTGGGCGAGCTCAAGACCGACGAGAAGGGCCGCGTGGAGGCCGACTCCTTCACCTACCAGACCGCACAGCCCGACGTGTTTGTCGGCGGCGACGCCTACACCGGGCCGAAGTTTGCCATCGACGCCATCGCCCAGGGCAAGCAGGCCGCCATCTCCATCCACCGCTACGTCCATCCGGGCCAGAGCCTGACCATCGGCCGCGACCGGCTGACCTACCACAGCTTTGACAAGGACAACGTGGACTTCGACGCCGTCAAGGAGAGCTATGACTCCGGCGCCCGCCAGGTGCCCGACAAGAACGCCGCCAAGGCCAAGAGCTTCAAGGACGACCGCTGCACCTTCACCGAGGAGCAGATGAAGAAAGAGACCGCCCGCTGCCTGGGCTGCGGCGCCTCCTTCGTCGATCCCAACAAGTGCCTGGGCTGCGGCGTGTGCACCACCAGGTGCAAGTTCGACGCCATCCACCTGAGAAAGCGCACCAACGTGGAGAGTATCGAGTACTTCGACCGTCCCAAGGTGCTGCCCCAGTTTGAGGCCGAGCGCCAGCGGAAGATCGAGATCCGCAAGATGCAGCAGCAGTAAACCACAAGCGCACAAAAACGCGCAGTCCGTTCGGACTGTGCGTTTTTCTTCTTCCGCTGTGCGGGCACTTGACGGCAGGCGCCGGGGCTTTTAGAATGGAACGGGAGTATCCCGCACAATCGCGCGGGGAGAGAGGAGCGTTCGAATGGAACAGCTTGCACGGATCACGGAAATGGAGGCGCGCCTGAATCGGGCCGCCGCCGCGCTGAAGGATCTGGAAGCCGCGCTGGAGCGTCTGGCCGGGCTGCGGGAAGACGCGGCGGCGCTGGCGGAATACTATGAAAGCCCCCTGTGGCGGGCGGATTTTGAGGCGGACGAAGCCGGACTTCTGCCGCCGGATCTTCCCCGGGGCGTCCTCTCCGAAGATGCGGTGTATGACCTGCTCAGCGAATACGCCGGGGCGATGGACGCCCTGCGGCAGGCGTGCCCGGGCGAGCGTTGACAAAGCTCGCAGCGCTATGATAAAATTTTATGAATATAACCTGTATCCTGCTGGATAAGCCGGAATAGTCAGAACATCCCGGCGGAGTTTCCTGCCCCCCCGCTCCCCCCTCCTGGCCGAAAATGATGCTCAGAGGTATCGCGCATGAAGAGTGAACTGGAACGCAGATTGAAATTGACGATCGTGTCCAATTACTATTACCCGGACGTCGCTTCCATCGCCAATCTCTATCGGCAGCTTGCCGAGTATCTGGCCCGCGAAATGGACGTGACGGTCCTGTGCGCGGTGCCCAGCTATCTCGGCGCCATCCCGGAAGCCTATCGCGGGCGGCGGTATTTCTGCAGTCGGGAAAACGGCGTCCGGATGATCCGGATCGGCGTGCCCGCCTTTGACAAGACCCGCAAGAAACAGCGGATCAAAAGTCTCTTCTTCTATCTCCTCCGCGCCGTGGGCGCCTGCAGGCTGCTGGGGAAGCAGGACGTCATCCTCGCCGTTTCGCAGCCCCCGGTCTTCGGGGGATTCATCGGCTGGTGGCTGAAGAAGAGAACCGGCGGGAAATTCATCTATAACATCCAGGACTTCAACCCCGAGCAGATCGAATGCGCGGGTTTTTCCAAGAGTCCGCTGATCCTGAAAACGCTCAAAGCGCTCGACTGTTCTTTCTGCCGCGCGGCCGACAGCATCATCACCGTCAGCGAGGACATGCGAAAGACGCTCTATTCCAGACTGGGCGGCTCAGTCCCCGAAAACCATGTGATCAACAACTGGGTCGACACGGAGCGCATCGTCGGCGTTCCGAAGGCGGCAAACCCCCTCCTCAAAAAATACGGGCTGCGGGGGCAGGACTTCCTGGTCGTCTACGCGGGGAACATCGGCATCATGCAAAACCTGGAGACATTCCTGCGCGCGGCCGACATGCTGAAAGGCCGGCCGGATATCCGCTTTGTGTTCATCGGGGCCGGCGCCCGCCTCTCGGCGCTCCGGCGCCTGGCCGACGAGTTGCAGCTGGACAACGTGCTCTTTGCGCCCTACGAGCCCATTGAAAACATTGATCTCATCTATTCCCTGGGGGATCTGGAAATCGTGTCCATCGGGAAAAACGTCACGAAGTGCGGCATGCCCTCCAAGACGTGGAACATCCTCTCCTGCGCTTCTCCCATCATCTGCCAGGTCGATCCCGACAGTGAGCTGAACCGGCTGATCCTCAGTCACAAACTCGGCAGAACCGCACCGCCCGGCGACGCGGAGCTTCTCGCGAAGGAGATCCTGGCGCTGTACGGCGACGGGCCGCTGCGCGCGGAAATGGGGGCAAACGCCAGGAAGCTTGCCGTGGAGGCGTTTGATTTCAAGGTCAGCGCCGCCCGCTACCGGGACGTGATCCTGGCTCTGGCCTCTCCCCGGGCGTGACCGCCATCCCGGCATCATTTCTGTTTGACCCCGGACTACACCTGTTTTCGGAGGAACGCGCCATGTCTGCTTTTTCCAACGCCACCCTTCTCATCACCGGCGGCACCGGCTCCTTCGGGAGCGCGCTTTTGAAGCACTTTCTCAACACCGACATCGGCCAGATCCGCATCTTCTCCCGCGACGAGAAGAAACAGGACGACATGCGTCATGAGCTGCAGGCGCGAAACCCCGACGCCGCCGGGAAAGTCAAGTTCTTCATCGGCGACGTGCGGGATCCCCGCTCCCTTGCCGACGCCATGCCCGGGGTGGACTACGTCTTTCACGCCGCGGCCCTCAAGCAGGTGCCCAGCTGTGAGTTCTTCCCCATGCAGGCGGTGAAAACCAACATCGAGGGCACGGACAATGTGCTGCACGCCGCCGTCGACGCCGGGGTCAAGCGGGTGGTGTGCCTCTCCAGCGACAAGGCCGCCTACCCCATCAACGCCATGGGCATCTCCAAGGCCATGATGGAGCACGTCATCACCGCAAACGCCCGCGTGGCCGCCGACCGGGGCGGCACCGTCATCTGCTGCACGCGCTACGGCAACGTCATGTGCTCCCGCGGCTCGGTGATCCCGCTGTTCATCGACCAGATCAGGGCGGGCAACCCCATCACCATCACCAACCCCGCCATGACCCGCTTCCTGATGAATCTGGACGAGGCGGTGGATCTGGTGCAGTTTGCTTTCCAGCACGCCAATCCCGGCGACCTCTTTATCCGGAAGGCCGACGCCTCCACCATCGAGGATCTGGCCAAAGCCGTGCAGCAGCTTTTCGGCGACACGGGCACCAGCATCATCGGCACCCGCCACGGCGAGAAGCTCTACGAGACGCTGATGACGCGGGAAGAGCGCCTGCGCAGCGAGGATCTGGGGAACACCTTCCGCGTCGCCGCCGACAACCGGGACTTGAACTACGACAAATACTTTGTCGAGGGGCAGGTGCTGACCGAGGCGGAGGAGAGCTACACCAGCCGCAACACCACCCTGCTGGACGTGGAGGGCGTGGTGAAGAAGCTGCTGACCACGGAGTATGTGCGGGAGCAGCTCGCCGCCCGGGAGAAATAACATGAAGATTCTGGTGACCGGGGCCCGCGGCTTCTTGGGCCGCAATCTCGTGGAAAACCTGAAGGCCGTCCGGGACGGCAAAAACCGTACCCGGCCGGGGCTTATGATCGACGAGATCTACGAATACGGCAGGGAGAACAGCCCCGCGGATCTGGGGCATTTCTGTGCCGACTGCGGCTTTGTGTTCCATCTGGCCGGGGTCAACCGGCCGCAGGATCCCAAGGCGTTTCTGGCGGACAACCGCGATCTCACCGCCCGGCTTCTCCGGGCGCTGGAGGACGCGGGCAACCGCTGCCCCGTGGTGCTCGCCTCCAGCGTGCAGGCCAGTCTCTCCGGCCGCTTCGGAGAGAGCGCGTACGGTCTTTCCAAGCTGGCCGCGGAAGAGCTGCTGTTCGCCCACGCCGAAGAGACCGGGGCAAAGGCGCTGGTCTACCGCTTCCCCAATCTGGCCGGCAAGTGGATCCGCCCCGACTACAATTCCGCCGTGGGCACCTTCTGCCACAACATTGCCCGCGACCTGCCCATCACGATAAACGATCCCGCCGTGGAGCTGGAGCTGCTGTTTATCGACGATCTGGTGGAAGAGATGCTGGACGCGCTGGAGGGCAGGGAGCACCGCTGCCGCTATGACGGCACGGAGGCCGTGCCCGATCCCGCGGGGCGGTACTGCCATGCCCCCGTGACCCACAGGGCCACTTTGGGCCGGATTGCGGAATGCCTGCAAACCTTTCACGATCAGCCCCATACCCTGCTGATGCCGCGCATTGCGCCGGGCAGCTTTGAGAAAAAACTCTATTCCATGTACCTGAGCTATCTGCCCAGGGAGAAGGTCGCCTTCGATCTGAAGATGAATGAGGACGAGCGCGGCAACTTCACGGAGCTGTTGAAAACCGCCGACCACGGCCAGTTTTCGGTCAACATTTCCCGCCCCGGCGTCACCAAGGGGCAGCACTGGCACAACAGCAAGTGGGAGTTCTTCATTGTGGTCTCCGGCCACGGGCTGATTCAAGAGCGCAAGCTCGGCACAGACGAGGTGCTGGAGTTTGAGGTCTCCGGCGAGCACCTCCGGGCCGTGCACATGCTGCCCGGCTATACCCACAGCATCGTCAATCTCTCCGAGACGGAGAATCTCGTCACCCTCATGTGGGCAAACGAGGTTTTCAATCCCGCTCACCCCGATACTTTTTTTGAGAAGGTGTAAGGCTATGGCAAACTGGCAGGAAAACGGCAGGCTCAAGCTGATGATCATCGTCGGCACCCGGCCGGAGATCATCCGTCTGTCCGCCGTCATCACAAAGTGCCGCCGCTACTTTGACACGCTGCTGGTCCACACAGGCCAGAACTACGACTACCACCTCAACGGCATCTTCTTCCGGGATCTGGAACTGCAGGAGCCGGAGATCTGCCTGGATGCTGTTGGGGCCGACCTGGGCGAGACCATGGGCAACATCATCGCCAGCTCCTACCGGCTGATGGCGGAGCTCAAGCCCGACGCCGTGCTGGTGCTGGGCGACACCAACTCCTGTCTTGCGGTCATCGGGGCCAAGCGCCTGCACATCCCCATCTTTCACATGGAGGCGGGCAACCGCTGCAAGGACGAGTGCCTGCCGGAAGAGACCAACCGCCGCATCGTGGACATCATCTCCGATGTGAACCTGGCATACTCCGAGCACGCCCGCCGGTACCTGGCCGACTGCGGTCTGCCCAGGGAGCGCACCTATGTGACCGGCTCCCCCATGGCGGAGGTGCTGCACAGGAATCTCGCCAGGATCGAGGCCAGCGACATCCACGCCCGCCTGGGTATGGAGAAGGGCAAGTACATTTTGCTCTCCGCCCACCGGGAGGAGAACATCGACACCGAGGCAAACTTCCTGAGCCTCTTCACCGCCGTTAACCGCATGGCGGAGAAATACGATCTGCCCATTCTCTACTCCTGCCATCCCCGCAGCCGCAAAAGACTGGAGCAGAGCGGCTTTTCCCTGGATCCCCGGGTCATCCGGCACGAGCCTCTGGGCTTTCATGACTACAACTGCCTTCAGATGAACGCCTTTTGCGTGGTGTCCGACTCCGGCACCCTGCCGGAGGAGTCCAGCTTCTTCACCTCTGTGGGCCACCCCTTCCCCGCCGTGTCCATCCGCACCTCCACCGAGCGGCCGGAGGCCCTGGACAAAGGCTGCTTCATTCTCTCCGGCATCGACACCAAGGGACTGCTCCAGGCGGTGGACACCGCGGTGGAGATACTGCGGAACGAGAGAGACGGCGGCGCCGTCCCCGTGCCGGACTACACAGATGAAAACGTCTCCGACAAGGTGGTCAAGATCATTCAGAGCTACACCGGCGTTGTGGACAAGATGGTTTGGAGAAAATCATGACAGAACACTTTATCCGCGAGGTCCTCTTCCCCGTGCTGCAGAGCGGCATGGGTCTGGAGCGCGCGCCCGTTCCCCTCTCGGAGGAGGACTGCCGGGAGCTGGCCCGTCTGGGCGAGCAGCAGGACATCCTGCCCATTCTCCTGCAGGGCATGAAGAAGCAGGGCGTCCCCCGCCAGTGGCTGGAGGAACAGAAGCAGGCGCGGTCCATGTGCCTGTACCGCTATGTGCTTCTGGAGGACGCGCTGAAAAAGATCGGCGCCGCGCTGGATCGGGCGGGCATCCCCTGGCTCCCGCTCAAGGGCGCGGTGATCCGCAGCCTCTATCCCGAGCCCTGGATGCGCACCAGCTCCGATGTGGACGTGCTGGTCCGCGAGGAGGATCTGGACCGGGCGGTGGCGGCATTGGAGGCGGAGACCTCCTTCCGCGCCAAGACCCGGGATTACCATGACATTTCCCTATACAGCGAGCACGTGCTGCTGGAGCTGCACTTCAGCATTCTGGAGGGTCTGGACAACATCGACCCCCTTCTGCGCCGGGTCTGGGAGTACGCCGTCCCCACCGGGGAGGGCTGCCGCCATACCATGACGCCGGAGTTTCAGATGTTCCACATTCTCGCCCACATGAGCTACCACCTGCTCAACGGCGGGCTGGGCATCCGGCCCTTCCTGGATCTGTGGCTGCTGGAAAAGCGCGCGGCGTTTGATCCCGAAACTCTGCGCGAACTGTGCGCGGAATGCGGCCTGCTGCCCTTTTATGAGACCGGTCTGCATCTGACCCGGGTCTGGCTGGAAAACGCCCCGCACACGCAGCTCAGCGCCGCGCTGGAGAGCTGCTGCCTGGAGGGCGGCGTCTTTGACAGCGGGCGGCTAACCGGCGCCGTGAAGCAGCGCGAAAAGCGCGGCATCCGCTACTTTCTCAGCCGCCTGTTTGTCAAACGCAGCTTTCTGGAGGAGATGTACCCCTCCCTGAAAAAGCACCCCTGGCTGCTCCCCTTCTGTCAGATCCGGCGCTGGTTCCGCCTGCTGGACAGGGAAAAGCGCCGCAATGCCAGGGACGAGATCGCCGCCGCCAAGACCGTCCGGTCGGAGGACATTGAGGCCTTTGACCGCATGCTGTCCGATCTGGGCTTTTCCAAATGAGCCCTGTGAGAAGGAGACTGTACTATGTCCATTTTCTCCCCTTCCGAATTTCTGATCCCGCATGAGGAGCTGCTGGAAGACTGGGCGGTCATCGCCTGTGACCAGTTCACCTCCCAGCCGGACTATTGGCAGGCTGTGCACAGCCAAACTGCCGGCAAGCCCTCCGCCTATCACATCACCTTTCCCGAGGCCGAGCTGGGCGGAGACCGGGCAGCGCGCATCTCCTCCATCAACGAGAGCATGCGCCGCTGTCTGGAGATCGGCCTGTTCCGCACCTTCCCCGATTCCTTTGTCTATGTGGAGCGCACGCTGCTGGATGGCAGCATCCGCCGGGGACTGGTGGGTGTGATCGATCTGGAGGCGTACAGCTATGCCTCCGACGCCGTCAGCCCCATCCGGGCCACCGAGCAAACGGTGGTGGAGCGCATTCCGCCCCGGGTACAGATCCGCAAAGACGCTCCTCTGGAGACCAGCCATGTGATGCTGCTGGCGGATGACGGGGCGGACGGCATTCTCTCCGCCTGCCAGGCGCAGAAGGACGCTCTGCCCAAAGTCTACGACTTTTTGCTGATGCAGGGCGGCGGCCACATCACGGGCTGGCTCCTGTCCGGATCGGCGGCCGAAAGCGTGCAGCGGGCCGTGGATGCCTACGAGCGCGGGGCCGAAGCCCGCTATGCCGCAGAGGGCCGCGCGCCGCTCGTGTACGCGGTAGGCGACGGGAACCATTCTCTCGCCACGGCAAAGACCTGCTGGGAAGCCCTGAAGGAACAGGATCCCTCTCTGGCAGGAAGCGCCCACCCGGCGCGCTATGCTATGGTGGAGCTGCAGAACATCCACGACGCCGCCCAGCAGTTTGAGCCTATTCACCGCATCCTGACCGGCGTCTCGCCCGCCGCGTTGCTGGAGGCTCTGTCCACTCTCTGCGCGCCCCGGGGCCATACGGTCCGCTGGGCCGCAGGAGAGCGCGTCGGCACCGTCACTCTCAACTCCGCCCTGGGCGAGCTGCCCGTGGCGATCCTCCAGCCCTTCCTGGACCGCTGGCTCAAAAAGCGCGGCGGCGAGATCGACTACATTCACGGGGAGGACGTGGCTGTCCGTCTGGCCCGGCAGGACAACGCCGCGGCCTTCCTCCTGCCCAACATCTCCAAGGCGGACTTCTTCCGCGGGATCGTGCACGACGGGGTTCTTCCCCGCAAGACCTTTTCCATGGGCCACGCCCGGGAAAAGCGCTATTATCTGGAATGCCGCAGAATCACGGAACAGCATGTTGTCCCCCGGTGACTTCCCTTTTCCGCATCCTATTCTGAAAAAACAGAAAGCTTTTCCATGTACAAACAAGCGCAGAGGCGCCCCTCACAGGGGTGCCTCTGCGCTTGTTTTCAAAAGCGGAACAGGCGCTACTTCTTTTCGTGATACTCTTTTTCGGTGTTCACGCTCCACAGGGCGCGCTTGTCCGTGCTGCCTGTCAGGATGCATTTGACCGCCTCAAAGGAGGTCATCATCGAGTGGTCCAGGTTGTTGTATCGATGCTGTCCGTTGCGGCCGACACAATAGAGATTCTCAATCGTATCAAGCCAGGAGGTGAGCGTGTCGATTTCCGCGTAGGTGTCAAAGTAAGCGGGATAGGCCTTTTTCACCCGCTCCATGTGGGTGTCCAGCACCTGGCCGGCGTCCGTGATCAGACCGATACGCACCATTTCTTCCACGCCGAGCTTTGCAAACTCCTCCTCACTCTGGTTCCAGAAAGCGTCGCCTTCGTTGCAGAAGTATTCCAGTCCCACCCAAACCGTGTCCTCCAGGTCCTTCACCAGGTAGGGACTCCAGTTGTTGTAAATCTGGAAGCGCCCCATCTTCACGCTTCGATCCTGCACATAGACCCAGCAGTCAGGGACGATGTTGCCGACGGTTGTGAGATCCGTCTTGTTCACCAGGGCAAGCTTTTTAACCAGCACGCCCAGCGTCATATAATCCCGGTAGGGAAGCCCCTCTGCGATACGGGCGGGTTCGGCCGGCACGTCATTCATGCCCCCCACCAGATCGCGGATCGGCATGGAGGAAATCACACAATCGGCCGGGAACACCCGCCCATCCTCCAGGGCAACGGCGGTGATCCGATTCCCTTCCTTTTTCAGACCGACGACCTTTGCGTTCTTGTAAATTGTGCCGCCTTTATCCTCCACCTTGGCAGCAACTACTTCCCAGAGCTGACCGGGGCCCAGTTTGGGGTACTTGAACTCTTCGATCAGGGAGGTGTTCACTTCCCGGTTTTTCACATGGAAGGCCTTGCCGAACACGTCTTTGACAATGCCAAAAATGGACAGGCCCTTGGTGCGCTGTGCCCCCCATGAGGCGTCGATCTCGCTCGGGTGGCGGCCCCAGAGGTTCTCGGTATAGTATTCAAAGAACATGGAATAGAGCTGGCGCCCGAAGGAATTGATGTAGAAGTTTTCCAGGTTGTCCTCGGGCAGCTTGTGCAGCATGGCGCCCAGATAAGAAAAGCCGCACTTCATGGTTGTGGCGAAGCCCATGTTTTTGAAAGTCTCCGGCTTGAGGGAAATGGGGTAGTCGTAGAACTTCCCATCAAAGAAAATGCGGGAAACGCGGCGGCGCACCAACATGACCTCGTCTGTTTTCTCAGGATCCGGGCCGCCCGCCGCAAGGGGCGGTGTGCGGTGCAGCAGAAGATCATCTTTTGCGGGAGCCCCCTGTACGGGCAGCATCTTCTCCCACCAGGCGTTGACCTCCGGCACCTTGGAGAAGAAGCGGTGACCGCCCATGTCCATGCGATTGCCGTGCCAAGCCACCGTGCGGGAGATGCCGCCGAAGGTCTCGCTCTCCTCAAAGAGCGTCACATGGCAGTCCTTAGATTTGTCCAGCAACTCATAGGCCGCAGTCAGCCCCGCAGGGCCGCCGCCGATAATGATGATTTCTTTCATTTATGATCTCCGATCCATTCATTCGCACTGGGTTCTTTTTGATAGAGCATAAGAAGCACAAGCGGCGGAAAGACAAGAAAGCTGACAAAAAAGAATCGATAGTCCGGTCCGGTCAGCAAAAGCATCGTTCCGAAGTCGTAGCAAAACACCGATAGGCACAAGAGAATCTTTTTCCAATCCTGCCTGCTGTTCAGGCGGCACCTGGCAAGGATCAGCGCAAGGAGTGCGGCAAGGGTAAGCCCGATATAGCGCAGATAGCGAAAGATTGTCGAAACAAAAAAGCTTTCATAGATGCGGATCAGAGCGCGGCCTTCATCCGGCCCCATGATCCAGAGGCCGTCTTCTGCCTCCCCCTCCACGGCGTAAACCAAATCTGTGAGAGCAAACAGACCTTGCGCGGATTCAAGGGGTGCCAAACGGAAGCATTTGAACATCATCTGCAAAACTCTTTTTGCACCGGCCCGCTCCACCACACTGTTGTCGGCATGATACCACTTGAAGCTGTTATAGTTGCCGGTTTTGTACGCAGCATCCCAGACTTCCTGCGGCGCAATGGCATAGACGAATTCCTGCAGTTCCTCATCCATAGCCTCCGGATTTTGTGTCACCACATTCCCGATTACGTTCATGGGCAGTCCAACCGTTTCCACGACGCGCTGATCAGGCTTCTCAACCTTCAGGAAGCTGTAGACCGGCCCTTTTACCGCGGCAAAAAGCAAAGCAAAGCTGATAAACACCAGGGCCCATTGCTTTTTTGACAGGACAAAGAATACTGCAAGCAAGAGCACCCCGGACAGCAGGATCCCGTTGTGCCGGAAGATTGTCGCATTTGCCAGGCTGATCCCAAGGAGCACCAGGCTGAAGCGGCTCGCTTCATGCAGGCAGTACAGGCGCACAGCGAGAATGACCGCGACCATTGACGCTATGCCGAAAGCAACATCTTTCCAAGGATGCATCATGATGAAACCGGTATAGGGATTCAGCATGATAACCCCCCAGGACAGGAGGGCCGCACGCACGCCCCCCAGCTCGTACGCCAGGCTTGTCAACAGCCCCATCGCGAGCGCAAACCAGATCATTTGAAACAGAACGATGGACGCCCGGCTGCCCGTGAGCTTCATGGGAAGCGTAAAGAACAGCAAGGTGTGCCACGCCGGATGCCAATCGCTGTATTGTCCTGTCACGACCTCTTGCAGCTGGTCCAGGGAATCCTTTGAAAACGCACCCGGAGAGCAAATGCTGAACCATATCTGAAGCACAGCATAGCTCATCACCCCACCCAGCAGGAACCAGAACAGCCTGGTGCGCATCTTCACTTCATGCGGGGTATGGAGGAGGCGCCACTGCCGCAGGACCCGAAACAGCCCGGGAACAACGAGAACCAATATCCCTGTTAATAGCGCTGAAACACACAGCACCACCATGAGCTGTTTCCGGGCGTCCGGGCCCGAATGCACTTCATGGACAAATAAATAGACAAACCAGACCAGGGACAGATATACAACAAATATCAGCTCGTTTACATGTTCTTTCAGTCTGAATCTTTGTTTCACGGGGAGTCTCCTTTTATCGTGGAGCTTTCCTTGTTCATTGCCATAAGTGCTCTTCCACGCGCGCCAAATGCCATGAACTGCACAAGGAATTCGCACTGCTTCACCTGGCAAATCCTGATACAATTATGCCAACAAGGTGGTTTCTTGTCAAGCCGATTCCCCGAGACAGGACACCCAGCGGATGCACTTTCCGTTTTACCGATCCCCACAGTTCCGGCCTCTCCATCGGCTCGTGACCCAGCTTCACCGGAATGCCTGCGTTGGCGCGCCTCTATTGTCAACCTATTCTCAATTTCTCGGTTGACATTCGTCTTTCGTTCTGCTATGCTCAGGCCATCCGAAACAGGAGGATTCTCCCATGAACAAATCCCGTCTGACCACCCGCGACATTGCCACCGTGGCCATGGGCGTGGCGCTGATCGCTGTCTGCTCCTGGCTCTCCGTCCCTATGACCGTGCCCTTCACTCTGCAGACCTTTGCCGTGTGTCTGGTCACCGCGGTGTTCGGCCTGCGGCCGGGGCTCTGGACAGTGGCCTGCTATCTGCTGCTGGGCGCGGTGGGCGCGCCGGTCTTTGCGGGCTTCAGCGGCGGCCTTTCCGCTCTGCTGGGTCCCACCGGCGGCTATCTGATGGGTTTTCTCTTCACCGCGCTGACCGTGGGCCTCGCTGTGGACAGGTGGGGGCGGAGGCTGCCGGTGCTGATTCTCTCTATGGCGCTGGGCATTCTTTTGTGCTATACTTTCGGTACGGCGTGGTTTATGTTTGTCTATTCCCGCACGAGCGGCCCCATTGGGGTGGGCACGGCCCTGGCCTGGTGCGTGCTGCCCTACCTGATCCCCGACGCGGTGAAGATTGCGCTGGCCGCATTTCTGACGGGACGCCTCACGCCGATCCTCCGAAAGGACTGATTCCGGATGACCAAAGACGCTGTCCTGCAGCTGCTGCGGGAACA
>JBGUNL010000192.1:0-2489 GCA_045117295.1 Candidatus Limivicinus sp.
TGACGGCGGAGGGCTTCTGCTTTCACTGCTCCGATGCGCTGAGACTCTTTGACCGGGTCGGAAACGAGCAGGGCGTGATCCCGCACCCCGAGTGGAGCGGGACGCTCCTGAAGGGCAGCAGCGGTGCGCTTTACTATGTGGAGCAAGGGGATCGGGGCGGCGGCAGCGTCAGCCGGGTGGAGACGCAGACTGCCGCTCTGACGCCTCTGTTTGACTATCCGACCGGATATCTCTGCGCCGGGGACGAGATAAGCCCGCTGCTGCTGATGCAGTCCGACGGGATCTACCGTCTGGATGAAAACGGCGAGACCGCCCCGCTGGTGATCTGGGCCGAGTGCGGGCTGGCGCTCTCCGGAGTGATGAGCGTGGAGGCGGAGGCAGACGGCTGCTACCTGGTACGCGGGGTGAGCTTTGAAGCCATGCGCCTGACACCGGCCCAGCCCGCGGAGATCAAGCCGCGGACACGGCTGAAGCTCGCCGCGATGGGCAGCTACGGCTCCCTCGCAACAGAGGTGGCGGGCTTCAACGCCCGCAGCGCGGACATCTGTGTGGAGCTGGTGGATCTGACCGAGGGTGGCCTGACCGACGCGGAGGCACTCACAAGGCTCAGCACCCAGCTCATCGCCGGGGAGGGGCCGGACATGCTGGCCTTCCGAAACAGCGCGCTCTCGCCCTTTCCCTATCTCCGCAAGGGCATGCTGCGGGATCTGGAACAGGACGTGGAGGCTGACCCGGACATCGACTTGGATGACATTTGGACAGCCGTGGCCATCTGGCGCGACTGCGGCGGACTCTACCTGCTGGCGGCGGATTTCTCCATTGAGACGCGCCTTGGCCTGAGGGAGACCTTCGGGGACACGGACGGCTGGAGCCTGGACGCCTATCTTGCCCTGGCCCGCGCCACGCCGTCGGACCGGATGGTGATGTACAATCTCACACGGGAGTACTTCTTCCGCGAGGCGGTCAGCCGCTATCTCCGCCGGGCCATGGACTGGCAGGCGGGCACCTGCGACTTTGAAAGCCCGGACTTTATCCGCCTGCTGGAGGCCTGCCGGGATATGCGGGAGACGCCTGAGGATCCGAACAACATGGTCTTTGGCTCAAACCTCATGGCGGACGGCTTCATGGCCACGGAGCTTGTCATGCTCAACCGCGTGACGGACCTGGCCCGGAGTACTCGCCAGGTGGGAAAGCCCGTCAGCGTCATCGGCTTTCCCACGCCGGACGGCTGCTGCGGAACCGACATGGGGATCAGTCCGGTAGGGGTGCTTGCCACCACAAAACATCCGGAGGCATGCTGGACCTTTTTGAAAGACTGGCTGCTGCACCCGAACGCGATCCCGGCCTACGACCCGTTGCTGCGGGAGGATTTCCTGGACGCAAAAAGCGCAGCGCCGAAGGTGGAAGAGGGGTTCTTTGACACCAGTCTCAATCCGCCGCTGACAGATGCGGAGGAGCAGAGCTTTTATCATCTGCTGGGCGCCATTGAGCACACCACCCTCTGCGACGAGACGGCCATGGGAATCATCCGGGAGGAGGCCGCGGCCTTCTTTGTGGGGCAGCGCAGCGCGGAAGAGACCGCCCGGCTGATCCAGAGCCGTATGAGCCTGTATGTGGCGGAGCAGAAATAAAAAGCCCGCTGCAAAATGCTTAACTTCGTCATTGCGAGCCAGTGCTCACACTGGCGTGGCAATCCGTTTCTTTCTGGGAAACTGCGGATTCTCACACCAGTGACACGGTCACTGGTTCAGAATGACGGAGTGGGTTAGCATTTTGCAGCGGGTGTTTTTCAGTCTGTGCGCATTTCCCGCATCAGCATCAGCAGCAGATCGCTGACACCCTGGGCCAGCTGGCTGGCCTTGCGGATGCGGACATAGGCGTGCCCGTAGATCTGGTGCACATTTTCAAGATGGGAAGAATTGCCGTGGAAGACCGCGCCCACCCGGACGCCGCGCTCCCGCAGGGCCTTCACCGCGTCCTGGGCGGCCTTGACCGCCGGGGCGCCCTCGTACTCCTTCGGGAGCAGAAGACCGGAGGCGGCGAGGGGAGTGGAGTCGTTGGGGCTGGCGTCCGTCAATACCAGCAGGATCCGCGTACGACCCTGCAGCACGGGATCGTCGTCCATGCGGCCGAGGGCCTCGATGGCGAGTCCGTCCCGGTTCCAGCCGCCCGCGTAGTAGGCGGCAAGCCCGCGCACATCCCGGTCATTCCAGCTCTTCAAGACCTCCAGCACCGTGTAGCTCTTCACCGAGCGGAAGGTGCAGACCCGCACGGGGATGCGGAGCTTTTCCAGGCTTTTGGCAATAATGACAGCCTCGGCAGACAGCACCTCCTGGGAGTGCATGCGGGACTGGGAGGCGTCCAGCAGCAGATCCACGCAAATCTCCGGCTCCGTCTCCTCTCCGTCCTTGAGGAAGACCCGGCTGTCCTCCAGAACCGGCAGGCGCCAGGCCTTTTCCGTCTGGATCCGCCCGGCCTTGGCCGCCTCC
>JBGUNL010000193.1:0-1599 GCA_045117295.1 Candidatus Limivicinus sp.
TTTCATGCCCTCCATGTCGAGCACACCGCAGGCAAAGCCCTTGCGTACCAGTTCCTCCGGCACGTATTCGTCGTACTTCTCAAAGACCGGAACTTCCTTTTCATACACCAGCTCCAGCGCGTCGAAGTTCTTTGCCGCTTCCTCACAGACGATCTCGTAAAACTCCGCCTCGCTGACCTGCATGGTAAACTGCATATAGTACGGGCGGGAGGACTGCAGGCCCTTCAAGCCCAGCCGCTGCCCGCAGCGCAGCTTCAGGAAGCGCTCCATAGCGAGAAAGGCATAGGTCCCGACCCAGGGGAACAGCGCCCACATCTTTCCGCCCAGATGGACGAGCGGCCTCTCCGCCATGAGCGATTTCCGGAAGGTCTCGCGTGCGTCCGCCAGACGGCAGACGGCGTGGGGCATCAGATAGGGGTATTGCTTGTCCTCGCTGAGCACCCGGTACATACGTTCCAGAATATGCGTGTGGATATCGCCCGCCACGTCGCCGAAGTAGGCGGGGATATTGCCCTTGACCAGGGTGCAGAAGAGCTCGCGGCGCTTGTGGTCCACCTCTTCCACCACCCAGACGCGCCCCGCGATGGCGATTTTGTCGCCCACGGGTGGGGGCTTGACGATGGTGCCCAACTGCTCGGAGCCGGAGCGGACGGTGTATTCCACGTTCTCCTGAAACACGGCGTAGAACTTGTAGTTGTTCACGACCCGTTCTCCGGCAAGCCCCACGATCAAGCCGCCGTTTTCCGTGCGGCCCACGTGGTCGATCTCCAGAAGATACCGCAGCAGCAGCCGGTAGTCCTCCTGGGAGATCCGATGAAAGCAGCTTAAGCTGAGAACCCGGGAGGCAAGCTCCCCGGCTGTCATCTCCCCGTGGGAGGCCAAAGTGCTCATAGTCTGGTGATAGAGGAGGCTGTAGGGCAGCCGGTCGAGGCGCGGCGGCTCCACGAACCGTTCTTCAATGTAGAGCTGTACCAGGGCGATGCCCTGGATCAGATACCAGGGGATGCTGTCGGGCAGCATGGCGCGAGCCTCCTGGTGATCCTCCCGCATCACAAACCACATCTCCGAGGGATCGCCCCGACGTCCGGTGCGGCCCATGCGCTGCAGGAAGCCCGAGACGGTAAATGGCGCGTCGATCTGAAAGGCCCGCTCCAGCCGCCCCACGTCGATGCCCAGCTCCAGTGTCGCCGTGGCGCAGACGGACATGAGGGAGTCGTCATCCTTCATCTCCTCCTCGGCGCTCTCCCGGTAGGAGGCGGAGAGATTGCCGTGGTGGATCAAAAAGCGGTCTGGCTCGTGATTGACCTCGCAGTACTGCCGCAGCTGTTGGCAGACGGCCTCGCATTCCTCCCGGGAATTGGTGAACACCAGGCATTTCTTGCCCCGGGTGTGCTCAAAGATATAGCCGATGCCCGGGTCGGCGGCCTTCGGCGCCGTGTCAGTGGGCTCCTCCACAGGCGGGGTGTCCGGTGGGACGAGTTTGCCTTCGTCCGCCTGGGGCGCGGAGTTGTAAAAATGCTCCATGGAAAGCCGCCAGACCTCTTTGCCGCCGTCAAAGCGCGGGATGACGGTGCCTCGGCCGCTGCCCGCAGCAAGGAA
>JBGUNL010000194.1:0-3239 GCA_045117295.1 Candidatus Limivicinus sp.
GCCGCCGATCGTCACCATGTCAGATCCAGTCCCACCGGGCAGTGGTCGGAGCCCTCGATCTCCGGCAGGATATAGGCGTCCTTGACGCGCTCACGCAGCCGGTCGGAGATCACAAAGTAGTCGATGCGCCAGCCCACGTTCCGCTCCCGCGCCCGCATCCGGTAGCTCCACCAGGAGTAGGCGTCGGTGCGGTCGGGGTAGAGAAAGCGGAAGCTGTCGGTAAAGCCCGCGGCCAGCAGCTCGGTGAACTTCCCGCGCTCCTCGTCGGAGAAGCCCGCGTTGCCCACGTTCTGCTTGGGGTTTTTCAGGTCGATCTCCTCGTGGGCCACGTTCATGTCCCCGCAGACGACGACAGGCTTTTTCTGATCCAGCCCGCAGAGATACGCCCGGAAGTCGTCCTCCCAGCGCATGCGGTAGTCAATGCGCTTGAGCCCATCCTGGGCGTTGGGGGTGTAGACGCAGACCAGATAGAAGTCTTCGTATTTCAGGGTGATGGCCCGGCCCTCGTGGTCGTGCTCTTCTACCCCCAGATTGTAGGAAACGGAGAGGGGCGTGTGTTTGGTAAAGATGGCGGTGCCGGAGTAGCCCTTCTTCTCCGCGTAGCACCAGTAGCTCTCATATCCGGGGAACTCCAGGTCGATCTGCCCCTGCTGGAGCTTGGTCTCCTGCAGGCAGAAGAAGTCCGCGTCCAGGGCCAGGAAAATGTCCTGAAAGCCCTTTTTCTGCACGGCCCGCAGGCCGTTTACGTTCCAGGAAAGAAATCTCATGCCTGCTCCTCCCCTTTCCGGTGGGCCTCCATGCTCTCCTCATAGCCCCGCGCGTCGGTGAGGGAGGCGTTGCGGAGCCGGGGCACGGGCCCCGCCGCGGTGCCCTTGGTGGTCTCCGTCTTCGTGGCCACCAGGCGGTTGATCTTCATGCCCTGTTCAACGAACTTGGCCTCATAGTCGGTCATCACGCCCACAGGGCCCTTTGCGTGCAAATCGTGGGTCACTTCCGAGAGGGCCCAGCCCTCCTCGGTAAAGCGCTCCACGGACCAGTCAAAGAGGGGGGTGTTGTCGGTCTTGAAACGGATCTCGCCCCCCACCGGCAGCAGATCGCCGTACAGCCGCAGGAAGCCCGGGGACGTCAGGCGGAGCTTGGCGTCCCGGCTCTTGGGCCAGGGGTCGCAAAAATTGATGTAAAGGCGGCTGACCTCGCCGGGGGCGAACATCTCCCCGGCCAGCTTCGCGTCGTTATCGATAAAGCGCACGTTTTCAAGCCCCGCGTTTTTCACCCGCTCCATGGCCAGGATCATGGCGTCCGGCACCCGCTCCAGGGCCACGTACAGGGTGTTCGGCATGGTGACCGCGGTCTCGGCGGTAAAGCGGCCCTTGCCGCAGCCGATCTCCAGCATCAGCCTGTCATGGCCGGCAAACGCCTCCAGCCATCTTCCCCGCAGCAGCGCGGGCTCTTGGATCAGCAGGGCGGCGCAGCGCTCCATACGCGCGTCCAGATTTGCTCTCTTTCGCATTCTCAAGGAAAAATCACACTCCTCATGTCAGAATAACACAGCTGAAAAGAAACATCAATGATAAAAACGTGAAGGCTTCGCCCAAACTTCCCCTCTTCGGGAAAAATCTCTTGCTTCCCCTTCGGCTGTGATGTATAATAGAAAGGCCTTGAAGAACGCGCTTTTCTCCTGACGCTTGCCGGCAGGCGGAAGCGGAACGGAGCGAGTTTCTTCTCCCCTGTTTGCCAAATCGGAGCCCAGCGCAGCGGGTCCGGTTTGGAGAGGAAGAAGGAAGGAGCGCATGTGCAGTTTTCGCCGAAAGGCGGAAACGGAACGGAGCGAGTTTCTTCTGACGACATCCGGGTGTAGCGCAGCTGGTAGCGCGCGTGGTTTGGGACCACGATGCCGCAGGTTCGAATCCTGTCACTCGGACCATTTCGAGTGTTCATAACGGATTTGAGTTATGAACACTCGAATTCTTTTATCCATCGGCATATTCGATTCTTGTTTATGTATCGAGCAGGCAGGGTGCCTGCTCTTTTTTGTTTTAGGCCATGGCTGGGCTACGGAGATAGTTTACCCGCACGCCCTGCCGGGTGTCTGCCTGGTGGCTGCGTTTGAAGATGCTGTCCGGCAGTTCAATGTAGCCCACAAAGCGATAGTGGATCACAACCCGCTGGGTGCGGTTCTTGCCTGTGCCCTCGGTCTCGTACACGTCGATCCGCTCAATCAGCTCCCGCAGCAGCGGGGCGGTCAGCGTATCCATCTGCATGAACTTCCGGATGGCAGCCAGACAACCATATTTGATATGGACTATGTAACTGGAAGCCCGGGGGACGCAGAGATGCCAAAGGCTGAAGTGTTTGATTTGTCAGGTCAGATTTTCCCTACGAGAGGATAGTAACATAAATGCTGTCCAAAAACCTCCCAGGGTTGGGCATTGCTTGCGTATAGCACATCCACGGCCGGAACGCAAAACTCCTTCCGCTGCGCGAAAAGGACTCCGCGCTTGAAAAGCGCGGAGTCCTTTTTGAGGCTTGATCAGATATCCAGGGCGGCGTGGTGGCCCTGGTAGGTGGCCTTGGTGATGGTGCCGACGGCGTTGGCGTCGCCAATCACGCGCACCCAGGGCGCGCAGTCGTAGAGCTCCTGGGCCACGTTCCAGCGGGGACGCTGGCCGAGGGCGCAGATGACGGTGGTGCCGGGGATAAGGACCTTCTCCCCCTCCTTCGTCTCACACCAGATGCCCTCTTTGGTGACCTCCAGCCCCTTGTACCCGGTGTGCACCGTGCAGAGCTTGTAGAGCTTCTCCAGCAGCAGGGGGCGCTGACGGATCACGGAGTCCAGGGCCACGTCGTCCCGCATCTCCACGAGGTGGACGGTCTTGCCCTCCATGCCCATGTGGATGGCGCACTCCACGCCGGAGATGCCGCCGCCGAAGACCACAACGCTGTCGCTGATGGGCTTTTCGTGCTTGTACTGATCGTTGACCAGGATCACGTTCTCGCCGTCGAGGCCCGGGATCGGCGGGCGCAGCGGGGAGGAGCCGGCCGCGATGATGATGGCATCGGGCTTGTAGGCCTCCGCAAATTCCTTCGTGACTTCCTGCCCGGTGACGATCTTGGCCCCGGCCTTCTCGGCCAGGCGCTTGTAGGTCTCGCCCAGCTGGAACATCTCCTGCTTGAAGGGCAGAACTTCCTCGCTCTTGAGGATGCCGCCCACCCGGTCTTCCTTCTCGCAGAGCAGCACG
>JBGUNL010000195.1:0-7184 GCA_045117295.1 Candidatus Limivicinus sp.
GAAAAACGACGTCAGTCTGTTGCTTAATTCTCATATCCCTACATTAGGGGCCTCTTTTGTGCTGTCCGCACAATCTGGGGCAGTTCATTTCGCCCGGGGCTCTTCCTGTTTAGACAAATCTTAATTTGCACGTCATTGCGAGCCAGTGACCGACGTCACTGGCGTGGCAATCCGTTTTCTCTTCCGTCGCTTTACATTCCCTTGGGGTTGGGGCCGAACTGGTTCGCCCCCGGCTGGCTGTCCTGGCAGAACCATACCAACAGCAGGATGGCTCCCACAATGGGGACAAAGATGATGAAATACCAGGAGCCCGCTTTGCCGATATCGTGCAGCCGTCTCCAGCAGATCCCCAGTCCCGGCACCAGCAGGGCCAGGCTGATCAGGCTGCTCACCCAGGTAAACAGTCTCCACCCGGTGAGATTGGCCAGGAAGCTCAGCACCAGGGAAACGCAAACCACCACCAGGGTGTAGTACCAGTACTCGCTGCGTCTGGCGCGGCCGTTGAAATCCGCGTAGTGATTGAGCACCACATTCAGGAAATTGTCCTTGATCTGTTCGAAAGTCATGTTTTTCCCCTCTCTCTTTCTGTATCAAAAAAGGAGCCCAAACGGGCTCCTTTTTTGGTTGATTACTCCTCGGGGCTGAACTCGTCCTTGCCGACGCCGCAGAGCTCGCAGGCGAAATCGTCGGGCAGGTCTTCCCACTTCACGCCGGCCTCGTCCTCATCATAGACCCAGCCGCACACGTTGCAGACATACTTCATATTCGTTTTCTCCTTTCGTAAAATGCCTCCCCTGCAAGGGGAGGTGGCACGGCGCGCCCTCAGGGGCGCCGTGACGGAGGGGTTTGTTTACTTAAAATATCTCTCCAGCAGTCCCTTGAGGGCCTTGCCGTGTCTGGCCTCGTCACGGGCCATCTCATGGATGGTGTCGTGCAGGGCGTCCAGGTTGTACTTCTTGCAGAGCTTGGCAAGCTCGGTCTTGCCGGCGGTGGCGCCGTTCTCGGCGTCGACGCGCATCTGCAGATTCTTCTTGGTGCTGTCGGTGACGACCTCGCCCAGCAGCTCTGCAAACTTGGCGGCGTGCTCGGCCTCCTCGAGACCGGCCTTCTCCCAGTACAGACCGACCTCGGGATAGCCCTCGCGGTAGGCGACTCTGGCCATGGCCAGGTACATGCCGACCTCGGAGCACTCGCCCTCAAAGTTGGAGCGGAGTCCGGCGATGATCTCTTCCTGCACCTCGGCGGGGACGTCAGCGCCGAACTGCTTGCCGACGCCGACCACATGCTCGGCGGCCCAGCTCAGCTCATCGGCCTGCGCGGTGAACTTGGAACCGGGGACCTTGCAGACGGGGCAGAACTCAGGGGGATTCTCGCCCTCATGGACGTAACCGCATACGGGACATACCCATTTCTTCATAAACATGACCTCCTTCCCCACAGGGGGATTCTTTAGAATTTGGATGAAGAACGCGCCTTTTTCGGCGTTCCACTCAACAATAGCATCGTATCATGTCGGCGGTTTTTTGTAAAGAAAACTTTTTGTGATTTCCCTACTCTTCAAGGCCCTCTGTCTCCTCCTCGATCAGTGCCGCCAGGGCCGGGCCCGCGGCGCTTCCGAAGAGTCGGATGGCGGCCAGCGCCTCCCGCAGGGTGTTGCCGCTGCTGCCCACCTCGAGGATCATGGAGCCCGGCGTCAGCTGCTGGTTGTAGCGCTGCGGCACCAGGCTCACGGGCCGCATCAGCGTGGGGCAGACGCTGTTGACTGCGTTCTGCAGGTACAGCGCCAGGGCCAGATTCCCCCGCCACCCGGGGTGCTCCAGTCCGCTCTCGTCGCTGCCCACCAGCAGCATGATCTGGCTGGCCACGGTCCCCTCCTCCTCGGCCATGGTCTTGTAGACCACTCCGTCGCTGCCCAGCGCGTCCCGGTGGATGTCGAAGACGATGCGGATGCCGGGGCAGCTGTCCAGATACTGCCGGATGGCCTCCCCGGCCCGGGTGTAGGAGCCGGTGTAGCTGGGGTAGTCGTAGATCCCCCGGTCATGGATGACTCCCAGCCCCGCCTGGGTGAGCAGGGCCGTCAGCTCGTCGCCGATGCGCACGATGTTGAACTGGGTGTCCTCGGTGCGGTTGGTATCGCTGGGCACGTAGCGGTCCAGTCCCGCCTGGGTATAGGCCTCGCTGGCGTGGGTGTGGATGATGAGGATCTGCGCCTCATCCCGCGGCAGGCGAATTCCCGGGCCGTCGGCCAGCAGGGCGGCCGCGTCCACGTAATAGCCTGTCTCATTCTTGATGCGCATGCCGCCCTCGATGGTGGTCTCCAGTACCTGCTCCTTCTCGACCGCGGGGAGCGCGTCCGGCGCCGGATCCATTCTCTCCGGCTCTGCCGCCAAAGCCAAAGTCCGGACCGCGGCCTCCTCCCGCAGGGGGCTGTCCTCCGCCGTCGCCTCCCTCGGGGCGGGCGACGGGGCCTCCAGCAGCACCACGTTTTTCATGCGCCCCGCCTCCGTGCTCTCGTTCCACAGTCCCCACGCCTGTTCCCAGCCGCCGCCCGCCGCCATCAGCAGCAGCCCTGCCGCAGTGAGCGCGCTGACCGCCGTTTTGCCAAAGCCTGTCATCTGCATCCGTCCTCTCCTTGGTGTGCTCTTTCCCACTCTATGCCCTCCGGCGCGGGATCATGCGCCGCGGAAGGGGCGGAAAACCGGCCGGTATGGACCGCTTTCCGCGAAAAACCTACCCTCTGGAAGAAAAAGCGTATTGAAAACCGCAGGCAGGGATGCTATACTGAATTGTGTTATGTAACCTTATTCAAGTGAGGTGAAAACAAATGGCAGAACGTTACACCAGACTTTTTACGTTGTCAGAGGATCTCTACACCCCCGGCGCGCCGCTGGTGATTGCCGCGGGCGCCCTGTTGAAGGACACGCAGACGGGCCAGGTTCTGGCGCAGCTCAAGCTGCGCAGCATCAGTGACCAGACGATCACGGCGGTTCAGCTGCAGGTGATCGGCTACGACATGTCCAAGACGGAGATCTGCCGGGAGGAGCACCAGTATCTGGACCTCCAGGTGGCCCGGGACGACATGTTCGGCTCCAAGGAGGCCATCCCCATGTCGCGCCACTCGGTGCGCTCCTTCGCGGTGCAGGTGCAGGCCGTGTACTTTTCCGACGGCAGCAGCTACGCCGGCCCGGACGAGCGCTGGTCCTCCCTGCCCGAGCAGCAGGACCTCAACAGCCGCCTCTTCGACACGGAGCTGATCCGCCAGTACAAGCTGGAGACCAGTGAGCGCAGCCGCTATGTGCCCATGGAGTACCAGGATCTGTGGCTGTGCAGCTGCGGGGAGATCAACCGCCCCGGGGAGCCCTGCTACCGCTGCGGCCGCTGCCTGGAGGATGAGAAGCACCTGCTGAACGTGGAGCTTCTGCGCCAGCGCAAGGCCGCCCGCATCCAGGAGGAGACGGTCCGCGCCGCCCAGGAGGAAGCCCACAAGAAGAGCCGCGGGTACCGGCTCCGGCGCCTGGCGCTGATCCTGCTGCCGCTGCTGCTGCTGGCGGGGGCCGCCCTCGGGGTCCTGGTCTACAACTCCGCCCGTTCCCAGCGCTATGCGGAGGCGGTCGCCCTGTATGATACCGGGGACTATGCCGGCGCCGCCGCGGCCTTTGACAAGCTGGGCAATTTCAAGGACGCCGCCGCGCAGGCCGCCCGCGCCCGGGAGGCGGATTCCGTGCTCACCAGCTACATCCGCGCGGGGAAGCTCCTGGACAACAGCCGCTATGACGACGCGCGGGAGATCTACCTCTCCCTGGGCGACTACCGGGATGCAGCGGAGCTTGCCGTGGAGGCGCAGTACCGCAAGGGGCAGGAGCTGATCAGCTCCGGGGACTACGCCGCCGCCCGCACGCTGTTTGAGGAGCTGGGCAGCTACAAGGATGCCCGGCAGATCTCCTCTCATTTCTTTGACCGCCTTCTCTCCGAGGAGCTGAGCTATCAGGAGAGTGTGGGCGGCCCGCTGACCACGGAGTACACCTACGATTCCCAGGGCCGCATCGCCGCCGTGACGGAGCGGTATTCCGCCTACCCCGACAAGGAGGACCGCGTCTATACCTATGTCTGGCATGAGGACGGCAGCTATGATGTGACCGAGGGCCAGACGGTCCGCCATTACGACGAAAACGGCAGCTACCTGGGCCAGGGTGAGCAGACCCTCTACACCTACGACTACGGCTTTTTCGACAACGGCATTCTGCACTACTGCGAGACCTACGATGCCGTCACCGGCGACTACCTGGGCGGCGTGGTGAACGACGAGCACGGCAACAAGCTCCGCATCACCGACAAGAACGGCGTCACCACCAAGGTCAGCAGCGAGTATAAGGACGAGCTGCTTGTCAAGCAGGAGTCCTATGCCGCCGACGGCACCATGCTGGACCGCACCAGCTTTGACTATGACGAGCAGGGCCGTCTCAAGCGCAAGAGCTTTGTGACCCCCGGCGCCTCCACCGCCATCGCCACCAGCTACACCTACGGTCTGGTCTACGTTCCCGAGGCCGAGAGCTGAACCATTCTACAGACAGGGCGCGCCTTTCGGCGCGCCCTTTTCTTTCCCCCTTGATCTTCACAGCTTGATCCCTTGACAGTCCGCCGCGGGCGTGCTATGATGATCGAGGATACATTTTTGGAGATTTGCCTCATTTCCCCGGTTTTGGGGAACTTGGGGTTTCTTTTTTTGCATGGAAAGGAGCATTCCCATGAATTATGACGTGATCATTGTGGGCGCCGGCCCCGGCGGGATCTTTGCCGCCTGGGAGTTTGCCAACGCCGAAAAGCCCATGAAGGTGGCCGTGCTGGAGCTGGGCAAGCCCCTGCAGCAGCGCCGCTGCCCCATCGACGGCAAGAAGATCAAATCCTGCGTCAAGTGCAAAACCTGCAGCATCATGAGCGGATTCGGCGGCGCGGGCGCGTTTTCCGACGGGAAGTACAACATCACCAACCAGTTCGGCGGCACCCTCTACGAGCACATCGGCAAGCAGCAGGCCATCGAGCTGATGCAGTATGTGGACGCCATCAACATGTCCCACGGCGGCGAGGGCACCCGTCTCTACACCACCGCCAACAGCGACATCAAGCGCATGTGTCTGGAAAATGGCCTGCATCTGCTGGACGCGCAGGTGCGCCACCTGGGCACGGACAAGAATTATGTGGTGCTGGAAAACCTCTATGACGAGCTGAAGGAGAAGGTGGACTTCCGCTTTGAGACCGCCGTCACCGCCATCGAGAAGATCGACGGCGGCTATGAGCTGTTCTTTGAGGGCGGCAGCCTGACCTGCCGGGAGTGCATCATCTCCGTGGGCCGCAGCGGCAGCAAGTGGATGGAGACGGTCTGCTCCTCCCTGCACATCCCCACCAAGTCCAACCGGGTGGACATCGGCCTGCGGGTCGAGCTTCCGGCGGAGATCTTCGCTCCCCTGACCGACAAGCTCTACGAGAGCAAGATCGTCTACCGCACCCAGAAGTTTGAGGACATGGTCCGCACCTTCTGCATGAACCCCCACGGCGTGGTGGTCAACGAGAACACCAACGGCATCGTCACCGTCAACGGCCACAGCTACGAGGACCCGGCCAGGCACACCGCCAACACCAACTTCGCCCTGCTGGTCTCCAAGCACTTCTCCCTGCCCTTCAAGGACTCCAACGGCTACGGCGAGAGCATCGCGAGGCTCTCCAACATGCTGGGCGGCGGCGTCATGGTGCAGCGCTTCGGCGATCTGGTCCGCGGCCGCCGCAGCACCGAGACCCGCATTGCCGAGAGCTTTGTCACCCCCACCCTGGCCGCCACCCCCGGCGACCTGAGCCTGGTCATCCCCAAGCGCATTCTCGACGGCATCATCGAGATGATCTACGCTCTGGACAAGATCGCCCCGGGCACCGCCAACGACGACACCCTGCTCTACGGCGTGGAGGTGAAGTTCTACAACATGGAGGTGGACATCGACGAACGGCTGGAGACCTGCTCCAAGGGTCTCTATGTCATCGGCGACTGCTCCGGCGTGACCCACTCCCTGTCCCATGCCTCCGCCAGCGGCGTCTACGCCGCCCGCTGCGTCCTGGAGGACCTGGCCCAATAACCGAAAAACCGGACCTTCTTTTCAGAAGGTCCGGTTTTCTTATGCCGGCAGATAGTCCAGCGGGTCCACGCTCTCGCCGTCCAGATACATGGCAAAGTGCAGATGGGTCCCCTGTCCGATCTCACACAGGGCGGTGGTGCTGACCGCGCCGATCACGTCCCCGGCGCCGACCCAGTCCCCGGCGCTCACTGCGGGCAGGTCGGCCAGATTGGCGTACAGGGCGCTGGTGCCGTCCCCGTGGTCCACGGTGACCACCGTGCCGTAGAGATCATCCTGCCGCACGTCCCGCACCACGCCGCTTCTGGCGGCGAAGACCGTCTCACCCAGGGGCGCCAGAATGTCCACGCCCTCGTGGGTGCGCCAGTCGCGCAGCGTCACGTCGTAGTGCAGATGCTCCAGATCGTGTCCGCGCTCGATCTCGCCCTGCACGGGCCAGAGGGTGACGGGCTCTTCGTGGGGCTCGTCCTCCTGCCAGACCTCCAGGGCGCTCTCCTCTTCCTCCGCCGCCGCGGTCTCGGCGGCCTCCGCGCTGACTTCGGGCTCTGCCATGGTCTCCACCTTCTCCGGCAGCGGCGCCGGGGTGATGAGGATGGTCTCCACTCTGCGCTTTTCCAGACTCACATCCGCGCCCGGATTTTTGCTCTCCACAGTCCCGCTGCCTGTGGCCGCCATCCAGGCGGAGAGCCCGATGACTGCGGCGCACAGGAACAGGACGATGTAAAAGCCCTTCCCTGCCAGAAATCCCTCCAGCCCACGGCCGGAGCTTTTGCTGTTCATATTGAGTACCTCCCGTACCATTTTGGATTGCAAGCCTATTTTTGCCTGGCAAGGGAGGGATTATACAAAAAACCGAAAAAAGCCTTTCAGCTTTTTCCGGGTTTCACGCGGCAGACATCCCCCTTTTCATCACTGCTTGGAGAAGGAAGGGGGATTGTGAAGGGGGGATTCATTTAGTTAAGGATACAAAGAGCTGAAACTCACGCTTACGATACTTCCAAACAATGATTTGGAGGTATATCCCATGAAAACGCAGAAATCCTTTTTTGAGCAGAACGGCGGCAC
>JBGUNL010000196.1:0-2450 GCA_045117295.1 Candidatus Limivicinus sp.
CAAGCTCGCGGCGGACAAGGACGGCAAGCTGCTGGCCCTGTGGGGCGACAACTACGTCGACCACGGCCCGTACTCCGAGTTCGGCGATCTGCTGACCATGCGTCTGAGCCAGTTCACCGGCGCCGGCTACGGCATCAACTCCATCCGCAACAAGAGCCAGACCGTGTTCACCAACCACGCCTGGGGCTCCGCCTTCCGTGCCTACGGCTCTCCCCAGTCCTTCATGGGCTCCGAGATCGCCATCGACTGCCTGGCCGCCAAGATGGGCATCGATCCCTTCGAGATGCGCGCCATGAACTGCTACAAGGCCTCCGAGAACACCACCATTCCCACCGGCTACGCCCCTGACGTGTACTGCGAGGAGGCCCTGTTTGACAAGGCCCGCCCGCTGTACGAGGCCGGCAAGAAGAGAGTTGCCGAAAAGAACGCCGCCTCCGACGGCCGCTACAAATACGGCATCGGCGTGTCCCTGGGCGTCTACGGCTGCGGCCTTGACGGCGTGGATGCTTCCTCCGCCGCCATGGAGCGCAATCCCGACGGCTCTGTCACCCTGTACGTCTCCTGGGAGGATCACGGCCAGGGCGCTGATATGGGCGCTCTCACCTCCGCTCATGAGACCCTGCGTCAGGCCGGCTTCAAGCCCGAGGATATCCACCTTGTCATGAACGACACCAAGGTCACCCCGAACTCCGGCCCTGCGGGCGGCTCCCGTTCTCAGGTCATGTCCGGCAACGCCTGCCGCCTGGCCGCCGAGGCGATGCTCGCCGAGATGAAGAAGGACGACGGCACCTGGAGAACTTATGATGAGATGGTTGCCGACGGCAAGAAGCTGAAGGTGGAGGGCAACTGGGTCACCACTTACTGCGCCGATCACCCCGTTGATCAGGATACCGCTCAGGGCGAGCCCTTTGCCACCTACATGTACACCATCTTCCTGCCCGAGGTCTGCGTGGACACCCAGACCGGCAAGGTCAAGGTGGAGAAGTTCACCTGCGTGGCCGACGTCGGCACCATCATGAACCGTCTGCTGGTGGAAGGCAACTTCTACGGCGGCCTGGCTCAGGGCATCGGCCTGGCCCTCAGCGAGGACTTCGACGATCTGGAGAAGGAGACCAGCCTGCTCAAGTGCGGCATCCCCTATCCCAACGACATTCCCGATGACATCGAGCTGCACTTCAACGAGACCTACCGTCCCAACGGCCCCTACGGTGCCGCCGGCTGCGGCGAGGCCCCGCTGGATGCTCCTCACCCCGCTGTTCTGAACGCCATCTACAACGCCACCGGCGCCCGGATCACCCGCATCCCCGCACGGCCCGACAAGGTTCTGGCCGCGCTGAAGGCCCTTGGCTAAGTCTTTGCAAAGCAACAAACCCATGCTATAATAGAGAGGCCCTTTTGGGCCTCTCTATTCCCATATCTCTGAAACTGAAATCAAAGGGTGATTGCCATGAGCCAGATCCAGGAACGCGGTTCCACCCATGTCTATAAGGTCAACAAGATTTCCAAAGAGGAAGTTGACTCCATGGTCTCCCGCTGCGTCTATGAAAACCCTCCCTTCTGCAGCGCGGCGTGTCCTTTGAAGCTGGATGTCCGAGCCATGCTGAAGGCCGCAGCGGAGGGCGATTTCAAAAAGGCGCTGATGCTCTATGAGAAGATCGCGCCCTTTCCGCTGATCCTCTCCGCCGGCTGTGAGGCGCCCTGCGAGCACAAGTGCCGCCTGGGGGAGATCGGGGACAGCGTTGCCATCCGGGACATGGAGGCCGCCATTGCCCGCTACGGCGTACAGTCGAAGCTGGGCGGCGTGTTTCGCAGCAAAAAGAAAAAGACCGTGGCCATCTTCGGCTCCGGCCTGTTCTCCCTGTTCCTCGTCGGTGAGGTGGAAAAGAAGGTCTACCCCCTGACCGTCTTCTGCGAAGAAGAGAATCTGGAAGCGTTCCTGCGCAGGGACACGGACTTCCTGGATGAGGAGAGCTTTCAGATCGAGCTCAAGCGTCTGCGGGGCAAGGACATTCAATTTGCATTCGGCTGCACGATTGACAGCGGCTTCTTTGCCGAAAAGCGCGGCGATTTTGACGTGGTCTGCGTAAGCGCCGAGATCGGAAAGCGCGTCCTGCCGGACGCTGTCTGCATCCCGGAGCTGATGTACGCCGAGAAAGAGAACGTGGTCCTCGGCTGCGGGGAGGGCGTGATGGCCGCGGCCTTCGGCGCCAAGAAGGCCGCCCTGACCGTGGACCGCCTGGCCCAGAAGCTGGACCCGCGCAACACCCGGGGCGAGGAGGGGGCTGTGGAGACCCGCCTCTATACCGACCTCACGGAAGCGAAGAACCTCAAGCGCGTGGAAAAAGACGCATCGGGCTATACAAAAGAGCAGGCCGCGGAGGAGGCCGGCAGATGCATCCAGTGCCACTGCGAGGAGTGCATGAAGAGCTGCGCCTACCTCAAGCACTACA
>JBGUNL010000197.1:0-17739 GCA_045117295.1 Candidatus Limivicinus sp.
TGCCCGCCATCGGCGCCCTGTTCGGCAAAAAGGACGACGCCGCCGACGAGGACAAGGGCCCCTACACGGCGCCGCCCTTCCGCGAGGCCGCCTTCCATGAGGACCTGGCCGAGGGCAGCGATCGCGTGAAGCTGGATCTCTCCGCGGTGGGCGAGGGGATCGTGGCCGTCGCCGCCACGTCGGACAAGCGCCTGAAGTTCCAGGTGGTCACGGATGCGGAGACCTACAATTACAACCTGGCCTCCGACGGGACGCCCTCCGTCTTCCCCCTGCAGTGCGGGGACGGGACCTACCGCTTCCGGGTGATGGAGAACGTCGTGGACAAAAAGTACGCGGAGCTCTATTCCGCCAGCGCGGACGTGGTGATGGCCGACCCCTATGACCCCTTCCTACGGCCGAGCGATTATGTAAACTACACGCCCGACTCCGCCTGTGTCAAAAAGGCGGCGGAGCTGGCCCAGACCGCCGGGACCCCCCTGGGGCTGGTGGCCAAGGTCTACAGCTTTGTGTGCAAGACCGTGCGCTATGACGACCATCTGGCGGCCACGGTGCAGTCCGGCTACCTGCCCACGCCGGACGAGACCATGCAGACCGGCAAGGGCATCTGCTTCGACTACGCGGCGCTGGCGGCCTCCATGCTGCGCAGCCAGGGCATCCCCACCCGGATGGTCTTCGGCTATGTGGCGCCGGATCAGCTCTACCACGCGTGGAACATGTTCTACACCGAGGAGACGGGCTGGGTCACCGTGAAATTTGAGGTCTCGGCCAACTCCTGGGTGCGGCTGGATCTGACCTTTGCGGCCAACGGGGCCGACAACAAGTTTATCGGGGACGGAAGCAACTACGCGGACGTATACTACTATTGAGTATCCGGATGAATCTTGAGAAACGGGTGAATGGAATGAGCAAACGGAAACTGGATGATCTGGGCGTCAGCGCCTTTTGTGAGAGCATGGCCATGATGGTGCAGGCCGGTATTCAGACGGACGAGGCCATCGCCCTGCTGCAGAGCGAAAAGGAGCACACCGGCGGCGTGCTGGAACACGGACTGGAGATCATGCGGCAGCAGGTGGAGCAGGGCTCGGGCCTGGCGAAGGCCATGGAGACGGCGGACATCTTCCCGGACTATGCCCTGCGCATGATCGCCGCAGGCGAGAGCTCCGGCCGGCTGGAGGATATCCTCTTCCGCCTGTCCCGCTACTACGCCGACCAGAAGACCATCTCCGAAAAGCTGAAGAACGCGGTGACCTATCCCGCGGCCATGCTGGGGCTGATCATCGCGGTGCTGGCGGTGATGCTGGTGATGGTGCTGCCGGCCTTTACGGATGTATACAACAAGCTGACGGGCAGCCTCTCGGCCTCCGCTTACAGCTATGTGCGCTGGGCCTATGTGTTCTGCTGGGCGGCCCTGGTAGGCATGATCGTCATCGCCGCGGCCCTCGTGGCGGGGCTGCTGCTGTGGAAAAACGGGAAGCGGGAGCGGGTGGAAGCCCTGCTGCGGAAGATCCCCCTCTGCGCCGAGATTTTGGAGAGCATGGCAAAGTTCCGCTTCACCTCCGCCCTGGCCACCTTCCTGGCCTCCGGCGAGATGCAGGACGAGGCGGTTTTGAACTCCATCCCCATGGCCGACTATCAGCCCCTGGAGGCAAAGCTCAAGAGCTGCGCCCTGCGCATGGAGGAGGGCCACAGCATCGCCCAGGCCGCCTATGACGAGGCGCTGTTTGAGCCGGTGTACGGCCGGATGCTGCTGGCCGGTGAGCGCAGCGGCAATCTGGAGCACGTGCTGGGCCGGCTGACCGACCTGCTGGAGGGCAACTGCGGCACGCTGGTGGACCGGCTGGTGGGCATTGTGGACCCGCTGCTGTCGGGCGTGCTGATGGTGACGGTGGGCCTGTCGCTTTTAAGCGCCATGCTGCCGCTGATCGGCATGATGAACGCCGTGGCGTAAGCGGGAGGAAGAGCCATGTATTCTGACAAAGCGATCCCGCGGCGGCGCTTTCTCTGGCTGCCGCTGCTGATCGTCCTGCTGGCGCTGCTGTGCCTTCTGGCCTTTGGCCGCTCCGGCCGGGACCTGGGGGAGGAGAGCGCCGCCGCCATCCGGGACGCGGTGCAGCGCAGCGCCCTGCAGTGCTACGCCGTGGAGGGGGTCTACCCCCCGAGTCTCGAATATCTGGAAGCAAACTACGGCCTGCAGATCAACACCGAGGATTTCTATGTGACCTATGAGGCGTTCGCCTCCAACCTGCCTCCCGTCATCCGGGTGACGGGCAGGCGATGACAAACAAGCGGAGAGGAGGAAACGCCTGTGAAGCGTGAGGGCACGTCCCCGCTGGGCTTGTATACCATCGGCATCGCGGCGCTGTTTCTGGCGGGCTTTTTCCTGCTGGTGGTCTTCGGCGCCCAGAGCTACCGGGACACCGTGGCCGGGCAGAACCGCAACGGAGAAACCCGCGCCCAGCTTGCATATCTTGCCGCCGCGGTCAAGGGCTGTGACAGCGCCGGCGCCGTCCACATCGTGGAGGAGCAGACCGGCCAGATCCTCGTCCTGGAGGACGGGGACAGCGGCTACGCCCTGCGCATCTACCGCGTGGGCAATGCCCTGCTGGAGGACTACGGCGAGGCGGGCTCGCCCATCCGGCCCGAGGAGGCCCAGACCATCGGGGAGACCGGCGTCTTCACCGTGGAGACCCCCGCGGCGGGGCTGCTGCGCATCACCACTGACGCTGGCAGCGTGCTGCTGCACCTGAGAAGCGGAGGCGCGGCATGAAGAAAAACGGACACATCACCGCCTTTTATCTGGAGACCCTGCTGCTGATCGTGGTCTTCATCGGCATTATCCTGGTGCTGACCCAGGTCTTCGGCCTGAGCCGGACGCAGAGCCGGGAGGCCAGACGCCTGACGGACGCCGTGATCCTCGCCCAGAACGGGGCGGAGGCGGTCTCCGCTGCCAAGTCCCCGCAGGAGGCGGCGGCGCTGCTGGCGCAGGAGACGGGCACCTGGGGAACGGCCGTCAAGGGCAACGGGTTTCAGGTGCGCTTTGACCGGTCGCTGCGGCCCGATCCCGAGGGGATCTACACGGTCCTGGTATCCTGGGACGACGAGGGCGACGGCTTTGTCAGAAGCCAGATCAATGTCTATTACGGCGCGGAGAGAAACCCGCTGTATACGCTGGAGACGGCGGCCTTTCACGGGGAGGTGGGCGCATGAAGCAGGTACCCATCAAGCTGGGCCCCCTGGCCCTGCTGCTGACGGTGATCAGCATCTGCCTGACGGTGCTGTCCATCCTGAGCTTCACCACCGCCCGGGCGGATCTGCGCCTGGCGGAGCGATACGCCCAGACCGTCACGGAGCGCTGCGCCCTGGAGACGGCGGGACAGGAGCTGCTGCGGGAACTGAAAGACGCCGACCCCGGCATGCTGGACATGGAGCGGGACGCAAAGGGCGTCTGGTGGACGGATCTGGAGAAGGACGGCGCGCATCTGCACATCGGCGTAAAAAAAGGGCCGGACGGCTGGCAGCCGGTGGCCTGGCGCATGGATAAAGACTGGGAGGAGGACACCGACCTGAACCTCTGGGACGGCGGCTTCCGGTTTGGAGAGTGACATGGAACTACTGGAGATTTTACAGAAAGCAACGGAGCTGGACGCCGCGGACATCTTCCTGGTGGCCGGCCTTCCCGTGACCTTCAAATGCGGCGGCAGGCAGCTGCGCCTGCCGGAGGGCTTTTTGAAGCCCGACCAGATCGGAGAGCTGGTGGACGCGGTCTACGCCCTGAGCCGCCGGGACCGCAGCAATCTGGAAAAGGGCGTGGACGACGACTTCTCCTTCGCCGTGCCGCAGCTGGGCCGCTTCCGGGTCAACGTCTTCCGGCAGCGCGGCTCCCTGGCCGCGGTGATCCGGGTGATCCGCTTCGGTCTGCCCGACCCGAAGAAGCTGGGCATCCCGGAGAGTGTGCTGTCCCTGGCGGACAACAAGAAGGGCCTGGTGCTCATCACCGGCTCCGCCGGCACCGGCAAGTCCACCACCCTGGCCTGCATGATCGACCGCATCAACCGCAGCCGGGACTGCCACATCATCACCATGGAGGACCCCATCGAGTACATCCACCGGCATGACAAGGCCATTGTCACCCAGCGGGAGATCTCCATCGACACTCCGGGGTATCTGGAGTCCCTGCGCTCGGCCCTGCGGGAGAGCCCGGATGTGATCCTGCTGGGCGAGATGCGCGACTACGACACCATCTCCGCCGCCATCACCGCGGCCGAGACCGGCGTGCTGCTGCTGAGCACCCTGCACACCAGCTCCGCCGCCAACACCATCAACCGCATTCTGGACGTGTTCCCGGCCAACCAGCAGAAGCAGGTGAAGATCCAGCTGGCCCAGATCCTCAAGGGCGTGGTCTGCCAGCAGCTGGTGCCCAACACCGACGGCGGCCAGACCCCGGTCTTCGAGATCATGAAGACCACCGTCGCCATCCAGAACATGATTCGGGAGGACAAGCTCCACCAGCTGGAGTCGGCCATGCAGGCCGGGGCCGCCGACGGCATGTGCACCATGGACGGCAGTCTGCTGAAGCTGGTGCGGGAGGGGAAGATCACCAAGGATACCGCCCTCATCTCCAGCGTCAATTACGAGAACATGCAAAAGCGCCTGGCGCTTTGATCAAACCACATTCGAAGGGGGGAGACGGCCGTGGCCGTGACCGAGGATCGGGAAAACGTCCTGTATGTGCGCATGCTGGGCGGCTTTTCCGTGCGCTACAACGGCAAGCTGATTGCCGGCGGCTCCAAGGCCAGCGATTCGCAGTTCACGTCCCTGTTGCAGATTCTGATCCACAACCGGGAAAAGGGCGTCACCCGCGACCGGCTGGAAGAGCTGCTGTTTGAGGACAGGGACATGTCCAACGTCCATCACGCCCTGCAGAGCGTGATCTACAACGCCAAAAAGAAGCTGCAGAAGGCGGGTCTGCCCGCCGTTACCTTCATCGAGCAGACCAAGGGCGTCTTCCGCTGGACGGACGAGCTTGCGCTGGAGGAGGACGCGGAGCGCTTTGAGGCCCTCTACCTTAGGGCGGAGGAGACCAAGGACCCGGACGAGCGCCTGGCCCTGTATCTGGACGCCTGTCATCTGTACAGCGGGGAATTCCTCCCCATGCAGCTGAGCGTCATCTGGGCTGCCCAGGAATCCCGGCGCCTGCGGGAGATCTTCTGCGCGTGCGTGGAGAAGGCTGCCATCCTGCTGCGCATGAACCAGGACTACTTCCAGATGGAGGAGCTGGGGCTCTACGCCGCCAAGGTGGACCCTCTGGCCGACTGGGAGCCCGTCACCATGGAGGCCCTGGCCTCCATGGGCCGCTATGAGGAGGCCCGCAAGCTCTATGACGAGACCGTGGCCTACTACTTCAACGAGCAGGGGCTGCGCCCCTCCCGCAAGCTCATGGAGCAGTTTGAGCGCCTGGGGGTGGAGATGACCCACCAGCACGCGGCCTTGGATCAGATTCAGGCGGAGCTGTCCGGCAGGGGGGACACCTTCCCCGGCGGGTATCTCTGCAACTATCCGGTGTTCACCGGCATTTACCGCATGGTGGAGCGCATGCTGGAGCGCGGCGGCCAGTCCGTGTACCTGATGCTCTGCACCGTGGTGGATAGCAAGGGCAACCCCATGAAGGAGGGGCCCAAGCTGGACGAGCTGGTCAAGCGCATGGGCGACGCGGTGCGCCGCTCCATCCGCCGGGGCGACGCCATGACCCAGTACGGCAAGGGGCAGTACCTGTGTTTGCTTGTCAACACCACCCGGGAAAACTGCACCGTCATCCAGAAGCGCATCAACTACCACTTCATCGTGGGCCGGCAGCGCACCGGCATCGAATACTTTGTAAACAGCGTCTTTCTCTCCCCGGAGGCGGAGCAGGCCGCCGCGCTGTTTCGGTCGGGAGGAAAAGCATGACGAAGACCCAGTGGTATATCGGCGCGCCCAACGGCGTGATCCTCTGCATCCGGGAGGCCCACCCCGAGGCTCTGCGGGGCGAGCTCTGGCACAGCTATTCCGCCGAGGCCGTCCCCTTTGAAAACGTGCAGACCATGATCCGGGAGATGGAACGGCTGTACGACCGGCTCAATTTCCCCCACCCCGGCACCAATGAGCGCAGCTTCACCAAGCCGCACAAGAGCGGCGAGCACATCACGGAGAGGGATAAGATTATGAAAGACGAAGAACTCCTCAGCAAGCACGGCGATCTCGGCACCTTCATCGTCCGGGTCCAGCATCGGCAGAACAGCAGCTGGCAGGGCCGCATCACCTGGATGGAGCAGGACAAGACCATCAACTTCCGCTCGGTCTGGGAGATGGTCAAGCTCATTGAGAGCGCGGTGGAGACCACCGACAAGCCGGACGAGGGCGAAGAGACCGCCTCCTGGTAAAAGAGAGGAAAACGCCAAGCCGGCGCAGCTTTCACTGCGCCGGCTTGGCGTTTCCTCCTGTTCAGAGAAGTTCGGGCGGAATGCGGCGGTCACGGAAATACAATTCGCGATCCTTTTCCCCGATGCTGCGCAGCACCCGACAGGGATTGCCCACGGCAACAACGTTTGCCGGCAGATCCTTTGTCACCACGCTGCCCGCGCCCACCACGGTGTTGTCCCCGATGGTGACGCCGGGCATCACCAGCACCCCGGCCCCCAGCCAGCAGTTGCGGCCGATGACGACGGGGGCGTTATACTGCAGGCCCTGTTCCCGCAGCTCGGGCAGGACCGGGTGCCCCGCGGCGGCCAGCGTGACGTTTGGCCCGATCATGGTGTAGTCCCCGATGGTGATAGTTGTGTCGTCCACCAGAGTCAGCCCGAAATTGGCGTAGACATGGCTGCCCACGCGGACGAAGTGCCCGCCCCAGTTGGCGTGGAAGGGCGCTTCGATGATGCTGTTTTCCCCGAACGCCGCGAACATCTCCTTGAGCATCCGGGCCCGCTTCTCGCCCTCGGTGGGCCGGGTCCGGTTGTAATCGTACAGCTTCTCCTGGCATTGCATCTGGATCTCGGTGATCTCCCCGGCCAGGGGGTAGTAGAGCTCTCCGCTGTGCAGCACCTCAAACATGGCGGCATCCTCCTCGGTGTTCTGCCCCCATTTTATCAGAGACGGCCGCGCCTGTAAAGCGCGATCCGGCTTGTCAGAACCGGACGCTTCCTGTATAATGAATCTATTCCCCCGTATCATCCGAAAAAGGGAGAGTTCCATGCAGACTTTTCGCTTTGACGACGCCGTCCGGGATCCGGCGGTGTTTGCCGAGGGGCGGCTGCCCGCCCGCTCGGACCATATCGCGTACGCCTCCCGGGCGGAGCTCGCCGCCGGGGAGAGCAGCCTGCGCCGCTGCCTGGACGGAGAGTGGCGCTTTCATTATGCGGAGAACCCCGCCGCCGCGCCGGAGGGCTTCTGGATGCCGGACTATGACGTCTCCGGCTGGGACACCGTCTCTGTTCCCGGCCACATCCAGCTCCAGGGCTATGACAGGCCCCAGTATGTGAACATCCAGTATCCATGGGACGCGCTCGAGGAGCTGCGCCCCGGCGAGGTGCCGACCGTCTTCAACCCCACCGCGGACTATGTGCTGGACTTTCCCCTGCCGGAAGGGTGGGCCGACGGCGCCGTCCTGCGCTTTGAGGGCGTGGAGAGCGGCTTTGCCTGCTGGCTGAACGGCACGTACCTGGGCTACTGCGAGGACAGCTTCACCCCCAAGGAATTCGACCTGACGCCCCATGCCCATCCCGGCTTGAACCGCTTGGCGGCGCGGGTCTTCAAATGGACCCCCGGCAGCTGGTTTGAGGATCAGGACTTCTTCCGCTTCTCCGGCATCTTCCGCAGTGTGTTCCTGCTGCGCAGACCCGGGGTATCCCTGTTCAATCTGAACCTCACCCCCGATTTGAGCGAGGACTTTTCCACAGGCGAGCTCTACGTGGTGGGTCAGTTGGAGGGGGAGGGCGCCCTGCGCCTGACGCTTTTGGACGGGGAGCGAACCCTCGCCTCCTGTACGGAGGAGGGAGACGAGTACGGCGAGGTCTACGCGGAGCTGGATCTGGATTGCCCCAAGCTCTGGAGCGCGGAGGAGCCGAATCTCTACCGCCTCGAGATCGAGACCTTGGATGTGGACGGCGCCGTGACCGAGGTCACCGAACAGATGGTGGGCTTTCGCCGCATTGAGATTCGGGACGGCCTCATTCTCTTGAATGGCAAACGCCTGGTGCTCAAGGGCGTCAACCGCCACGATTTCAGCGCCGCCTCCGGCCGGGTGCCGAATACGGAGGAGCTGGAAAGAGACCTCATCACCATGAAGCAAAACAACATCAACGCCGTCCGCACCAGCCACTATCCCAATCAGTCCGCCCTCTACGCCCTCTGCGACCGATACGGCCTCTACGTCATGGACGAGAACAACATGGAGACCCACGGCAGCTGGGAGAGCGTGCTGCGGGGCGTTTCCGATCCCGACTTTGCCATTCCCAAGGATCACCGGGAGTTTGAGCCCATGCTCCTGGACCGCATCCAGAGCATGGTGGCCCGGGACCGCAACCACCCCTGCGTCCTCATCTGGTCCGTGGGGAACGAGTCCTTCGGCGGCGGCGTGGTGGCCCGCATGGCCGACGCCCTGCGCCTGCTGGACCCGGACCGGCCTGTGCACTACGAGGGCGTGTTCAACGACCGGAGCGTGGACGGCGTCAGTGATATGGAGAGCCAGATGTACCCCTCTGCCGCCTCCATCGAGCGCTTCCTGCGGGAGCATCCGGAGAAACCGTTTATCTGCTGCGAATACAGCCACGCCATGGGCAACTCCTGCGGCGGTTTACATAAGTATACGGAGCTGACCGACCGGGAGCCGAGGTACCAGGGGGGCTTTCTCTGGGACTGGGCCGACCAGGCCCTGTGGAAAACCGATTCCTACGGGGAGCGGTATCTGGGCTATGGCGGCGATTTCGGCGACCGGCCCACGGACTACAACTTCAGCGGCAACGGCATTGTCTATGGCGGGGACCACAGCCCCTCGCCCAAGATGCAGGAGGTCAAGGCCTGCTATCAGAATCTGGAAGTCCGCTTTGACGAAACGGGCTTTGCGGTCGTCAACAAATTCCTCTTCACCCCGGCGGAGCGCTTTGCCGCCTCGGCCGCTTTGCTGGCGGACGGGAGAGAGGTCCTGCGCCTGCCGCTTGGGATCGCGGTGCCGCCCCTGGAGGAAAAGCACTTTGCCTATTCCCCGGAGATCAAGGAGCGGATGGCGGCATTGGAGCGGGCGGCCCTCGCGGAAAAGCGCCCCCTGCCGGAGTTTGCGCTGACCGTCTCCTTCGCCCTGCGGGAGGACACCCCCTGGGCCGGGGCCGGACACGAGATCGCCTTTGGCCAGAAGGTCTGGGCGCGACCCTGCCCGCCGGTCTCCTGCACGGAAAAAAACCGCACGGTGCGGGGAAAGTGGAACGTCGCCGTCTGCGGCGCGCGCTTTGCGGCCGTTTTCTCCGCCACCCGGCCCGGCATGAACTCCTACGTCTGGGAGGGGCGGGAACTCCTGGAGGCCATCCCGGCCCCCAGCTTCTGGCGGGCCCCCACGGACAACGACGTGGGCAACGGCATGCCCCAGCGCTGCGGCATGTGGAAGCTGGCGAGCCTCTATCCCACGCCCTTCGGCGGGCCGGAGCCCTTCCGCTATCCGGAGGTGGAGGAGCGGGAGCACAGCGTCCGCGTGGGCTACACCTACTATCTGCCCACCGTGCCCCCCTGCGCCTGCCGGGTTTCCTATGAGGTCTTCGGCGACGGGACGGTGGAGACCACCCTCTCCTGGAAGGCCGTCCCCGGCCTGCCGGACATGCCGGAATTCGGCATGCTCTTCCGGCTGCCCCCGGACCTGGAGCACATGCGCTGGTACGGCCTGGGGCCGGAGGAGAACTACACGGACCGCCGCAAGGGCGCCCGCCTGGGAATCTGGGAGATGGACGTGGACGAGAACATGGCCCGCTATCTCCGCCCCCAGGAGAGCGGAAACCGCTGCGGCGTGCGGTGGATGGAGCTCCTGGATAAAGAAGGCCGCGGCCTCCTGTTCCGGGGGGACGATCTGAGCATCAGCGTCTCCCGCTATACCCCGCATGAACTGGAGTGCGCCGCGCATGCGCATGAGCTTCCCAGACCCCGGCACACGGTGGCCCGCGTCGCCCTGCAGCAGCTGGGCGTGGGCGGGGACGACAGCTGGGGCGCCCCGGTGCACCCGGAATATCACCTCCCCACGGAGACGGATCTGCAGCTTCGCTTCCGTTTCCGGGGAGTATCAGAAAAGGAAACGAATCATGGATAAGAGGAATCTGGACGTGCTGATCGTGCAGCACGAGGCCTATGTCCGTCCCGGCGAATACCTGCGCTGGGCGGAGAGAAACGGCTGTTTCCCGCGCTTTATCCGCTGCTGGGAGCAGACGGAATTTCCCCAGCCGGAGACGCTGCCGGACCTGCTGGTGGTTCTGGGCGGACCCCAGAACCCCGGCACCACAAAAGAGGAGTGCCCCCACTACGACACCGGGGCCGAGCAGCTGCTGATCCGCCGCTGCCGGGACGCCGGGCGCATGGTGGTGGGCGCCTGCCTGGGCGCGCAGCTGATGAGCCAGGCCTTCGGCGGGCAGTTCCTGCACAGCCCCAACCGGGAGATCGGGCCCACGCTGCTGACTCTCACCGAGGCCGGACGGCAGGACCCCTTTCTGCAGGACTTTCCCGACCGCTTTGTGGGGGGCGAATCCCACAGCGACATGATGGGCATGACCCGGGAGGCGGCGGTGCTGGCCTTCAGCGAGGGCTGCCCCCTGCAGATCCTGCGCTTCGGGAGGTATCTCTACGGCTTTCAGACCCACATGGAGTTTGATCGGGAGATCGTGGCCGAGATCCTGGACAACATCCCCGTGGACCCCAAGGACGTGGAGACGCTGCCGTACGTGCAGTCCCGCGCGGCTGTCACGGGTTATGACTACACGGAGATGAACGCCCTGCTCTCGTCCTTCCTGGACCGGCTGACGGAGGACTATCTGCGGCAGCGGTGAAAAAAAGCGCCTTCTTTTACCGGTTGCGAATCGCGGTCGAATCTGCTATAATCATGCCGAACATCATACGGAGAGGAAGATTGCCGTGGCTTTTGAATATGAACAGGATGCGCTGGAAAGCGCGCTGACGCCGGAGGATAGCGGGAGCGGCACCCCCGCCGCCGACTATCTGATTTCCGCCCGCGCCCTCTCCCGGAAGATGGTGGACAGAGGCCGCCGCCAGGCGGAGGAGATCCTGCGGGACGCCAATACCCGGGCGGACGCGATCGTGGCCCGGGCGCAGCAGCAGGCGGAGGAGATCCTTGCCGCCGCGAAGGAGGAGGCGGAGAGGCTCCGCGCGGAGAGCGTGCGGGAGACAAGGCCCGTCTCGTCTGTGGACCAGGACCATGCGGTCCGCTGCGTGGAGGCCTGCTTCGAACAGATGCGGCAGCAGCATCTGGACGCCATTGAGGCGCTCAACACCCAGTGGCAGGCGTTTCTCTGCGGGCTCTATACCGAAGAGGAGCCGGAGGCGGAAGAGGCCGGGGAGGTCCCCGCGGATCTGGCCGACCGCGTCAGCGCCATCGCCGAGGCCATGGAGGGCCTGGACGGGAAGAAATAATACACCAAACGAAAGGAAGCCGCCTCTTATGAGGCGGCTTCCTTTTGCCGTTTTGGGTTTACTTGTTGGCCAGGAGCAGCTGCAGAAGCGCGGCGCCGTTGAGACCGGCGTCCTTCTGCTCCTCCTTGGCGGGCTTCTTGCCGAAGAGACTGCCCAGCAGGCTCACGGGCTCGGGCTTGGCGCCGCCCAGCATGGCCACCACGTCGCTCAGATCCAGACCGTCGGACAGGTCGACCTTGCCGGCGCTGCTGCCGGCGGAGGCGGTAGCGGCGGACAGACCGCTGAGCAGGGCGGGGGCGATGCCGCTGAGCACGCTGGAGACCTCCTGCTGGCTCAGACCGGACTGGCCGGACAGGCTGAGCAGGCTGGACTGGGACTCCTTGCCCAGGATGTGGCCGATGATCTTGGCACCGTCATCGGTGTCGGCCTCTTCGATCTGCTGGGCCATGGTCTTCTTGCTGGTGTGCTGCGTCAGCGCGCCCAGCAGGGAGAGAGCGCCGTCCTTGTCGGAGGCGTTTTTGGTCAGCATTTTGAGAAGCAGGGGGACGGCCAGGGGCAGCACCTTTTTCAGCTGCTTGGAATTGAGGCCGGTCTTTTGGGCCAGGGCCTTCAGCGCGCCCTCGGAGAGCAGCGCCTTGAGCAGGATACCGAGAAGATTCATGAGGATACCTCCTGTGTGTTTGTTTGTTTTTCCTTGCTGACTGCATTGTACACCCTGCGGCGGCAAAATGCACGAAAATGTTTTCCCTACCGCCGTTTTTTGTGCAAGGGCCTTTGGCCCGTGAGCTTCCGCATGGCCTCGTGCTCCTTTGTCAGCTCCCGGTGCAGGGCCGCGGAGGTCCAGGTCCGGTTCTGCTCCGTCACCACCGCCTTCAGGGGGACGGTCGCGTGCAGCTGCCTGAGCCCGTCCAGAAAGGCGCCGTCCAGCTCCTCCATCAGCAGCATCTCCCCGGTGAAGGGGGCCTCGACCGCTTCCTCCCCTGCGGGGAACGGGTCCCCCAGCAGGCATCCCACGGACCTGGAAAAATCCTCCGGCGGGACCGTCACGCAGACAAGGCCGCAGCGCAGCGCGGCCAGCGCGATCTTCACGCGCTTTTCCTCGTCAATGTTGAACAGAAAGACTCTTTTCACGCGTTTCCCTCCCTACGCGATACAGGAATTGACGCTCTCTAGAATGATGGTGGCGGCAAGCTCCGCCATGTCCGCGGGGCTGGTGCTCCCCGGGGCGTTCAGCCACTTCTGGATCAGCCCGATGCAGCCGTTGATGATAAAAACGTTGTACATCTCATATTTGGCGGGGTCGGCCCGGTCGGCCTTCAGCTGCCAGAAGTAGGAGATGGTGTCGTCCACCAGGGCCTTCACCCGCTCCACAAACTGCATGTCCCCGTGGTGGCCCAGCATAATGCGGCAGAAGCTGCGGTTTTCCCCCAGAAAGGCGAAGATCGCCCCCAGCAGGTAGTGATAGGCGGCCTCACCGGCGGGGATGTTTTCGTGCAGGGTGCGGGAAAAGGCTTCAAAGAAATCCTGCTCCATCTCCCGCAGCAGGGCGTAGAGATCGGCGTAGTGAAAATAGAAGGTGCCGCGGTTGACGTCCACCAGCTCCGTCAGCTCCTTGACGGAGATCTCCTGCAGGGGGCGGTCCTCCATCAGCTGCAGCAGCCCGTCCCGCAGGCGGCGCTTGGTGTTGCGCACGCTGCGGTTGTCGTTGCCGGATTTGTTCATGCGCGGCCTCCTTTCAACAAAAAAGCCGGATCTGTTCAAATTTAAGCACGGGCCGGAAAAGTGACGATTGACGTTTCTGCCCCCTTCAGTATAATTAAACTGTATACGAATTTTCAACACTTGTCAAGGAGACGGCCGCCATGTCGCAGACCGGAAAAGGGAAACGGGACCCGATGCACGCCGTCGCGGCCGCTATCGTGCGCTACCGTTTCTTCATCATTCTGTTGTTCCTGCTCGCGGCGGTGTACTGCGCCCTGTCCCTGGGGCGGGTGAAGGTCAACTCCGATCTGACGGCCTTCCTCTCCCCGGAGACGGAGACCCGCCAGGGCCTGACCGTGATGGAGGAGGAATTTCTCACTTACGCCTCCGAGAACATCATGATCGCAAACGTTACCTGGCAGCGGGCGGAGGAGCTGAAGGAGACCATCGAGGACTTTGAGGGCGTGGCCTCTGTGGCCTTCGACGAGACTGCCGCCCACTACACCAGCGCCTCGGCCCTGCTCTCCATCTCCTATGCCGGCGTCGACGGCGACGCGGACGTGGCGGCCGCCAGGGAACAGGTCAAGGCGCTGCTGGCCCCCTATGACAGCTATGTGTACTCCATGAACCTGGCCAGCTACTCCGAGCAGCTGGCCTCGGAGATGGTGGGTGTGGTGCTGATCGCGGTGGCGGTCATCGTGGCGATCCTGCTCTTCACCTCCCGCAGCTATTTTGAGGTCGTCATCTTCTTTATCGTCTTTGTCTTCGCGGCCCTGCTGAACATGGGCACCAACTTCTGGCTGGGCACCATCTCCACCATCACCCATTCCATCGCCATCATCCTGCAGCTGGCCCTCGCCATCGACTACGCCATCATCTTCTCCCACCGCTACCAGGACGAGGCCTTGACCCATGATTCCTATCGGGAGGCCCTGATCGAGGCCCTGGCCAAGTCCATCATTGAGATCTCCTCCTCCAGCCTCACCACCATCTCGGGGCTGGTTGCCCTGATGCTGATGCAGTTTCGGCTGGGCTACGATCTGGGCATGGTGCTGGCCAAGGGCATCGTCTGCTCGCTTTTGACGGTGTTTCTGCTGATGCCGGGGCTCATCATGCTCTTCCCCCGGGCCATCCGCCGCACCGCCCACAAAAGTCTCATCCCGGACATCCGCCCCTGGGGGCGCTTCCTGATGCAAAACGGCTATGCCTTCGTGTGGCTGTTCCTGCTGGCGCTGCCCCTGGCGGTCTGGTGCTCGGGCCACACCACCTACGCCTTCAACGACAGCTCCGTGACGGAGCTGGTGTACAACGAAAACCGCGCCGCCATGCACAAGATCACCGACACCTTTGCCCACTCCACCTCCATCGCCCTGCTGGTCCCGGCGGAGGATTTTGAAAAGGAGCATCTGGTGATTTCCCAGATCGAAGCCCTGCCGGAGATCCGCACCGCCACGGGCCTTGCCAACATCGAGGTGGAGGACGGGCGGATGCTAACGGACCGGATCGGGCCCAGGGAATTTGCCGAGCTCATGGACGTTTCGGCGGAGGAGGCGCGGCTGCTCTTCCAGGCCTACGGCATCCGGCACGAGGAGTATCAGGCCATCTTCGGCGCGCCGGAGAACTACCAGGTTCCCCTGGTGGACATGTTCCTGTTCGTGTTCGACCTGATGGACCGCGGGGTGGTGAGCCTGGAGCCGGAGCGGCAGCAGGAGGTGGACGATCTCCGCGAGACGCTGGAGATGGGGCTGGACCAGCTGCGGGGCGAACACTACAACCGCATGGTCTTTACCGCGGACGTGCCCGTGGAAGGGGAGGAGAGCACCGCCCTGGTGGAGCGCATCCGCGCCATCGCCGAGGAGCAGTACGGCCCGGACACGGTGCTGGTGATCGGGGATGTGACCTCCGCCCGGGATCTGCACGACGCCTACACCGGCGACTCCCGGCTCATCAGCCTGCTGACCATCACCTTCGTGTTCGTGATCCTGCTGTGCACCTTCCGCACCGTCATGGGCTCGGCCATCCTGGTGTTCGTGATCCAGGGCAGCATCTGGATCAATTTCTCCTTCCCGTATCTGGAGGGCTCGGTGCCCTCGTTCGTGACCAACATGATCGTCTCCGCCATCCAGATGGGCGCCACCATCGACTACGCCATCGTGCTGATGAACCGCTACCAGGTGCTCAAGGCGGAGTGTCCGAAGAAAAAGGCCATGGCCCTGGCCGTGAACCAGAGCTTCCCCACGGTGCTGACCTCCGGGGCCATCATGACCATTGCGGGATTGCTGATCGCCTACCGGGTCAGCGACGTGTACGTCAACCACATCGGCCTTGCCGTGGGCCGGGGCGCCTTCATCTCGGTGGTGCTGGTGCTGACGGTGCTGCCCCAGCTGCTGGTGCTGCTGGACACGGCGGTGGACAAGACGAGATTCCATATCGACTTTCTGGGGGGTGACGAGGAATGAAACGCACGGCGGCCCTGTTTCTGGCGCTTGTTTTCACGCTGACGCTCTGCCTGCCTCTCTCGGCCTCGGCCGAGGAGGAGCGGGTGGAGATCGCCTCCCTTTCGGACTTCCTCGCCTTCGCCGCGGCCTGCGAGGAGGAGGGCTACTCCAAGGGGCGCACCTTCGTGCTGACCGCGGATATCGACCTGAGCCGCTCCGGCTTTTCCCCCATCCCGTATTTTGCCGGCACCTTCGAGGGCGGTGACCACAGCGTCATGGGCCTGGAGATCACAGCCCCCGGCTCCCGCATGGGGCTCTTCCGCCGCACCGGGCAGGAGGCCCGCATCGCCTCCCTGCACGTCTCCGGCCGGGTTTGCCCCGGGGGCACCGGCATGCAGGTGGGCGGCATCGTGGGCGAAAACGCGGGCAGCCTCGTCTCCTGCAGCTTTGAGGGGACGGTCCAGGGCATCGAGGACGTGGGCGGCATTGTGGGCCGCAACACGGAAGCGGGCCGCGTCTCCGGCTGCCGCTTCACCGGGGAGCTCACCGGCGAGCACCAGGCGGGCGGCGTCGCGGGCTTCAACGCGGGCGCCCTCTCCGGCTGCGAAAACCGCGGGGAGGTCAACACCGCCGCCATCACCCCGGCGGGGGAGAAGCGCTTTGACCTCTCCGCCATCCAGCAGGACGACTTTGTGAACCTGGCCAATATCGGCGGCATCGCAGGGGAGAACACCGGCGTGCTGCTCAACTGCGCGAATTTCGGCCCGGTGGGCTACAAATACAACGCCTACAACGTGGGCGGCGTGACCGGCAAGAGCTCCGGCTTTCTGCGCGGCTGCACCAACAGCGGCCCCGTCACCGGCAGGCGGGACGTGGGCGGCATCGCCGGGCAGCTGATCCCCTACGCCCTCTGGGACTTCTCCAACGGCAGACTGGACGGTCTGGCCGGCGCCATCGGCGGCATGCAGGCGCTGCTGGCGGATATGGCCCAGGACGCCCGGGGCCTCTCCGGGGAGATCGCCGGGGAACTGGCCAACATGAACACCTATACCGCCGACGCTCTCTACGCCCTGAACAGCATCCTCTATGAGATGGAGGGAAACGATCTGCGCATCCTGGACAGCATCGTGGTGGACCCGGAGACCGGGGAACTCTACTTTGCCGGCGCGGACCTGAGCTTTGCCGACAACACCGCCCTGGCCGAGGCCCTGGGCAACATGCAGGCGGAGGCGTCCGTCCTGGCGCAGCTGGCCGGGGCCAGCACCGTGGTGGTGGCGGACGACCTCTCCCGGGTGGCAGACCAGATGTCGGCGGTCTTCTCCGCCCTGTATGCCGCCGTCAGCAGCGCGGGCGGCGGCATCGCCGAGACCACGGACCTCTCCGACGCCGAGGCCTGGGACCACGACACCGGGGCCATCGACGCCTGCGTCAACACCGGCTCCGTGGACGCGGAGAACCACGCTGGCGGCGTGGTGGGCACCGTGGCCTTCGAGGTGGAGTTTGACATGGAGGACCGGCTGGACGCCTCCCAGTTCCTCTTTTCCTCCGCCCGGCAATATCTCTTCGCCTGCGTGCGCGACAGCGGCAGCTACGGCGCCGTCTGCGCCAAGGAGGAGGGGGCCGGCGGCGTGGCCGGGACGGTGGATCTGGGCGCGCTGGTGGACTGCCTGGGGCTGGGCGAGGTCAGAAGCACAAACGGCGACTATGTGGGCGGCATCGTGGGCCGCAGCCGGGGCACGGTCCGCGCCTGCTGGGCGCGCGCGGTGCTCAGCGGAAAGAAGTACGTGGGGGGCATTGCCGGTCTCGGCACGGATCTCTACACCAACCGCAGCTGGCCCCATGTGGAGAGCAGTGATGAATACCGGGGCGCCGTGGCAGGCTGGTGCGAGGGCACCGCGGCGGACAATCTCTATGTGCCCACCGCCCCCGCCGGCGTGGACGGCGTGAG
>JBGUNL010000198.1:0-38662 GCA_045117295.1 Candidatus Limivicinus sp.
GTCCTCCGCCTTTGTCGCGGCGATCAGGTCGCGCCAGATATCCGGGACGAAGTTTGCCAGGCCCCCGATACTGCCGCAGCCGCCGACGGAGAGATTATAAAGGTACTGGTCATCAAAACCGGAATATACCTCAAAGTCCTTTCCTGCCATTGCAAGGCAGATATCTCCGGTGTGCGAGGGGGAGCTGACCGTATCCTTCAGACCTACAATGTTGGGATTTCGGTCCACCAGTCGGCGGACAGTCTCAGGAGCAACGGAGTGCCCGCTGCGTGCCGGGTAATTATAGATGTACATATTGCCCTTGAGGTTGTGCGCCAATGTGTCGTAATAGGTGAAGATGTGCTCCTGGTCCATGCCGTAGTAGTAGGGGCCGATGATCAGTGGTGCCCGGTAGCCCATGGCGTATACGCCGTTGGACAGTTCCAGCGTCTGCTGGTAGTTGACACTGCCGGTTCCTGCGTACAGCTCCGTGCGTCCGCCCGCATAGTCGGCGTAGAAGGCCAGGAAGTCCCACTTCTCCCGCAGGCTCAGTTCGGTAAACTCTCCCGTGGAGCCCAGAACCAGGATGCCGTCCACCCCGTTCTGGATGAGAAAATCAATGACCTTTTTGTTGGCCTCGGGATCAGGCTTCCCGCTGTGATCGAAGATAGTGACAACGGGGACGATGATTTTTGGCATAAAGCGTCTCCTTTCGAAAGCACGTGTGCCGGAGGGCCCCCTCCGGCACGCGGCGGTTGATCCTGCTGCGTCATTTCAGCACCGTATAACGGCCATAGGGCACATAAGCCACGGTGGCGTTCGGGCCATACTGCGCCAGCAGGCGGTCGAATTCCTTCTGGAAATCCGCCGGGCCGCTTGCCGTCAGGCCCACCTCCTTGGCAAAGGGGAGGTTTTCGTCATAGGTGATATACGCGCAGGTCTTGCGGACCATCACCTCGTAGATCTTGTACCAGATGCAGCCGGCCCAGAGCTCGTTTTTGTGGCTGTAAAAGTCCCGCAGCGCGGCCTCGTTGTGCTCGGCAGAGGGCGGCATATAGGCCTTCAGCACATCCATCAGCGCGAAGCCGGGCCATGCGCCGTAACCGGGGCAGGGCGAGGCAAAGAGGATCGTGCCGTCGTCCTTGGTGACCGGATCCACGTTCACCACCGCCCAGCCGGTGTGGAAGAACAGATGGTCCGTCGGCGCGGTGGAGCCGCAGATGACGATGTCCGCCTTTTCAGGGACCGCAAACTTGTACAGCTTGTCATACTCCTGGACGGATGCGCGATGGGAGGACACGGGCTCGCCGGCATTGATGCCGATCACGTCAAAGCGGTTGCTGACGATGACGTTGATGCCCATGGTGATACCGCACATTTCCAAAGCCTCATACTTGTCCAACTGCATAGCGGCCTCGTTGTTGCCGGGGATGCAGGTGGGCGAGAGAGACATGATGTGGTTCATCTCGATGGTCTCGTTGTTGGCCGTTCCGGGGATCACCATGCCGGACCCGCCGTAGCCCCAGAGGGTCGCCTGGGTGGTGCCCAGGGTGATCTTGACGTCTGCTTCATCCACCCATTTGTGGACCCAGATGGGAATACCGCGGGTGGAAACACCCTTGAACACATAGTTGTCCGTCTGGCTGACGTCGTTGGAGCAAACCGGCAAACCATAGCTGTACAGCTCATCGCCGAGCTTGACTTTTACCTCTTCCTCCGAGAGGGGGCCAACCTTGCCGGAGCCGATGACGATCTTCACGCTGCAGCCGGCCTGCTGCAGGAATTTCACCAGGGGCAGCAGAAGGATCTCGGTCGGCGCTGCGCGAAACTGGTTCTCAATCATCAGGATCACGCTCTTGCCGCCCGCCACAAGCTGGCTGAGCTTCTCCCCGGTGATCGGATTCTCCACCGCCTCCAACAGGGCCGCGCCCGGATCAGCCAGGGGAGCCGGCTCTTCCGGAATGAATTCGATCAGCTTGCAGCTGTCGGGGATCTCCAGGGGCAGAGTCGCGCCAAGGGTCTCGGCGCTTTCAAAGGGGACATTCAGAATTTTGCTCATCTCTCTTGCACCTCCATGTACGAACACCTGGTTTTTCCGACTACCTTTCTATTATCCGGGCGGGATCACTCCCGCCCGGTTTTTCATGCTTCGTTATAGGTCTTCTCCAGGCGCACATAGGTCTGATAGCGCGCGTCCGCCTCGCGCTGGGCCTCTGCGAAGAGCTTTGCCGCCGTCTCGGGATACTTGATCTTCAATCCCGCATACCGCACTTCCCCGCTGAAGAACTCCTCCACCGGCACGGACGGCGCCTTGTAGTCCAGGGAGAAGGGCTTCTCCGTCTTGTCCGGGTTGTAGCGGTAGAGCGGCCAGAGCCCGCAGTCCACGGCCTTCTTCATCTCGGCCTGCACGTTGCCCATCCCGGCCTTGATGCCGTGGTTGATGCAGGGGGCATAGGCGATAACAATAGAGGGGCCCTTGTGGTCAACGGCCTCGGTCACGGCCTTGACCAGCTGATTGGGATTTGCGCCCATGGCGACGGAAGCGACATAAACGTTGGGATAGGTCATCATCAGACGGCCCAGATCCTTCTTGGCGGTCTTTTTGCCGCCATCGGCGAACTTCGCGCTGGCGCCGACGGGCGTGGCCTTGGAGGACTGTCCGCCGGTGTTGGAGTAAACCTCGGTATCCACGACAAAGATGTTGATGTCTTCGCCGGAGGCGATCACGTGGTCCAGACCGCCGTAGCCGATATCGTAGGCCCAGCCGTCGCCGCCGAAGAGCCAGACGACCTTCTTGCTGAGTTGATCCCGATGGAGCAGAATAGCCTCCGCCAGCTCGGCCGCCTCGCCGCTGAGTTTGGCCTGTTTAAGGGCCGCCACCAGGGCGCGGGTCATGGCGTCGTTGGTCTCCAGATCGTCAAAGCTGGCAAGATAGGCATCGATGGCGGCGGTGAGCGTCTCGCCCGGCTCCAGGGCGCGCAGCGCCTCCACCTGGGCGCGCACGGCGCTGCGGCGCTGCTTGACGGCCAGAGCCATGCCGAGACCGTTCTCCGCCTGATCTTCAAAGAGCGTGCCGTAGAAGGCGGGTCCTCTCCCCTCCTTGTTGACCGTATAGGGCAGGGACGGGAAGGCGCCTGCCCAGGCCAGTGAGCATCCGACGCCGTTGACCCAGTAGCACTTCTCGCCGTAGAGCTGGGTGAGGAGCTTTGCATAGGGGGTCTCTCCGCAGCCGGCGCAGGCGCCGGAAAACTCCACCAGCGGCACGGAGAACTGGCTGCCCTTGAGGGTGCGGCGGTTGAACACATTGGGCTTTTCCGAGAGGGTCAGGCCATAGTTCCAGTTGGTCTCGTCATACATGCCGTCATCCACCGGCTGCATGGTAAGCGCCTTGTCCTTGGCCAGGCAAGAGGCGGCGCAGCTGCCGCAGCCGGTGCAGTCGAGGGTGCTGACCTGGATGCGGTAGCGATATTCCTTGGCACCTTTTGCCTCCGCCGTGACGAAGCTCTCGGGCGCGGCGGAGGCCTCTGTCTCGTCCAGCAGGTAGGCGCGGATCGCGGCATGGGGGCAGACGAAGGCGCACTGGTTGCACTGCAGACACTTCTGTGCGTCCCACACAGGCAGCGCGGAGGCAATGCCCCGCTTGTCATATTTGGAGGTACCCATCGGGTAGGTGCCGTCCTGGTATTTCAGGAAGGCAGAGACCGGCAGATCATCGCCCCGCTGGCGGTTGCAGGGGATGACGATCTCCCGCACCACCTCCGGCAGGCTCTCGTCCACGACGGCCGCGTCCCGGGCGTCTTTCCAGGAAACGGGGATCTGCACCCTGACGGGGCTGTTGATGCCCGCGTCCACGGCGGCGCAGTTCATGTTCACAACCTTTTCGCCCTTCTTGGCATAGGTCTTCTGCACGGCTTCTTTCATGTAGCGCACCGCGTCCTCCACCGGCATGACGCCGGAGAGTTTGAAGAAAGCCGCCTGCAGGATCATATTCGCGTGGTTGCCGAGCCCCAGCTCCCGGGCCAGGCGGTTGGCGTCCACGATGTAGAACTGCACGTTGTGCTCGGCAATATGGCGTTTGACGTCGGCCGGCAGCTTCTCCTCCAGCTCCGCCTCCGTCCAGGAGGTGTTGAGCAGGAAAGTGCCGCCGTCCTTGATCTCATGGATCATGTCATAGCGGTTGATGTAGGACTGGCTGTGGCAGGCCAGGAAGTCCGCCGCAGTGATCAGATAGGTGGAGCGGATCGGTATGTGGGAGAAGCGCAGATGGCTTTTCGTGATGCCGTAGGACTTCTTGGAGTCGTATTCAAAATACGCCTGGGTGTACATGCCGGCGTGGTCGCCGATGATCTTGGCGGAGTTCTTGTTGGCGCCGACAGTGCCGTCGGAGCCGAGACCCCAGAATTTGCAGGAGACGGTGTCCGCGCTCTCGGTGATCAGCGGCTCCTTCACCTCCAGGGACAGGTGCGTGACGTCGTCCTGCACGCCGATGGTAAAGAGCTCCTTCGGCGTGTCGGACTTCATGTTGTCGAACACAGCCTTGATCTGGGCCGGGGTCACGTCCTTGGAGGCCAGGCCGTAGCGTCCGCCGTAGACTGCCGGGGCATCGGGACGGTTCGTGAAGGCCGCGCACACATCCAGATACACCGCGCCCGCGATGGCGCCGGGTTCCTTGGAGCGGTCCATGGCCGTCACCTTCTTGACGGTGGCGGGCATCTTGGAGAGGAAATACGCCATGTCGAAGGGGCGGAACAGATGGATCTGCAGCAGACCCACCTTCTCCCCTTTGGCGCGCAGATGATCCACGACCTCCTTTGTCGCCTCGCAGGCCGAGCCCATCATCACGATGACGCGCTCCGCCTCCGGATCTCCGTAGTAGTTGAAGATGTGGTAATCCCGGCCGGTGATCTCATTGATCCCCTGCATATAGGATTCGACGACGGCGGGGATGGCCAGGTAATCCGCGTTGTTGGCCTCCTGAGACTGGTAGTAGACGTCGGGCCCCTGGACGGTGGTGCGCTGCACCGGATGCTCCGGGTTCATGGCGATGCGGTGGAAGGCCTCCAGCGCATCCCGATCCAGCAGCTTCTCCACCTTCTTGAGATCGATGACCTCGATCTTCTGGATCTCATGGGAGGTGCGGAAGCCGTCGAAGAAGTGCATAAAGGGGACGCGGGTCTTGATGGTGGTCAGATGGGCGACGGCCGCCAGATCCATGACCTCCTGGACGCTGGCGGTGCACATCATGGTGATGCCGGTGGTGCGGCAGGTCATCACGTCCTGGTGGTCGCCGAAGATGTTGTTGGCGTGCTGGGCGACGCTGCGCGCGGCAACATGGAAGACCGCTGGCATCCGATGCCCCGCCATGATGTACAGATTGGGGATCATCAGCAGCAGGCCCTGGGAAGATGTGAACGTCGTCGCCAGCGCGCCGGCCTCCGCAACGCCGTGGAGCGCGCCGGCTGCGCCGCCCTCCGACTGCATCTCCACAAGCGTAACCGGTTGGCCGAAAATGTTTTTCCGCCCCGCGGCGGACCACTCGTCCACCTTTTCACTCATGGGAGAAGAGGGCGTAATGGGGAAAATCCCGGCAACGTCCGTGAAATGATAGGCTACGGTTGCACATGCCTCATTGCCGTCCATGGTTCTCATGATCTTCTGCTCAAGCATGGTAGTCCTCCTTCTGAATTCTTGTTTTCGCCCGGCCGGAGCGTGTCTCTCCACTCCGTCGAAACCTGTTGTGTTCTATGATAGCCCTTTGGTCACCGGGATATAAAGTCCCGGCGTTCCACCGCGAGGGATACGAATGTTCCAATCAAAATGCCCCAGAATGCCGCGCCGATCCCGAAAATGGTCAACCCGCTCATTCCGACGGCAAAGGCGGCAAAGGCGCCGAAAGAGAATCTTCCGGAGCAAAATCCGCCGCGCAGGGCGTTGATCAGCACGCCGATCAGGCCGAGACCTGCCAGCGTGTTGACAAGCTGTGCCGGGATGCAGCGTGTAAAGCCGATGACATATCCGGAAAAGATGCCAAAGAGGACACACAGCGCGCCGGCGAGTACAGAGGCTGCGAAGCGGCTGTCCTTTTCGCCGGTCTCCTCCGCCGCGCAGATGGCGGTCATGGGGCCGGCAACGGATGCGTTGTGGGCGCCTAGAAGACCGGCGGCCACGCTGGCAAGTCCGCTGAAAACCGTCATGCCGTTGACGGGGGGATCGTAGTCCTCCGTCTGCAACACACCGATGGCTTGGGCGTTCTGCGCGCCGACCACCAGGATGGCCAGGGGAACGGACGCGGAGAGGAAGTATTTCCCGCTCCAGCGCGGGACCGTGACGGTCACCGCGGCCAGACCCATGCCCCCCTCCGGCGGGGAAATGCCGTCGAAGAGCAGCAGTGCCGCCGCGGAGAACACCAGAGCCCCCAGCATAGCGGGGAGCTTTTTACTGATGCGGGGCGTGAGCAGGTATCCCAGCACCGCCGCGCCGCAGAACAGGGGCGCGCTCCGGACGTTCAGGACGATGTTAACCGTATATTGCATCATGCAGCCGGCCACCATGCCCATCACCACCGGCAGCGGGATCAGCTTCATGAGCCGCCTGGTGGCCCCGGTCAGGCCGATCAGCAGCACCAGAAGGCCGGAAAAGACGAAGGTGCCCACCGCCTGGGCATAGCTTGCTCCCTGCAGGGCGGTGGCCAGCAGGGTGGCGCCGGGGATACAGGCCGCCCCGCAGATGGGCATGCGATAGTACAGCGCGCTTACGATCCCCAGCGTACCGCCCAGCACGAAACAGCCAAAGAGCCAGGCGCCCGCCTGTTCATCCGTAAAGCCGATCGCACGAGCCGTCTCGATGTACATCATGGCGGGCCCGGTGACGCTGAACAGGAGAGCCACGAAAGCGGCGCTGAGCGTCTTGCCGTTGATCGCACGGGCCAGGGCGCGCAGGCCCGGGGCGAGCCCGGGCCCGCGTTCCACAGGAAAATTCATCTCACTTGATGACGGTTTCGGTGGTGAAATCGGTCAGATACTCCGGCCCGTTTTCCCCGATCAGGATGGTATCGGTGATGCGCGGCCCGCCGAAGCGCCCGTATATGGTGGGCAGCAGCAGGTCGATGACCATGTTCTTTTCCAGAACGGTGGGGTTTCCCTTGGCGACGATGGGGTAGAACTCCGACTGACGGATGCCGACGCCGTAGCCGATGTGATCCATGACCCAACCGCGGGAGAAGCCCTGGTCCGCCATGAAAGCGGCAGAGAAATCAAAGGCCTGGGCACAGGTCACGCCGGGGCGGATAAACTCCGCCGTCGCCTTCTGGCAGGCCACCAGCGTCTCATAGAGCTTGACGCTCTCGGGCGCGGGATTTCCCAGAAAGACGGTGCGGCACATCTTGGCCACATAGCCCTCGCTGGAGGCGCCCAGGTGGATCACCACGGGGCCGTTGTCCTCGATGATGGCATGGCTGGCATAGGGGTGGCACTCCATCTGGCGGCTCTTTGTGAGCACCTGCATCCGGAAGGAGGAGCCCATGGAACCCGCCTTGGCCATGGCGTACTCGGCCTCGGCCAGAACATCGGTCTCAGCGACGCCGGGACGGGCGGCCTCAAAGGCGGCCTTCATGCCCGCGGAGACGGCCCGCGCCGCCACACGCATCTTTTCAATCTCATCCGGCGTTTTGACGCTGCGCAGCTGGTAGGCCAGCGTCGCCATGTCACAGACCTGCATATCCGGCGCTGCGGCCTGCAGGCATTGGAAATCCTTCAGGCTGATAAAATATCTGGTAAAAGCAATTCTGGGGGCGGTCCAGCCCTGGTTCTTCAGCCAGGCGCCCATCATCGTGCTCTGGTTGTTGTCTGGGAAACGGAAGGCGGTCACCTTTTCGATGCCGCATTTGGCGCACACTTTTTCGTACTCCAGCCAAATGCAGAACAACTCCGGCTCGCCCTCAGCGGGAACGGCAAGCGCGCCGCCCTCCAGATCGTCGATACCGGCAAAATAGATCAGGTTTTCGCGGTCGTAGATCATCGCCGCGTGGAAGTTCATTTCGCGGAGTTTTTCCTGCAGCCGCGCAATGCGCTCCGCAATGATCGGATTGTACATATGAGTTCATCCTTTCTCTGCGTTGTGCAAGAGCGGGCGGCGGCATCAACCGCCGCCCGCTCTCATGGGAGAAATTCTTTCGGGAGAGGATCAGGCCTGGGTCTTGAAATCCTGGGGCTCGGCCAGGAAGGAGACCAGCACGCCGAAGACCAGGGACCAGAAGGCGCAGCCGATGCCCAGAATGGTGACGCCGGAGATACCGGTGCACAGGGCGATGAAGGCGCCGGTGCGGAACTTGCCGGTGGAGAAGGCGCCCTTCAGGGAGTTGATCAGCACGTTCAGCATCGCAAGGCCGGCCCAGATGCTGACGAGACCGGAGGGGATCGCTTTGACAAAAGCCGTGGTGTAAACGCCGAAGAGGCCAAACAGCGCAAAGGTGATGCCGTTAAAGACAGAGGCGGCGTAACGGCCTTCCTTCGGGCCGGCTTCCTCGGAGCAGCAGATGGCGGTCATGGGGCCGGCAATATTGGCATTGTGCGCGCCGAAGAGACCGGCGACAATACCGCCGATACCGGAAGCGACAGTCATGCCGTTGTAAGGCACTTCATAACCCTCGGCACGGAGCACGCCCATTGCCTGGGCATTCTCTGCGCCCATAACCAGGGCCGCCAGAGGAATGGAGCAGGCCAGGATCAGCTTGCCGTTGAAGGCGGGGGCGATGATGCGGGGACCGATGTAGGAAATGCCGCTCATCTCGGCGCCGGCGAACTGGCCGCGGAGAACCGCGACGAGAGTGCCGATGATCAGGGAGGCCAGGATGCCGGGGACTTTCTTCAGGCCGGGGATCTTGGGGATGAGGAAGAAGGCCAGGATGGCGGCGCCGCAGGTGATGACGTCGGCCTTGGCGGCGGTGACGATGGCCACGCCGAACTTCATCATGGCGCCGGCGACCATCGCCATCACGATCTCAAGGGGCAGGAACTTCATGATCTTCTTAATCAGTCCTGACATGCCGACCAGCAAGACCAGAATACCGGCGATGATAAACGCGCCGGCTGCCTGGTTGAAGGTGTATCCGGCAAGAGCCGCGCCCATCATGGTCGCGCCGGGGATGGAATATGCGCCGGAGATAGGCTGCTTATAGTACAGTGCGAGGATGGCGCCCAGCAGGCCGCCGAAGACATAGATGCCGAAGATCCAGGTGATGGTGTCGGCCTGGGTAAAGCCGGCGGTCTGCGCGGCGGCGATGGTCACCAGGCAGGGGCCGGTGATGCCGAAGATGGTGGAGACGAGGCCGGAGGAAATGGTCTTGCCGTTCAGGCTTTTGCCCAGATCAGCGATGCCTGACTTAAAGCCAGGGCCTTTTTCAAACAGCTGCATGGGTTGTTTCTCCTTCTCTTTTCTTAATTAATATTGAAAACCGTATTGCGGGGTTTTCAGGATCAGCCCTGGAGCTCCTCGAGCACGGACATGTCGACGCCGCGCTGGCGGAACCACTTGGGCATGAGCACTTCCTCGACTTCCTTGGAGACAGCGGGGGCCTTCTCGATCAGTTCCTTCGCCAGGGACTCGGAGCAGTTCAGGCCGCCCATGGCGCCGTCGAAGATGATGACCTTGTCGGTGCCGGTCGTCTGGTAGGCGAACTCCATCGCGCCCTCGGTGGTTTTGGCAACCGTCGCGTAGTCCATGTACTTGATGTTCATGGGCTCCAGGTCGAACATCTTGGCCTGCTCGGCGCCGACGACGACGGTGGGGACGTGCTCGGAGAAGAAGGCGGAGGGGTAGCCGGTCCAGGCGTAGTTGTGTACGCACATCTTAATCGCCGGGTTCAGCAGCGGGGTCTCGGGCAGCAGGGGCTTGCCGTTCTTGCCGTAGTAGGCCTCGGTGTACCAGGTGTAGGCGGGCAGCGGGGTGCCCTCCATATCGTACAGGTCGCTGTTGGCGCCGGTGAAGTTGGCGTAGATGACGCCGGCGGAGAAGACGTAGGGGACGGGGCAGGGGAAGTCGAGCACCGCGATGCACTCGTCGATCTTGCCGAACAGGGTCATGACCTTGCCGTAGAGCTGGCATCCGACGAAGGTGGCGATGTCGTTGATCTTGTACAGGTCATTGTCCGCGATGACGCCGATGACGCCGTGGGGACCGACGTTCAGGAAAGCGCCGAAGGCGAACTTGGACTGTACGAACTCGGACTCGAAGATGGCGCGGGCGGTGAAGTTCGCGGCGCGGGGTCCGAGGTTCTGGTGGTAGGTGGAGCGGGACTCGATGCGGGCATAGCTCATGGAGAAGGGCTTGACGGCCTTGTCGATCTGGCGGTGGAAGTGGACCTCGCGCACGTCGGTGTGGTGGGCGTGGATGATCCAGTCCGCGTCGTAGATGGCCTTGATGCCGTACAGGGTGCCGATCTCGGTCTCGATGGGGATGCCCTCGTCGATGGGGGCGACGCCCTTGGTCTTGCCGGGCCCGAAGTACTCGTCCAGACCGTAGCGCTTGATGTACTCCTCGGTCTCACGGAAACGCATGCCGACACCGGCGCGCAGGCGGATGTTCTTGCATCCGGTCTTCTCGATCACGACGTCGCGGATCGCCTTGAGCAGCACGGCGTAGGGCCAGCCCCCCAGCAGGGTGAAGCCGTGGTGGGACGCCAGAATGTTCACGCTCTGGTCGGCCTTGATCATGCTCATGTCGACCTTGCGCAGCTCCTCCTTGGCGACCTCATACAGCTTGTCCAGCGCGTCGTCCCCGCCGGGGAAGATCACGTCGGGCAGCTCGGGGAAGAGCTCCTTGAGCTTCAGGGAGCACATACCGGGCAGCTCCGCGGCACGGGTCTTGACCAGAGAGGGGTCGATGCCGTACTGCGAGGGTTTCGGCGCGATGGGCATAATGGCCGGGTGGATCAGATTCTTGTATTCCATGGTTCTCCTCCCTTAGTCTTCGGCGCCCACTTTGGTGATCCTGTCGAGCAGGGCCTTGTCTTCATCAAAGTAGAAGCCGCGGTCGTTGTACTTGTCGATAACTTCGCGGGGCAACTCCCAAGCCGTGATCGTCGGGCCGTACCAGCGCCAGGCGTTGGGGTCAGGGTGCAACTCGAGGCCGGCAGCCTGGATCAGGCGGAGCAGGGGCTGGATGCACTCGATGGTGCAGGCGGTGCGCATGCCGGTGCGCAGGGAGACTTCCTCCGGGGTGGTGGCGCCGTCCAGCAGGCAGGCGGCGACTTCCTCGGCGCGGGTGGCGGTGCAGTAGCAGATGATCTGCTCAGGGTTGAGGTGGGCTTTCTCGCAAAGGGCGCGGATCTGGGCGTAGTCGAACTTGGACACGTCGACGCCGACATCCCGGATGTCCTCGCGCTCCACCATCTGGATGGCATGACGGGGGCAGCGGTCTGCACAGTTGGCACATGCCATGCACTTGGTATCATCCGAATGCGCTTTTCGATCGGTCACTTCGATGGCGCAGACAGGACAAACCTTCGTGCAGATCTTGCAGCCGATACACAGATCTGTGTTCACGACTGCCTTCATCGTTACTCTCTTCACTAATCGTTCCTCCTTGACTTTATTATTTTTTATTGGCCAAAGCCGGGGATCACATGAACTTGACGGTGACGCTTCCCATGCCGCTGAAGCTGCAGGTGATGACATCCCCCGCCTCCACAGGCACCATGCCGGTCAGCGCACCGGCCATCACAATGCTGCCGGCAGGCAGCTCGATATCGAACTCGGAGAGCATGTTGGCCAGGCAGGCAACCGCTGCGGCGGGGTTGCCCCAGACTTCCGCAGCACAGCCGCTGTTGACCAGCTCCCCATTCTTCTCCATCACCATTCCGGTGAGCTTCATATCCACATTTTCGATAGGGGTCATCCCGGAGCCCACCATCAGCCGCGCGGAGGAGCCGTTGTCCGCGATTGTATCCTGGAGCTTGATTTTCCAGTCCTTGATGCGGGAATCGACGATCTCGATCGAGGGGACCACATACCGGGTTGCCTCATAGACGTCGGCCACTGTGACGCCGGGACCTTTCAGTGTCTTGTTCAGGCAGAAGGAGATCTCGCCCTCGGCTCTGGGCTGGATCAGCTGGTCCACATGGCAGACCTGCCCGTTGGTCAGCAGCATGCTGTCAAAGAGATGCCCGTAGTCCGGTACGCTGACATTCAGCATTTTTTGCATGGCGGCGCTGGTCAGGCCGATTTTCATGCCGATCAGCTTTTCACCGTTTTCCAGCCTGCGCTTGACATTCAGCAGCTGGACCCGGTAAGCATCGGCGACGGTCATCTCGGGATTGGAATCTGTCAGCCGATCGATCTGGACCCGGTCACTCTCAGCCTCCCACAGCTTGTCGGCATAAGCTTGATAATCCATGGTATACCTCCTTATGTTTGGGCGTGATGTGCGTGCATCATGCCTGTGTTTTTCCATTTTTCGGCCAGGATCGCGGCGATGGCGTGGGCGATCTCCCACTTGCCCTTCCCCGCCCCCAGCATGTCCAGCAGCGTCGGTGCGGTCATCTCCACCTCATCGTGGGGGCCGGGCAGTGTGATCATGGTGGCAAGACCCACCTGCCCCACCGCCACGCGCACGCCGTCCTTTACATGGCGGCCGGTGCCGCGCTCATAGCGGACCACATAGGGGGCGGCAGCCTTGGGATCCAGTGCCAGCACGCTTTCCACGGAGTGGTCCTTGTCCTCGGCTCCCACGCCGCCCGTGGTCAGGATCAGACCAAAGCCGCGGTTGAGCGCCTCGGAGAGCATATCGGTCATGATGAATTCATTGTCGGGAATGATCTCTCCAACAGTGACCGTGAAGCCTCTCTCTTCCAGCAAGCCCTTGAGATAGGGGGTGTTCGTGTCCTCGATGAGCCCCTGCTCCAACTCAAAGCCGGTGGGAAACACAATGGCGCGGTGGGAAATCTTCTCGACGATCTCACTGCGCATGGTGGTCACCGTGTCAGCAAGCTGCTGCGGATCCTCCTGGGAGCAGATCAGTCCCAGGATGCCGCGGGAATCCACATGGCTCTCCTCTGTGAGGTGAACACCCGGGATCTCCGAAAGTGCGTCCAGCAGTTGACGCTCCTTGCCAATGATGTTTTCCTGGGCCACCTCATGCACCACCAGATCAAAGGTGATATGATCCGGCCGTACATCCACCACCATGACTTTCTCCCTGTCCAGGCCCAATACCTGTGCCACGACCTCAGCCATGTGGGTCAGGTTGGCCTGCTCCAGGGTGATGTTGTTGATCCAAAGCTCTGTTTTATTCAGCAGGTTGAGATCATTCATACTGTTCCTCCCCGATCACGTCCAGCCGCATATCCAGCAGCGGCGCGTCGATGATCTCCTTTCCGATATCCAGGATGTCCGGTCCCAGATCCAGCACCTCCGGGATCTCCTCCATGCGGATGTTCCCCGCGAATGCCAGCTGCACCTGTTCCCGGCATCCGAGCGCCTCCAGCGTTCTCCTGCAGGCTATGAGATCCTCCCGCCGCCCGGTGTCCACCATCAGGATGCTTGCGCCGCCCCGTACGGCCTGGCGTGTCTCTTCGGCAATATCAGCGAATTCGCCGCGCAGCTGGACAATTTTTGTCGTGTCTGCAATGGAGGACGCCGCCGCCAAAGCTTTCTCCACAGAGCCCAGCATCCGGATGAAATTCTTGTCCATATAGAGCATGGGCGGGTCGGTGATCCGAAAGGCGGCGCTGCCGACGTCAACCGCCTGGCGAACCATGTGCTTGAGCTCAGGCGGCATCTTCTTCCAGGCGCCGGATACGATTTTCCCCCTGCCGTCGGCCAGCATGACCGCCGTGCGAGAGGCCGTCGCGATGCCGGACGCCTTGGCAAGCGTACCGATCAGCTGCTCCTCCGCCATGGCAATGGTTTTCGGAGAAGCCGCGAAATTTGCAAAGCGTTCGCCGTGGCTCAGATCCTCCCCATCTTTCTTGCAGATTTCAAGGTCGATCCCCAGTTCTTTCGCTCGCGCAAGCGCTTCTTCACGTCCTGCAAGGACTCCCGCCCGTTCCGCCGTGATCACGGCGCGAAAGCGTTTGTCTGCGATGTCATGAAACAGGGTATCCCGTATGTCTGCCATACCAGTGCCTCCCTCTCAGTTCGTTATTGTCAAACTGCGTTTTGTTTTTGCAGATAGAAAAAGACGCGGCGCTCCCCTTCTGGCTTTCAGCTTCCGTTCAGTTATTTGATATTATCAAATCGCGTTTTGCTTTCATGGTCTAAAAAACCGCCGTACTTTCGTGCGGTTTTTCAGGCTCGATATCCCAGGCGAGCAGAGAGCTTTCTGGTGCACTGCAGAAGATCTTTTGCGACCTCGTTCTGATCGATGTCCCGGATGCGCCCGTTGGAGAAGGACACGCTGACGGCCAGCTCCGGATTCCCGTCCTGCTGGAAGACGGGGGCCGCGATGCAGCTGACGCCCAGCTCGATCTCCTCCCGGTCGTAGGCAAGGCCGGTCATGCGGACCTCAGCCAACTCCTTGAGCAGCGCGTCCCGATCTGTGATGGTGTTGACCGTCATGCTCTTGAGGGGGAAGCTGATATACTGCGCAAAGTAGCTCTCGGGCAGGTAGGCCAGCATGGCCTTCCCAACACCGGTGCAGTACATGGGTACGCGCAACCCAATGGAGGAGGCGCGGATGATCACATCCTCACGATCGATCTTGTCCAGGTAGATGACGGCGCCCGCGCTGTGGGTCGCCAGATGGATGGTGGCCGGGTATTTTTTCAGCAGCTCGGCACAGCAGGCCTTGGCTTCCGCGCGAATATCCACCCGCGCCAGAGCCAGCGCGCCGTACTCATACAGCGTCATGCCGAGGCGGTATTTCTTTGTGCTCTCCATCTGCTCCAGAATCCCATAGCCGGTCAGGGTGTTGACCAAGCCATAGATGGTGCTCTTGTTGAGCCCCATCTCAGCCGAAAGCTCGGAAATCCCCAGCTCCGATTCATGCCGGAAACAGTTAAGAATGTCCATTGCGCGCGCAACGGATTGTATCTGGATGCCGCTTGCTTTTACTCCCATGCGTCTTTTTACTTCCTGTATGCAAAATCGCAGGTATCCTGCGGTTCCTGTCTGATCAAAAGGGGTCTGATGCGGACAAACATAGGGAGCCGTCCCCGGTTCTGTCAATCGAAACACCGTTCTGAAAATAATTATAAAGCCCAAAATCTTTCCTGTCAATGATTTTTCTTTCCCCAGCTTTCTATTTTCATGTCCGAAAAGAATCCTCCAAAAACATTTGACAAGTTGTTTGCTGTGTGGCATTATTAAATTGCGTTTTATATTATCAACAAAGCGCGTTCTCTTTGAGCATTTTATTAAACGCCGTTCTATATTATCAAACAATTTCATTCCTGTTGCTTCATCCCACTCAAAACAGAAACGGAGGAAAGAAAAATGAGCAAGGTCTACGTTGTCAACGGCTGCCGCACTGCCATCGGCTCCTACGGCGGTTCACTGAAAGACACCCCTGCCGTCCAGATGGGTGCCGTGGTGATTCGGGAAGCGCTCCGGCGTTCCGGTCTCAGCCCGGAACAGGTGGGCGAGGTCTTCATGGGCTGCGTGCTGACCGCCGGACTGGGACAGAATCCCGCGCGGCAGATGTCCATCTACGCGGGGCTGCCCATTGAGGTGCCCGCCTCCACCGTCGGCATGGTCTGCGGCTCGGGTCTGAAGGCCATCGTGGAAGGGGCGCGCACCATCCTCGCGGGTGATGCGGAGTTCGTGGTCGCCGGCGGCGCGGAGAACATGTCCGCCGCCCCCTACGCTGTCAACGCCGCGCGCTGGGGCGCCCGCATGAACGACACCGCCATGGTGGACACCATGATCCGCGACGGCGTCTGGGACGCTTTCAACAACTATCACATGGGCATCACGGCAGAGAACATCTGCGACCGCTGGGGCATCACCCGGGAAGAGCTGGACGCCTTCGCCTATGACAGCCAGATGAAAACCCGCGCCGCCCAGGAGCGCGGCGCGTTTGACGCGGAAATAGTTCCGATCACGGTCAAACAGAAGAAGGCCGAGGTCGAGTTTTGCGTGGATGAGTTCCCCCGCGGCAGCACCACCATGGAGGGCCTTGCCAAGCTGCGCCCCGCCTTCAAGAAGGACGGCCGCGTCACCGCGGGCAACGCCTCCGGCCTGAACGACGGCGCGGCGGCGGTCGTGCTGGCCTCCGAGACGGCGGTTGAGAAGTATGGCTTAAAGCCCATGGCCGTCCTCCGCGGCTGGGGCCAGGCGGGTGTGGATCCGTCCATCATGGGCATCGGCCCCGTCTACGCCAGCCGAAACGCCCTGGCGAAGGCGGGTCTTACCGTGGAGGACATGGACCTGATCGAGGCAAACGAGGCCTTTGCCGCCCAGTCCGTGGCGGTGGCGCGGGAGCTCTGCTTCGACATGAGCAAGGTAAACGTCAACGGCGGCGCCATCTCCCTGGGCCATCCCGTGGGCTGCTCCGGCGCGCGCATCGTGGTCACCCTGCTGTACGAGATGAGCAGACGACCGGAGGCGAAGCTCGGTTTGGCCACGCTTTGCATTGGCGGCGGCATGGGCATCGCGGGTGTATTTGAAAAAGTCTGAAAGGAGATCAGGACATGAAAAAAATCGTCATCATCGGCGGCGGCACCATGGGTCTGGACGTGGCCCAGTGCTTTGCCGGCTCCGGCTTTGAGACCTGGGTCCGCAGCACCTCCCAGAATAGCATCGACCGCCACAGCGCCAAGCTGAAAAGCGGGCTGGAAAAGCAAGTCGGCCGCGGAAAGATGGATGCGGCGACCGCCGCAGCCATCCAGAAGAATCTGCAGTTTACCCTGGAGCTGGACGTCTGTCGTGACGCCTTTCTGGTGCTGGAGGCTGCTCCGGAAAATCCCGACATCAAAAAAGATCTCTTCCAGCAGTTAGAACAGGTATGCACGCCCGAGGTGATTCTCGCCAGCAACACCTCCACCATTCCCATCACAAAGATCGCCTCCTTTGTCAAAACCCCGCAGCGTGTTATCGGCATGCACTTTTTCAACCCCGCCACCGTGATGAAGCTGGTTGAGGTGATCCGCGCCGAGCAGACTTCACAGGAGACCTTTGAAGCCGTGCGGGACACCGCCATCGCCATCGGCAAAGAGCCGGTGGAGATTCAGGACGCGCCCGGCTTTGTGGTCAATCGCATCCTGATTCCCATGATCAACGAGGCTGTCGACCTCTATCAGGCCGGCGTCGCCTCCGCCGCGGACATCGACCGCGCCATGACGCTGGGCGCAAACCACCCCATCGGCCCGCTCGCCTTGGGCGATCTGATCGGACTGGATGTGTGTCTTGCCATCATGGATACGCTCTTTGCCGAAACGCATGATTCCAAATACCGGGCCAGCGCGACTCTGCGCAAGATGGTGAACGCCGGCAAGCTCGGCCGTAAGACCGGCTGCGGCTTCTTCTCCTATACAAAATAAGTTCCCTGAAATTCATTCCGATTGGAGGATGACTTCGTGGACAAAATCGAAATGACAAAGCTGCTGCAGGCCGTGGCGGACGGGAGCGTCAGCCCGGAGGATGCGGCGCTTAAGCTCAAAATGCAGCCCTTTCAGGAGATCGGGGAATACGCCAAGGTGGATTTCCACCGGGGCATCCGGCAGGGCGTGCCGGAGGTGATCTACGGCTCCGGCAAGACCAAGGAGCACATCCTCGGCATCGCGAAGGCCATGCGGGAAAACGGCCAGAAGACCGTGCTCATCACGCGCCTGACCCAGGAAGCGGCGGACTATGTCGCCGCCGAGCTGCCGCTGGATTACAACCCCCTGTCCCGGACCGGGCTTGTGGGTGAGTTGCCCGCCCCCACCGGCAAGGGCAGGATCGTGGTGGCCACCGGCGGCACCAGCGATATCCCCGTGGCCGAGGAGGCCGCCGTCACGGCGGAGGCCTTGGGCAACGAGGTGGTGCGCCTGTACGACGTGGGCGTCTCCGGCATCCACAGGCTCCTGGGCAATATGGAGACCATCATGTCCGCAAGGTGCATCGTGGCTGTGGCCGGGATGGAGGGGGCGCTGCCCTCGGTCATCGGAGGCCTTGCCGACTGCCCGGTGATCGCGGTGCCCACCAGCGTGGGCTATGGGGCCAGTCTTGGCGGCGTGGCGGCGCTTTTGAGCATGCTCAACTCCTGCGCCAGCGGGGTCTCCGTGGTGAACATCGATAACGGATTTGGAGCCGGCTATATGGCAAGCATGATCAACCATCTGGACTGAGGGAAGGCGGCTGTATGAAAACACTGTATCTGGACTGCGGCATGGGCGCCGCCGGGGATATGTTGGCAGGCGCGCTCTATGAGCTCTGCCCCGACGGGGAGCGTATTCTTCAGCAGCTCAACCGGATCCTGTCCGGCAGGGCGGAAATGAACGCCGTCCCGGATGTCAAGTGCGGCGTTGAAGGGACACACATCCGCGTCGTCATCCAGGGCGATGAGGAGGGCAAGGAGCTGCACCATCACCATCACCACACCAGCATCCGCGAGATCCGTGACTTTCTCGCCGCTGCCCCGGTCTCCGAAAAAGTCCATGCCGACGCACTGCGGGTCTATGATCTCATCGCCGCGGCGGAGGCCGACGTCCACGGCGCTTCCCTGGAAAACATCCACTTTCACGAGGTGGGCAGCATCGACGCAGTTGCCGATGTGCTTGCCGTGTGCCTGTTGATGGAAGCCCTCTCCCCCGCGCAGATTCTGGCCTCTGCGGTCAATGTGGGCGGCGGCACGGTCACATGCGCCCACGGCGTTCTTCCTGTCCCTGCCCCGGCGACCGAGCGCCTCCTGAGAGGGCTCCCCTGGTATGAAAGCGAGATCAAAAGTGAGCTCTGCACACCGACAGGGGCCGCGCTGCTTCGACATTTTGTCACCCGTTTCTGCACATTGCCGGTCATGGAAGCCCAGGCTGTCGGCTTCGGCACCGGTGCCAAGGATTTCCCCCGCATGAATGCCGTACGGGCCATGCTGGGCAACGCCGAATAAAAAAAACAATCCGCCGAAGGGGCGGGAGCTCTCCGCGCCCGACAGGCGGATTGGTTTTTGCCATTTTACCTATTAATTTAATTGGTTTATCTTCTTATACTGCACTTACTCTCTTTCAGGCAAACCAAAACACAGGAAAGGATATCGTGATCAAGATGCAAGAGAAACTGAAACAACTGAAGTCCTATCTCCTAGCGCAGAGCAGTCTGGCCGTGGCCTTTTCCGGCGGGGTAGACTCCACCTTTTTGCTGAAGGTGGCCCATGATACGCTGGGTGACAAGTGCATCGCCGTGACAGCCAGCTCCTGCTCCTTCCCGGAACGGGAGCTGAACGAGGCGAAGGGTTTCTGCGAGGCTGCCGGCATCCGGCATATCGTGGTGCGCTCCGAGGAGCTGGAGATCGAGGGCTTCCGCCACAACCCCAAAAACCGCTGCTATCTCTGCAAGCGAGAGCTCTTTGAGAAGATCTGGGACATCGCGCGCCGGGAAGGGCTGAACGCCGTGGCGGAGGGCTCGAACACCGATGACAACGGAGACTACCGCCCCGGTCTCATCGCAGTCAAGGAACTTGGCGTACTGAGCCCCCTGCGGCATATGGGGCTCAGCAAGGCGGAGATCCGCAAGCTCTCCCGGGAGCTTGGGCTCTCCACCTGGAATAAGCAGAGCTTTGCCTGCCTCTCCTCCCGCTTTGTCTATGGAGAGACTATCAGCGAGGAGCGCCTCACCATGGTGGACAAGGCTGAACAGCTGCTTTTGGACACAGGCTTTCAGCAAGTGCGTGTTCGCGTCCATGGACAGCTTGCCCGCATCGAGGTGGGATCGGAGGAGCTTGCCCGTCTCCTCCTGATGCGTGAAAAGGTCATAACGGCCCTCCGCTCCTTCGGCTTTGCCTGGGTGACCATGGACCTGAGCGGCTACCGTACCGGCAGCATGAACGAAGCGTTGCCTGGAATAGGCTCAGCAAATACGAATCTCTTTTAGTTTGCTCAAACCTTTTTGGTTCGCACTTTGTATCAGGCCTTGAAGCTATAATACTTGAGCTCAACAGCGCAGACTATTATTCCGAATCACAAAACTAAGTCCCGCTCGTTTTTCTACAAATTGCAGAATTTGAGCGGGATTCATCCTATTTGTTGACACTCAACGAAGAAGCATTTTTTGAAGTTCCTTAAAAAGGTCAAGAAATGACACAAAAGAGGCTTGCATTCTTTTTTCCTAGCCTGCACATTCGACAGGAAGACGCCTCCCCTGTACAATGAAAGTACAAAAGAGGCGTTGATTATGAAGCAAACAATCTATGAAGAAATCGGCGGCGGCTATTCTGAGGTCGGAGACTATCGGCTCCCCGATCTGGCTGTGAGCGAAGATGAATTCATCATCGGCCCCTGGGGCCAGCGGCATCTGAGATACCTACGCCAGCACAGACGGATTTGTTATGTAAACCTCCTAACCACCGGCAGGCTGCCCGCCTATCTGGCGGAGGTCGACTGGCAGGCTCAGGAGATGTTTACCCTGTTGACGAAGCAGTATGCAGCTGCCGAAGGCGTCACAGAACAGCTCAAGGCAGAAAACCAGCTGGAATGGGCGCGGCGGATGAACAGCATCCAGGACCGGGTGACTGAAGTCATCCATCGGGATTTGATTTACGCTTGAGTGGATTCCCAATATTTCATAGTTCAAAAGGTCTGATCTTTCGGGATCAGACCTTTTCTATTCATAGCCCTCCCTCTTCCAGCCGCTGAGCATACAGAAGAAAAAATTCTAGTTGCCGCTTTCGTGCGTGATATTTGGTGGGCTCAGCATGTCATGGATGGCAGCCACAAGCCGACAAGCATTTCTTTTTACAAGCACTTATCCGATAGCGTTGTCGAATACTTTGACCGGGATAAGAAGAAGCTTACACTCAGTCCATTGTGTTTTTCCTTCTTCCAGTCAAATTTACAGTCGGAAAAACCCTGACTGGAATACCTGGCTGGAACAGTTTTTTGAGTCAAAAGAGGCCAGTGCACAACCTTGATCGAATCGAAACTTTTCAGAGCTTACACCCTCGCAGCCAGGTGTCCACAGAGGTGCGGAAGGCGTCCATGCCCATGAAATGGGCCGGGTCGATCAGAATCACGCAGATACCGGTATCGTCCGGCCTGTCCCCTCCGCTGATGGTGGGCCGACAGCGGTGCCGGACGGCAGGGCGCTGAATACATCCGCAATCACAGCCACAGCAAAACAGAAGAACGCGCCCGGAGACTGTTTCAGTTCTCCGGGCGTGTTCTTCTATGGTATGAAGTGCCATTTTTCGCGTGCGGTTGCAGCGCGGCTTCCGGGCCTTTACTGCTCCAAAAGCTTTGCCAGTTTTTCGCGCACCACAGTGTCGCTCACATAATGCACCTGGTCAAGATGCATCATGTGCTTTCTCATAGCCTCGCGGCACAGCTCTCGATTGCGGGTGCTCAGCCCCTCCAGGATCATCAGATGATCCTTCTGCACCAGTTCTCTCACCTCGCGATAACTGTTTGTCACACCTTGGCTGACAACCGTCCACATCTTTACCGTCTGCATCAAAAGTTCCATGGCTCGGTTCCCGGTCGCCGCGTAGATGGTATTGTGGAGGATTCGATCCGCTTCCGCAAAACCCTCCAGGTCGTCAATATCCACATTGGAGATGCTGTTGCGGATCGTGGCCAGCTGCTCTTCTGTGATGTTTTCCACCGCAAGCGAAATGCATTCCGTCTCCATGATCAGACGGGCCTCAAAGATTTCCGCCATGCTGATGCGGCCCGATTGGAGGAAGAACTTAAACAGATCATATCTGGAGTTTCTGTCATAACTGGATACGAAGGTTCCGCCCTGCTTATGTACCTCAAGGATGTTCATCATGCACAAGACCCGTATTGCTTCGCGCAGGGCCTGTCTGCCCACGGAAAACAGTTCAGACATCTCCCGCTCTGAGGGAAGTCTGTCCCCTGCCTGCAGGTCATTGTCCTTGATGTACTTGAGTATCATTGTCAGCGCTCTGTCGGTCTGACTCTGACCTTCGCTTCCGTTGTTTCTAGCCATGTTTTGCCTCCTCCCCTGTTATCCCACACAAATTGTTGCAACTTTATGCGGGATGAAATTTAGAATATACCAAAAAAGGGCAAATTACAATACGGGATTTATTTATTCGACAGTTTTTCTGCAATTGCCCGGAGCACCGTTTCAGGCTCCAGGGGAAGGTGACAGATCTGAACGCCGATCGCATCATAAACGGCGTTTGCAATGGCCGGGAGCACCGGGCAGGGTGTCGCCTCGCCGATTCCGAGCGCTCCAAAGGGAGCGTCCGGATCGAGGGTCTCCGTATAGTCCGTTATCAGCTGCCTCGGCATATCCATGCTCGTCGGCAGCAGGTAATCCGTAAAGGAGTTGTTGAGAAGTCTGCCCGTCTCAGTGTCCTCCCGCAGATTCTCAAACAGCGCCTGCCCCAGTCCCATGGCGATCCCGCCCTCAATCTGGCCGGTAAGCAGCATCGGATTGACCGCTTTTCCGCAATCATGCACTGCGACATAGCGCAGCACGTCCACTTCCCCGGTCGCCATATCCACCTCAACTTCGCAGATATGGGTCCCGAAGACGTGCTTCTCGAAGTTCCGGCAGTGGCCGTTCTCTGCATTCCCGTCATCCGACAGCGTGCCGAACGTGGCTTTCCCCACCGGCGAAAAGCCGCGCTCCCGCTCGCTGATCCAGGCGGCCTGCGCGATGGAAATGGATTTTTCCGGAAACCCCTTCAGGTACACAACGCCGTTTTCTGCATAGAACTTGCCCGGATCAGCGAAGTGAAAGTGCCATGCGGCGGAGCGAAAAATCTCCGCCATCGCCTCCTCGCACGCAGCCTTGACCGCGTTGCCCACAATATAGGTGGACCGGGACGCGCCCGTCCCCTCGTCATAGGGGGTCAGCTCCGTGTCCGAACTGATAACCCGGAGCATGTCCATCGGGATCCCCGTCGTCTCCGACGCGATCTGCATCAGCACTGTGTTCGAGCCCTGGCCCAGATCGGTGGCGCCGGTATAGAGATACGCAGACCCGTCGTGATTGATCTTCACGAAAACCGCTGTTGCGCTGGACTGGTTTGCAGCGTCCATCGGATAGATAACATTGGCAACGCCGATCCCCCGTCTTTTCTCACTCATGGCCCCGGCCTCCATCTGCTCTCGTCGCGGAAAATCTCCCACGCCCGCTCATAGCTTTTCCTCGCTCCCGCGCTGGAGCTGATCTGGCCGTTCGGCATCTGTCCGTATTCTCCGAAAAGGTTGATACGGCGGATCTCCTCCGGCGTAATCGACAGCTTCCGCGCCAATCGATCCAGTTGACTTTCCATGGCAAAGCACACCTGGGGCACCCCCATGCCGCGCATGGAGCTCCCAACCAGAGAATTGGTATACACCAGATACGCATCCGCCTTCACATTCGGTACCGTGTAGGGGCCGCAGGCGTGTACAATTGCCTTGAGCAGCGTTGATTTTCCGAGACCGAGATACGCGCCGGAATCCGCCAGAATGGTTACTTCGTTGGCCAGCAGCTTTCCCTCCCTGGAGACCCCAGTCCGGTAGGTCATCTCATAGGCGTGCCGTATGGTGGAGGTGCTCAGCTCCTCCTCCCGGCTGAAGGTCATTTTCACCGGTCTCCCCGTTTTCTGTGCCAGTACGGCGACCCAGGGCTCCAGCGTGATCTCGTTCTTTCCTCCGAACGCGCCACCGACCGCGGGAGAGCGGATGCGGAGCTTTGTCGCCGGGAGCTGCAGGATATTCGTCAGCACCCCGATATAGTTAAAGGGTCTGGAGGTGGAGGTCGTGATCACCAGTTGTCCGTCCTCCATGATCTCCGCCAGAGCCACATGCGGCTCTATCGGCGCATGGTCCACCTTCTGCGTGCGATAGGTTTGTTCCTCCACCAGCCAGCAGTCGTCAAACATATGCGCGGAAGTATCGCCGGAGCGGATCACAAGATGGTGGGTGACGTTGCTGTCAAACCACTCGGGGTGCAGAACCGGGGCATCCGGGGCCATGGCCTCCGCGGCGGTGGTCACTGCGCGGAGCGGTTCGTATTCCACCTCGATCGCAGCTGCCGCCGCTTTGGCCTGGTCCCTTGTCTCCGCGGCCACGACCGCGATGGCGTCCCCTCGATAACAGACCTTTTTATCCGCCAGCACCGGCTGGTCGAGAACGCCATAGATACCGCTGCCGTTGAGATTGACCGGAATATCCTTTGCCGTGATCACTGCCCTGACGCCGGGCATCTGTTCCGCCCGTTCAGTGCGGACCGCCAGGATCCGCGCGTGCATATAGTCGCTGTATCTGGCCGCGGCAAAGAGCATGTTTTCCCTGTACAGATCGTCGCCATAGCGGAGCCGGCCCGTGACCTGCAGCGCCGCGTCCGCCCGCGGCATGCTTTTCCCGACAGTTTCAGTCTCTCTCATTTGCAGCAGCCTCCCGCAGCTTGCCCGCCGCATCCAAGATCGCTTCTTCGATCTTCACATATCCCGAACAGCGGCAGAGGTTTCCGGCGATCCCCTCGCGGATTTCCTCCGGCGTGGGGTTTTTGTTGTTCTGCAGCAGGGACAGGGCAGACAGAATCATCCCGGACCCGCAAAACCCGCACTGGAGTGCCCCATGTTCCATGAACGCCTTTTGCAGCGGGTGCATGTTCTCCGGGCCGCCGACACCCTCCAGCGTCGTCACCTGTTTCCCGTCGACGCGCGCGGCAAGATAGATACAGGCATTGACCGCCAGACCGTCCACCAGGACCGTGCAGGCGCCGCACTCCGCGTTTTCACATCCGCTTTTGACCGAGCGGATGCGCATATCGTCCCTCAGAAACTCAAGCAGGGTGACGCCGTCGGATAGTTCGGCGCTTGTCTTTTCTCCGTTTAAGGTAAAGTGAATTCTCACTCCGCACCTCCTCTTCCGCAGGTCTCCAGGATCATATCGGAGAGCAGCGCGGGTGCCGTCCGCATCCGATACTCCCGGGAGCCCCTCAGCGAATCCCGCGGCTCGATCTCCGTGAGCAGGCAGGCGCGGACCTGTTCCAGCGCGCGCAGCAGCTCCGGTCCCTCCGCCGGGCAGCCGGCAAGCAGCTTCTCACTTTCATAAAACCGGATCGGTCGCGGGGCCAGCGTTCCCCCCGCCAGCCTCACCTTCCGGATCAATCCTCCGTCATCCAGCTCCAGTACAACCGCCAGATTCAGCGTTGCAATGACATGGCCCTTCCGCTTGCCCAGCTTTCTGAAATCGGCAGCGGTCCGGAATGCCGACGGCTTGGGAATTCGGATTTCCTTGAGCAGTTCGCCGCGGTCCAGGTTCACGACCCGGTTTCTGACAAAGAATTTCTCCAGCGGAAGCTCCCGCTCTCCGCCGCGGCTGCAGATGGTCAGCCGGGTGTCGGCCGCGAGCAGTGCCGTCGCCATGTCGGAGCTTGCATTACCGGTGCAGAGATTGCCGCCCACCGTGCCGAGGTTTCTTGTCTGGCAGGAGCCGATGCTCTCCGCCGCCGCGCACAGCATGGAAAAGGGCTCTCCCAGCGACCGAAACGCGTCGGCAAGGCTCGTCAGGGAGGTTGACGCGCCCACGATAAATTCCGTCGGCGTCTCCCTGACTCCCGTCAGTTCCGGGATCAGAAGATTCACCAGCTTGCCGGCCCGCTCTTTTCCCGCTCTGTATCGGACCATCAGATCTGTCCCGCCGGCAATCAGGCGATAGTCGTCCTCCTCCCCAATGAAGCGGAGTACCTCTTCCAGGGTTTCAAATGTATGATAAGCAATCGGAAACACGTTGTTCCTCTTTTCTAATCGTTTCCACCTTCTGTCAGCAGAAGACGGTCACCATCACGGGGATGGTCAGCAGGCAAAAAATGTGGCTCAGCAGCAGGGCGGATGCAGCCGATCTGCACTCCCCGCCAATCATTCTGGGAAAGATGACCGCGTTTGTCCCGACCGGCGTGGAGAGCATCATCACCGCCGGAAGCACATAGTCCCGCAGCCCCGCCGCTCTGAGGACAAGCGCCGCAAGCGCCGGGATGAACACCAGGCGAAACGCCACCAGGATCCCGCTCATTTTGTCTTGGGGGATTTCCCTCACGCGATAGCGGGCCATGGCGGTCCCGGCGGCCAGCATACCCACCGGGCCCGTGCACCCCGCCGCCTTGTCCAGCAGAATGACGGCCGCGCCCGGCAGCTTGATGCCGGCCACACCGATGCACGCCCCGGCGCAGATTGCCCAGATGATCGGATTCATCAGATATTTCAGGCTGATCGGCTTATCCATGATCCTGCAGTAGCCGATCGAATAGGTATAAAGGATGCTCGCCGGAATGGTAAATACCATCATGTCCATCAGGTGCGCCTCGCCGAAAAGTGTCCTGCACAGCTCATACCCGATATAGGCATAGCTCGGACTGACGAGGATATACTCAAAAATCCCCTGGGTGTAGCGGTCGCGGCTCAGCCTTCGGGAGACGAACATCGCGCCCGGGATCAACAGCAGGATCACCCCCGCGCCGACCAGCAGCATGGCATAGCGCTCGCGCAGATATGCGACCGTACAGTTTGCGGCGAACGTGCGCAGCATGGTACAGGGGAGAAACACATAGACCACGCTCGCCGACAGAGCGCCTGCCTGTTCGTCCCGGATTTTCCCCCTGCCTGTGAGAAACCACCCGAGTGCGAAGAACAGGATCAGCACAAGCACCTGATCAAAAACAGCTTTCATGTTCTCTCTCCGGACGCTCGCTTTTTCCCACTATCTCTGGACTCTTCCGCTTCCGTCGCCGCCCATGAGCTTGCGCACATCGTCCACGCCCACGCGGTTGAAGTCGCCGAGGATCGAGTGCTTGAGGCAGGACGCGGCAACTGCAAATTCGAGTGCCTGCTGTCTGTCCTCATACGTATTCAGCCCATAGATGAGTCCGCCTGCGAAGCTGTCCCCGCCGCCGACCCGGTCGACGATGTCGCGGATCTCATACTTTCTGGAAAGGTAGAAGCCATTTCTGTCGTTTAAGCAAGCCGACCAGCCGTTCCAGTCCGCGCTGTGGCTCTCGCGGAGGGTGATGGCGATCATTTTCATGTTGGGATACGCGGCCAGCACCTTGTCGCTCAGCACGCGGTACTTCTCCCGGTCCAGCTCTCCGCTCTCCACAGCCACATCCGCTTCGATGCCCAGCGATTTCTGGACGTCCTCCTCATTGGCGACTGCCACATCGATATAGCCGGCGAGGATGCGCATGACTTCGCTGGCTTTCTTCCCATACTTCCAAAGATTCTTTCGGTAATTGAGATCGCAGCTCACGATGAGTTGCCGCTCTTTGGCGGCCTTGACCGCCTCGATAGAGAGTTCCATCGCACTCTCGGAAATCGCGGGCGTAATGCCGGTAATATGGAACCAGTCCACTCCCGCCAGGAGCGCGTCCCAGTTCACATCTTCCTTTTTCGCCAGGGCGATCGCGGAATACTCCCGGTCGTAAACCACCTTGCTGGGCAGCTGATTTGCCCCGCTTTCCAGATAGTAGATCCCCATTCTCCCTTTTCCGCGCTGGATCTTTCCGGTGCCGACGCCAAATTTCCGGAGTTCGGCAACACAGGCGTCTCCGATCGGGTTGGCCGGAAGGACGGTGAAAAATTCTGCCTCCATCCCGTAATTGGCAAGCGACACCGCCACATTTGCTTCTCCGCCGCCGAAGGTCGCCTCCAGCAGATTGCTCTGGAAGAGCCGTTCCTGCCCCGGCGCGCGCAGACGCAGCATAATTTCCCCAAAGGTCAGAACACGCATGACTCTCGTTCCCCTTTCCATTTCTCCAGCAGACGGCCGCAAAACCGCCGAACACACATACGGTCCCGGCCCGTCATCGCTTCAACGCGATTTCCCTGGCTTCCAGACACAGCTTTGTGATATAATTAAAGTTTTTGCTGCTGATATCCTTTTTGCTGCACAGCCAGCTTCCACCGACCGCGTAGATGATCGGCGACGACAGATACGACGCCAAATTGTCCGGCCCGACGCCGCCGGTGGGGATGAACTTCACCTGTCCGAACGGCCCCGCCAGGGCCTTCATCGCTGCAAGGCCGCCATAGATATTCGCCGGGAAAAACTTGATAATGTCCAGCCCCTTGGCCAGGGCTCTCATGATCTCTGACGGCGTCACACAGCCCGGCATCACCGGGATCCCGTGTTCCAGACAGTAGTCCACGGTCGCCTCGTCGAACCCCGGCGACACAATAAATCCCGCCCCCGCGCGGACCGCCGTCCGACACTGCTCCAGATTGATCACCGTCCCGGCGCCGACGAGCAGCGTCGGGCATTCGGCGCTTGTCCTCCTGATCGCCTCTTCCGCGGCGGCTGTGCGGAAGGTGATCTCCACCGCCTCCATGCCGCCCTGCAGGAGAGCGTTTCCGAGAGGCACCGCGTTTTGTGCCTGCTCGATCACAGCAACAGGGATGATCCCGCTGCTGCCGATTCTTTCCATCGTCTCATGTAACACAGTCTGGTTTCCCCCTCTTTCTCTGGCCGTTTACAGAAGCCCTATTTTTCAAACAGATACTCCACATCCGCCCTGGTGATCTCAAAATAGTGATTTTTCAGAACCTTCGAGGTATATCCGGCTTCAATGAGACGCCCTCTATCCTCCTCCGGAATTCCCATTTCGGCCAGGGTTTTCCGCAGGCCCACCGCCGCTTTCAGGTTCTCGACCCGATCCGCCAGCGTCCAGCCATCCGCCATTCCGAGCTCAGAGGCGACGGCGTGAAGTCTGCCGTCGTGCCTGAGACAAAGCCTGATCAGCTTATCCAGGGTAAACGCGCAGGCCTCGCCGTGCGGAATGCGGTACTGCGAGGAGAGCAGATAGGAGCAGGCGTGGGACGCGGTGCAGCCGCTGGCCGCGATCGCCATCCCCGCCAGCATCGATGCCTCGCTCATGAATCGTCTGGCCTCACGGTCACACGGGTCTGCACAGCAGCGCTCCAACCCGGCAAGGCAGCGGCGGATCGCCTCCTTGGCCAGGCTCTCGGACACCGGATTTGCCTGCCGGTGCATCAGGGATTCCGCGGCATGGGACAGCACATCGAAGCCGCAGCTCGCCGTCACAGACGCCGGGCAGCTGTAGGTCAGTTCCGGATCGATCAGGGAGATTGCGGGGTAGAGCGTGTCGTCAAAGATGGGCTGCTTGTTCCCGTTGTGGGTGAGCGCGGCAGCCCTCGTCACCTCGCTCCCGGTCCCGCTGGTGGTCGGGACGGCGATCAGCGGGATGGCCGCGTGAAAACCGGTCCGCCCCTCCACAAGGTCTTCGATCCCGCATCCGTTTGCGCAGACCGCAGCGACCGCTTTGGCCGTGTCGATCACACTGCCGCCGCCGATGGCGACCGCCGCGTCGAAGGGAATACTCCGGAGCCGCTCGGCTGTCGCCGCGATATCCCGCGTGTCCGGTTCGGGGGCGATGCCCTCGATCCGCTCCACAAACCTCCCCCCGGCTGCCTCCACGGCCCGCCGGGCTGTCTCGGAAAGTCTGGCCGGGTTCCGGGAAAAGAGCACCACTCTCTCATACCCGGCCTCCTCCAGCAGGGTCGGGAGCTTCGAGACCGCGCCCTCGCCGAAAAGTATTTTGTGTGGGGAATAGTAATTCCACATAAGCGTCCCCTTTCAAAAAGCTGGCTGGCTCGACGTTGAAAGAGCCAGCCAGCACACAAGCTTTGCTGAGGATTTACTGCTCAAGCGTCCAGCCCGCGGGCGCTTTGGAGATGCCGACGAAATCAAAATCATCGACCGTATCGGTGTCCACAACGTTCAGCGTCGTGTAGTAGACCTGATACAGCTCTGCCGCATCGCCGTTGAGGATATTGACTGCCGCGCGGAGGCCCCACATGCCGAGGCCGCAGGAGTACTGCACCACGGAGGCGTTCACGGAGCCCTCCTTCAGCATGGCCACCGTATCGTCCGCCGGGTCGCAGGAGACGGCGAATACATTGTTCATGCCGGCCGCCTTCAGCGCCAGGACCGCGCCCTTGATGGTGTTCTCGCCGGGGGCGTAAACCGCCTGGATCTCATCGCCGTAGGCCATAATGGCGTCTTCCACCTGCTGCATGGCAGCGTCAACCTCGTTGGCGCACCAGAGCTCGGCAAGAATCTTGATGTCGGGGTAGTTCTTCGCCATGTAGTTGATGAAGCCGTCGCCGCGCCCGATCGCCCAGGAGGTGCCGGCGGTGCCGCGGACCATCAGAACATTGCCCTTGCCGCCCAGCAGCTGGGCGATGCGCTCCGCCTCGATCTCGCCGATGTCGGTGTCGTTGGAGCGAATGCGCAGGACCTTGTCGTTGTTGGCCATGACGTTGACATTCACCACGGGAATCCCGGCCTCAAATGCCTTGTCGATGGTGGCAACGCAGGCGTCCGCATCCGCCGCGATCAGGACGATCGCATCCACGCCCATGGAGATCAAATCCTCCATCTGGGAGACCTGCTTGTCAAAATAAGCGTAGCCGCCGCAGTCCCAGATGATCACGTCCACGCCCAGCGCCTCAGCCTCGGACTGGAAGCCGTAAGCCATGGCGGTGAAGTGGGCATTGCTCAGCATCGGGAGCAGAACGCCGATGGTGTAGCGCTCCTTGGCCGCGTTGGCGGGGGGCGAGTCGTTGCTGAAGCCTTCCTTCAGCTGGGAGAAATAATAGGGGTCAAAGGCCTCTACGGCCGCGTCCACAGCGGCTGCAGCTTCTTCGGCGGGCGCCGGCTCCGCTGCGGGCTGTGCGGCGGGCTGCGCCGTTGCCGCAGGTGCGCTTGCCGCGCCTCCGCATGCCGCCACGGACAGAACCATGACCGCGCAGAGAAGAATTGCGAGAATCTTTTTCATTGTTTTCGCTCCTTTTCATTTATTTTTTTATGGTCGATGACCATGAATGCCCGTCAGGTTTTCCGCTTCTTGCCCAGCACGTCGATAGCGACGGCCAGGATAATGATTGCGCCGTTGACAACGGTCTGGGTGTAAGAGGAGACGCGCAGGAGGTTCAGGCCGTTGCTGATGATGGCCATGACAAGAACGCCCAGGAAGGTCTTCAGGCAGTTGCCCTGACCGCCCCGCATACTGGTTCCGCCGATGACCGCGGCGGCTACCGCCTGCATCTGGAGTCCCTCGCCCAGCGTGCACTGTCCGACCGCGACACGCGCGGTCATCAGCACGCCGGCCATCGCCGCCAGAATGCCGCTGACGATGTAAACGAAGACGCGTACCCCAACCACGTTGATGCCGGCTAGGCGCGCCGCTTCCTCGTTTCCGCCGACCGCATAGACATTGCGCCCGATCGTCATATACCGCAGGATCGCCCATCCGATAAACATGAATACGATCGCCACCAACAACGGGATCGGAAGTCCCATAAAGGAGTTGGCGCCAAGGTCGGAATAGATCTGCGGCAGCCCGCTGATCGGCATGCCGTTGCAGTAGAGATAGGCCGCCCCCCGGAGAATGTTCATAAAGCCGAGGCCCACAATAAACGCCGGGATATTGATCTTTGCCACCAGGAAGCCCTGGCAGACGCCCACCACAACCCCGATGCCGATGGCCACGGCGAGCGCCGCGGGAAAGCCGGAGCGGATCGCCACATCCGCCGTCACGACGGAGATGAAGCCCACCATCGAGCCGATGGAAAGGTCAATGCAGCCGGTCAGCACCACGAAGGTCTGCCCTACGGCCGCGATCAACAGCGCTGCCTGCTGTCTGCCGATGTTGGTCCAGTTTTTGATGGTGAAAAAATTCGAGTTACCGGACTGAAAGATGATGCAGAGAAGAATGGCGGCAACCGGAAGCAACGCATTGTTGATGTTGATTTTCTTCTTTGTTAAAAGCGTTTCCTTTTGCATTTCTGCCTCCTGATGTTGGATTAGTCCTCTTCGGATTTCAGCATGATCGCCAGCATTCTTTTCTGGTCGAATTCCTCTTTCCCAAGCTCGCCGCCAATCGCCCCGTCGCGCATGATCACGACCCTGTCGCTCATCCCGATGATCTCTGGCAGTTCGGAGGAGATCATGATGATACACACGCCCTCCTCCAGCAGTTGGTTCATCAGATGGTACACTTCGGCCTTTGCGCCGACGTCGATGCCTCTGGTCGGCTCATCAAAGATGATGATCCTGGCTTTCGCGCTCAGCCACTTCGCGAGAACAACTTTCTGCTGGTTCCCGCCGCTGAGGTTTTCTGCGAGCTGTCGAATGGACGGCGTCTTGATGCGAATGTGCTCTACATATTCCTCTGCCGTCGCTTTTTGTTTTTTCAGGTTGGCAAGCAGTCCCACACTGTTTTGCTTTCTCGATGCCAGCGCAATGTTTTCTTCCACGGGAAGAATCAGGACCAGCCCGTCTTTTTTCCGTTCCTCAGTCACAAAGCCCATACCGTTTTGGATGGCGTCCAGCGGCGAACGGATATTGACTTCTTTCCCGTCGATCAGGATTCTTCCCGCTGTCCGGGGATCCGCACCGAAGATCGCCCTTGCAAATTCCGTACGGCCGCTGCCTACCAGTCCCGCAATCCCGACGATCTCCCCGGCCCTGACCTCCAGCGTGACGTCCCGGACCTTGTCCGCCGTGCTGATATGCTCCGCCCGCAGGACCACGTCTCCGATTTTGCAGCTGCGGGCCGGGAACTTGTCCTTGATCTCCCGGCCGACCATCATGGTCACAAGGTCGTCCTCGGTGGTTTCCCGCATGTTGACCGTCCTGATGTATTTTCCGTCACGCAAAACCGTCACGCGGTCGCCGATCTCATGGAGTTCCTGGAGCCGGTGGGAGATATAGATGATGCCGACGCCTTTTTCCTTCAGGATGTGAATGACCTTGAAAAGCTCCACAATCTCCTTTTCCGTCAGCACCGCCGTCGGCTCGTCCATGATCAGGATCTTTGTCTCACGGGAGACCGCCTTTGTGATTTCCACCATCTGCTTTTGCGCCACGCCCATCTGGGAAACCACCATGTTGGGGTCGTAGGTGAGATTCAGCTCAGCCAGCGCGGCTTTCGCCTGCTCCTGCAGCGCCCTTCGGTCCACCTTTCCCAACCTGTTCGGCAGCCGCCCGATGAAGATATTCTCCGCCACGGTCAGATTCTCACAGAGGTTCAATTCCTGATAGATGGTTGCAATCCCGGCCTTTTCCGCGCTTTTCGGGTTTGTGAAGTGCTGCAGCTGCCCATCGACGTAGATCTCGCCGGAGCTAGGATGGTACAGGCCCGAGAGGATTTTGATCAACGTGGATTTCCCCGCCCCGTTTTCCCCCAGAAGGACATGCACCTCGCCCGGTTTGAGCGTAAAGCTCACGTCATCCAGTGCAAGAACGCCCGGAAACTGTTTGCTCACATGTTTGATTTCAATTAAATATTCACTCATAGAATTGCCTCTCGATGACACTTTTCCATCTCCGGCCCTTTCACCCGGCAAACCGAAGACCGCCGCAGGGGCAATCAATCGTAAATTCCCAGAATCTCCCTCGCCTGCTCGGGCGTGGCCACCTCGCGGCCGATGCTGCGGGAGATGCACGCCATCTCATATACCAGTTCCGCCGTATTGCAAAGCTTCCCCTGCTGGTTGATCGGATAGTCCTCCGTCCCGATCCGGACGCCGTCACCGTTGCGGATCGCCGCCACCGCGATATCGATCTGCTCTTTCCCCATGATGGAGACCACGCACTGGCAGTTATCCGGCATCATGCGCCGGCGGTAGAGATACTCTTCCACCGTGGGAGGAGACCACGTTCCGCCCGGCCAGCCGAAGAACAGCGTGTTGATGATCGGCCCGTCCACCTCGCCCTGGGCGATCAGCTGATTGAGATTCCAGATCGAGCCGCTGTGCCACACCTCGAATTCCGGCTTGACCCGGTACTGGCGGCAGGCCCGGGAATACTCCACCAGCTCGTCATAGGGGTGGAGAACATCGTTGCTGAACAGGGCAAAGTCCTCGTCGTGATGGTTCAAAATGATGGAGACCATGTCCGCCTTTGCCTCAAAGGCCTCGATTCTCTGGGCCAGGGTCAGCGTGGACATGCCGCACTGGACCAGAATGTCGCTGGCCGCTCTGGTAGCATCGATGACTTCCTTCCATTTTCCGACGCCCTTGGTCCCGCATTCATCTCCGATGTCTGCCAGGCAATGGGTGTGCAGGATCGACGCGCCCGCTTCGCGGCATCTTGCGCCTTCTTCCGCGATGCCCTCTACCGTCACCGGATATTCCACTTCCGGATGCAGCCAGCAGTTGTTGGGGGTTGCCGTTATGATGAGGGGATTCATGCTTATTCTCCTTTCAAACAATTCGTTTTCTATAGCACGTATGGATCGAATGTCAGATGGTCATACCGCCGTCCACGACCAGGTTTGCTCCGCTCATAAAGCTCACGTCCGGGCGTGCGGCAAACAGGATCGCCTCCGCCAGCTCTTCCGGGGTACCGAGTCGTCCCATGGGCTGACGTGAAACAAAATCCTTCATCGCCTGCTCCGGATCCGCGGCTGTCGCAACTCTGCGGCGGAAGGATTCCGTCTCCACGGTGCCGGGGCAGACACAGTTGACCCGCACGCCCTCGCCGATGTATTCCGCCGCCATCGATCTGGACAGGGAGAGGATCGCGCCCTTCGACGCGCTGTAGACCGCGCGGTTGACGACGCCCTTGATGGCGACCGTAGAGGTGATGTTTACGATCACGCCCCTGCTTTTGCGCAGATAAGGCAGCGCCAGATGAGAGGTGCAGTAGACGCTGCGGACATTGACCTTCATCGAATGATCCCAGGTCTCCTCGTCGCAGGCCTCCACGCTTCCGTTTGCCACAACGCCGGCCGTGTTTACCAGTACGTCGATCCCACCGAAATTGTTTACCGCGGCCTCTATCACTTTTTCAGCGCCGTCCATATCCGAGACGTCCGCCTTGACGAAAACCGCCGGATAGCCCGCCGCTTTGAGTTCCTCACACACGCGGGCCGCCGATTCGGACAGAGAGTTTACGACAAGAGACGCGCCTTCTTCCGCAAATCTCCTGGCGGCAGCCCGCCCCATTCCAGCGCCGGCGCCCGTGACAATAACCGTTTTTCCTTCAAATAACATGTCGTACACTTCCTTTCCTTTGTTCGCTTTGTCCTGCGCGGCCGCTTTGTCTCAGTCTGCAATCTTGATCCAGCGGTGCTCGTCCGAGGCCTCGATGATCGCCTCCATCACCCGGACCGCTTTCATTCCGTCATAAAAGGTCGGTGCGATCGACTCGCCGCGGACAACGCCCTCGATCATATCCCTGAGCTGAATCGTGATGGACTCCTTTACGCCGACGCCCATGCCCGTTTTCAGGTTGAACAGGTCGCCGTAAATATTGTCTCGTCCGATATACACCGTCTTTTTCCCGTTGAGCGGATCGCCCGGCTCGTCCAGCCACAGTTCCAGCTCGTTGAGCCGTTCGCTGTTGAAGCGGGCGCTGCCCTTCTCCCCGTAGATCTCCAGCTCTTGATGGTGTCTGCAGCCGTGACACAGCCAGGAGGTCATCAGCATTCCGATCGCTCCGTTTTTGAATTTCAGCAGCACCGTCATCGCGTCGTCCACATCGCAGATGCCGGGCTCGCCCGTCTTCGCGTCATAGCGGGTCTCAATAAAGGTCTGCCCCACGGAGGAAACCTCGTCGATTTCTCCCACCAGATACCGGACCGCGTCGATCACATGGGAACCCATGGTCACAATGCTGCCGCCGCCGGATTCTGCTTTCTTAAACCGCCAGGTCATCGGTGAATCAAAACCGAAGTCCTGCAGGAACATTCCCTTGACGTGGTAGATCCGGCCCAGCCTCCCTTCCTGAATCAGCCGGTGCAGCTCGGCCAGCGCGGGAATTTTCCGATAGTGGAAATCCACCATGTTGGTTGCGCCCAGTTCCTCCGCCGTCCGAGTCATCTCCTCCGCGTCCTCCGCCGTATCGGCCAGCGGCTTTTCGCAGAACACATGCTTGCCCGCCTTCAAAAGCTCCAGCGCCATCTCCTTGTGAAACTTGTTGTCTGTGCAGACGCTGACCACATGGATCTCCGGATCGGCGACGACGTCGTGCCAGTCTGTGCTGTACTTGAGGAAACCATATTTCTCCTTGCACCGGATGGCGGCAGGTTCATAGATGTCTACCACGGTATGCATGTTGACATGAACGTCCTTCAGCATGGTCTGTGCGCGCACATAGCACTCCGCGTGAACATCTCCAAACCATCCTGCGCCGATAACGGCTACATTGATCGTTTTCATTCCATTATCCTTTCCTCTCGCCATGTTCATTCTCCGTCAAAGGAGAGCGGACCGCCGTCAAGCTTGGTTAAGCCACATGATATATAACTTTTTTGGTACTACCAATTAGAAGATTATCACTTTTGGATCGACCAGTAAATAGGCAAAGCTGACATAAATTTATCAATATGTTTGTGAACAATCGCTAAATCACGCGCAGCCAGCCGCGCAGAGAGCCGCCCTTCGTAGTACAGTTTCCTCAAAGGGGCGCGTCCTTTTCCCTGATGCGGCAAAAATTGCTTGTTTCGCTATCACAAAAAACAGATCTCGCCAACTGACGCGAATATGTCAGTTGGCGAGATCTGTTTTGGCTTATTGTTTTCCGACAATTATTGGTTCACTTCTCCCGACACTTTATCCTCATTTCCGAAAACCGGATTGCGTACGCCGATCTCCTCCTCTTTCAGTAATCAAGGCAGAGAATACCAAGCAGAACGCACAGCGCAAGCTGTCCGCATAATTGAAAGGAGATCGCACACCATGTCCCGCAGCGCCTAAATGAAACGGCTTTTTTATGTGCAAAACGGAGAAAAAAACGCCCCAAAATCGGGTTTGTTGACACTTTGTGTTGACACCCTCAAAAACGGCAAAAATCAATTCTATTCAAATAGTTATCAAAGCAAAACAAAAGAGGCTGAAACAATCAAGTTTCAACCTCTAATGTTGGTCCGAGTGAGAAGATTCGAACTTCCGGCCTCTTGAACCCCATTCAAGCACGCTACCAACTGCGCTACACCCGGATCTCTTGCGCTCGATTATATTAGCACAATGCTCACGAAAAAGCAAGCCCTTTTTTTGAGTTTTTTCATATTCTGGAAAAGCTTCGCGGTGCGGCAGAAAGCACCGCATTTTGGACTGCGGACAGAAACTTGCATTTCCCGTCTGAGTTTGATATACTTTTATTTAATTGAGCGCTTGTGGGAGCCTGCCGGTTTTCTCCGCCGTCTCCCGCATCCGCACACCTGGTTCCGATTTGACGTCTGTGAGACGGAAATCGACTGGAGGCAACATGAAAGACACGAACAACAAAAGACCTGCCCGGCGCTATCTGCTGGTCACCGGTCTTCTTGTCCTGATCGATATCCTGCTGGTCAACATCTGTGCATACACCGCTTTTCTGGTCCGCTTTGAGTTTGTTCTGAGCGATCTGTTCAAGCTCCGGGTCTACGACACGCTGCGCCTCTGCGCCATCCCGGCCACACTGGCCGCCCTGCTGGCCTTCAAGTTTTTCCGGCTCTACAGCAGCCGCTGGGAGTACGCCGGAGAAAAAGAGCTTCTGAACATCGGCTTTGCCAGCGTCTGCGCCGCTGCCTTTTATTACAGCATCGCCCTTGTGCTCCGCTGCTTTATCCCCCGCAGCTTCCCCTTTATCTTCGCCCTGCTGCTCTTCGTGCTGGAGTCGGCGTCCCGGTTCCTTTACCGCCGCGCCACCCAGGATCACCAGCAGCGCGCCAATCACATCGTGCGCAAGCGGACCATGATCATCGGTGCCGGCAACGCCGGGGCTCTGGCCCTGCGGGAATTTGACGAAAACCCCCACTCCCGCAACAAGCCCGTCTGTCTCATCGACGACGATCCCGGGAAGCAGGGCACCCGCATCCGCGGGGTCAAGGTGGTGGGCAATCGAAATGCGATCCCCGATGCCGTGCGCAAGTACAACGTGGAGGAAGTGATTTTCTGCATCCCCTCCGCCCCCCTCTCCACCCGGAATGAGATCCTGGAGATCTGCAGCGCCTGCGGCACCGCGCTGAAAACCTTGCCCACCCTCAGCCAGCTGGCCAACGGCGAGGTGACGCTCCAGCAGGTGCGCTCCGTCAGTATCGAGGATCTTCTCGGCCGCACCCAGGTATCCACCGACAACAGCGCCATCTCCGAAAAGGTCCGCGGCAAGACCGTGCTGGTCACGGGCGGCGGCGGCTCCATCGGCAGTGAGCTCTGCCGCCAGCTGGCGGATATGCAGCCCGGCCGTCTGATCATCTTTGACATTTACGAAAACAACGCCTATGACATCCAGATGGAACTGGTGCGGAAGCACCCGGAGCTGGATCTGGTGGTGCTGATCGGTTCGGTGCGGGATGAGCGCCGCGTGCGCGATCTCTTTGCGGAATACCGGCCCGCCGTGGTCTGCCACGCCGCCGCCCACAAGCACGTCCCCCTGATGGAGGACAGCCCGGCCGAGTCCATCAAGAACAACGTCTTCGGCACGTACAACGTGGCCAAGGCCGCCGGAGACTACGGCACGGCCCTCTTCATCCTGATCTCCACCGACAAGGCCGTCAATCCCACCAACATCATGGGTGCCAGCAAGCGCCTGTGCGAGATGATCATCCAGAGCTTTGACCACAAGATCAAGGAGGGAAAAGCCTCCGAGATC
>JBGUNL010000199.1:0-16443 GCA_045117295.1 Candidatus Limivicinus sp.
CCGCGGCGAAAAAGCCGCTGCCTGCGGCCGTGAAAATCGGCGTGCCGCTTGCGGTCATCGCGCTGCTGGCGCTGCTGCTTCTTCCCCGGCTGAAAAAGAAGGAGACGGCTCTGCCGGCCTCCCCCGCGGTGATCGCCGAAGCGGAGCCCGCTTCCACCTGGGAGCCTGCGGCGATCCAGAACCCCGTGTTGGAGAAGGAGCCCGCGCAGCCTGCCACGACCGATAGCCAGGCGGAGCCCGCGGCGTCTGAACCGACGGCAGAACCCGAATCTGCCGCGGAACCGGAGCCGACTGCGGAGCCAGCCGAGGCCCTGAGCCCGGAGGAGCAGGCTTACCGGGAGGCGGAGGCGCTGCGGGAGCAGGGCAAGACCGCCTTTGCGGCGCTGGCCTTCACCAAACTGGGGGACTACCGCGACGCGCAGACGCTGGGGAAGGAGCTCTGGCGCGCGGCCGCGGTGCGCAATACCGTCAGCATCAGCATCGAACATTCGATCGGCCTGAAGGAGGACGGAACCGTCTACACCACGGGGAGCCTCATCCGCGATAAAATCAACCTGAGCAGCTGGGGCGACCTGGTGGCTGTCGCCGCCGGATATGACCACTCGGTGGGCCTCAAGGCGGACGGAACAATGGTGTCCAAGGGCACAAACGAGAAGGGTGAGCGCTCCGTCAGCAACTGGAAAAACGTGGTGTCCATTGCCGCGGGGGACAAGATCACCGTGGCGCTGCGCGCGGACGGCACGGTGATTGCCGGCGGCAATGACAAAACCGGCCAGTGCGATGTGGGCCAGTGGACGGATATCGTGGCCATCGCCGTGGGCGGCCAGCACACCGTGGGCCTCAAGTCCGACGGCACGGTGGTGGCCGTGGGCTACAACAGCAACGGCCAGTGCAACGTCTCCGACTGGACGGACATTGTGGCCATCGCGGCCGGCACCTATCACACTTTGGGTGTGAAGTCTGACGGCACGGTGGTGGCCACGGGCTACAACGCATACAAGCAGTGCAACGTCTCCGACTGGACGGACATTGTCTCCGTGGCCGCCGGCAAGAAGCACTCGGTGGGCCTGAAGGCGGACGGCACGGTGGTGGCCGTGGGCTACAACGGCTCCGGCCAGTGCGATGTGTCCGACTGGAAGAATATCATCGAGATCGGCTGCGGCGAGGAGAACACCATTGCCCTCTGCGCGGACGGGACGGCCCGCGCGGCGGGATACAACCTGTACTCCCAGTGCGAGGTGAACAAATGGAAGGATCTCCGCCTGCCCTCCGTCCCCCTGGACTGAACCCCTGAAAACAGATCCGATTGACAAAACCGCCCGGGCTTTGCCCGGGCGGTTCAGCTTTTTTTCTTCCCCTCTTGATTTGTTCTGATTTCTTATGTATTATAGTTGCGGTCAAAGCTGCTTATTATAATAGTAGGAAATGCGGGGAAGAATACGCCCTATGAACCAACGGCTCACATCCAGAAAAAACCCCACCGTGCAGCGGCTGCGCGCCCTGGCCGCGGAAGGCGCCCTCCGCCGGGCGGAGGGGGAATATGTATGCGACGGCAGAAAGCTGCTGCTGGAAGCTCTGGACAAGGGGGCGGCGATCCGCTGCGTGCTCTGGAAGGAGACGGCGGAGGAGCTGCCCGCCCTCTCGGGCGTGCCGCAGTTTACGGCCCCGGCGGATCTCTTCGACTATGTCTCCCCCATGAAGAACAGCCCCGGGCCGGTCTTCTCCGTGGCCATGCCGGAAACGGCGGCGGAGCCGGAGTTTGACAGGGCTATCCTGCTGGAGAACGTCCAGGACCCCGGCAATGTGGGCACCCTCCTGCGCACTGCTGCCGCCATGGGCGTGAAAACCGTGCTGCTCTGCGGCGCTTGTGCCGACGTGTACAGCCCCAAGACGGCCCGGGCCGCCATGGGCGCCGTGTTTCGGGAGACGGTGCTGCGTGTGGAGCCGGCGGAGGCAAAGGCTCTGGCGGCAAAAAACGGCCTGCCCCTCTACGGCGCGGCCCTTTCGGACCGGGCCCGGGATATCCGCAGCCTGGATCTCAGGCGCGCGGTGGTGGCCATCGGCAGCGAGGGCCGGGGCCTGAGCCGGGAAATGCTCTCCCTCTGCGACGGAGAGCTGATCATCCCCATGGCGGAGGGGAGCGAGTCCCTCAACGCCGCCCTGGCCGGCGCCATCGTCCTGTGGGAGATGGCAAGATAGAGAGAAAGGCGGGTGCTCAAAGTGCCTTCCATCCGATATTGGGTCTGGCTGTCTTCCATCAGCCAGGCAAACCCCGGCGCCCGCGCCGCGCTGATCGCCCGCTACGGCGACGCGGAGAGCGCGTTTCTGGCGCCGCCCGGGGAATATGAGACCCTGCCGGGCGTCTCGCAGGCGGAAGCGCGCCTGTTTGAAAAACGGGATCTGGCCGCGGCGGACCGGATCCTGGAGCGCTGCGCCCGGGAACAGATCACGATCCTCACCATGCAGGACGCGGCCTATCCCCGCCGCCTGCTGAATATCTATGCCCCGCCGGTAGCGCTCTATGTCAGGGGCACGCTGCCGGATGTGGACAGCATCCCCTCCGTGGCCGTCATCGGCACCCGAAAGGCCACGCCCTACGGCATCAAGATGGGCACCAACCTGGCCTGGGAGATCGCCAAATGCGGCGGAATCGTGATCTCCGGCCTGACCGAGGGCGTGGATCGGGCCGCGGCCCGGGGCTGCCTGCTGGCGGGCGGCAGATGCATCGGCGTGATGGGCGCGGGACATGGCAGCGAGAGCGATCTCGGCCGGGACGTGGCGGCCTCCGGCGCGCTGGTGAGCGAGTACCCGCCGGGCGCCGAACCCCTCAGACGCTTCTTCCGGGAGCGAAACCGGATTTCCTCCGGCCTGTCCCACGCGGTCTGCGTGGTGGAGGCGCCGGAGAAGAGCGGCAGTCTGCTCTTTGCCCGGGAGGCCCTGGAGCAGGGGCGGGAGATCTTCGCCGTCCCCGGCAATGCCGACGCGGAAAACAGCGCCGGCACCATCGCCCTGATCAAGCAGGGCGCGCGCCCCGCCACCTGCGGCTGGGACGTGATGGAGGACTTTGCCGACCTCTACCCCGGCGCGATCCGCCGTGCGGAGGGCTCGCCCCTGCCGTCGCCGGAGCCGCAGCCGCCCCGGACAGTTCCCGCGGCGCGGCCCGCGGAGAGCGCAGAAATGCCCGATTCGTCAAAAAAAGAGATTGACAAGCCAAATAGCGCAGGCTATATTGACTTGCATGAACAGCTCAAGCAGCTGAGCGAAGAACAGCTGCGGATCATCACGGCCATCGATCGGGGCGAGACCCACATCGACGACATCATCGAGAGCACGGGCCTTTCGGCCGCCAAGGTGCTCTCCCAGCTCACGATCCTGGAGATCAAGGGCTATGTCCGCCGCTCGGCGGGCCGTCGCATCAGCTTGAATCTAACAAAAAAGTGAGGAAGCACCATGGCAAAAGCGAAGGATCTCGTCATCGTGGAGTCGCCCGCCAAGGCGAAGACCATCGAGAAATACCTGGGCAGCGGCTATAAAGTCACCGCGTCCATGGGTCATCTGAGAGATCTGCCCAAGAGCAAGATGGGCGTGGATATAGAGCACGGCTTCGAACCCCAGTATATCCCCGTGCGGGACAAGAAGGATCTGATCAACGAACTGAAGAAGGAGTCCAAGGAGGCCAGGACCGTCTATCTCGCCACGGACCCTGACCGCGAGGGCGAGGCCATCTCCTGGCACCTCAAGGAGCTGCTGGAGCTGGACGACAGCAAGGCCAAGCGCGTGACCTTCAACGAGATCACCAAGCGCGTGGTCACCGAGAGCATCCAGAATCCCCGCAGCATCGACCAGGATCTGGTGGATGCCCAGCAGGCCCGCCGCATCCTGGACCGCATCGTGGGCTATGAGCTGTCCCCGCTGCTGTGGCGCAAGGTCAAAAAGGGCCTGAGCGCGGGCCGGGTCCAGTCCGTCGCCACCCGGATGGTGGTGGACAAGGAGGAGGAGATCGAGAGCTTTGTCTCCCAGGAGTACTGGCTGCTGGACGCGAGGCTCAACTGCGGCACGGCCGACTCCGCCTTCACCGCCCGCTTCCACGGCAAGGGCGAGAAGAAGCAGGAGCTGCACAGCAGGGAAGAGGTGGACAAGGTGGTCGCCGCCGTCCGGGAGGCGCCCTTTGTGGTGGATTCCGTCAAGCGCGGCGAGAAGCAGAAATCCCCCGCGCCCCCCTTCATCACCTCCACCCTGCAGCAGGAGGCCTCCCGCAGACTGGGCATGACGCCCCGGCGCACCATGTCCATTGCCCAGCAGCTCTACGAGGGCGTGGAGATCAGCGGCCACGGCAGCATCGGCCTGATTACCTACATGCGTACCGACTCCCTGCGCCTGTCCGAGGAGGCGCTCACCGCCGCCCGGAGCTTTATCACCGAACACTACGGCCCGGAATACTGCCCCGCCAGGGCCCGCCGCTTCAAGACCAAGGCCGGGGCCCAGGACGCCCACGAGGCCATCCGCCCCACGGATGTCAACCTCACCCCCGAGCTGGTGCGCAAGGATCTGACCCAGGAGCAGTACCGGCTCTACCGGCTGATCTGGGGGCGCTTCACCGCCTGCCAGATGGCAAACGCCGTCTATGACAACGTGGCTGTGGACGTGGCGGCCGCGGGCTACAGCTTCCGCGCCAATTATTCCGAGCTCAAATTCAAGGGCTTTACCGCCGTTTACGAGGAATCGAAGGACGAGGAGACCAATGAGCTGGCCAACCCCCTGCCCTCCCTGGCGGAGGGGCAGCGGGTCAATCTGGAAAAGCTGATGCAGGAGCAGCAGTTTACCCAGCCCCCCGCCCGCTATACCGAGGCCACCCTCATCCGCGCCATGGAGGAGAAGGGCATCGGCAGGCCTTCCACCTACGCGCCCACCATCTCCGCCATCACCGCGCGGGATTATGTGATCAAGGAGGGCAAGTACCTCAAGCCCACCCCTCTGGGCCAGGTGGTCACGGGGCTGATGAAGGAGCACTTTGCCGACATCGTGGATCTCAAGTTCACCAACCAGATGGAGAGCGAGCTGGACGAGATCGAAAACGGCAAGGCCGACTGGCGCCAGGTGCTGGGCGGCTTTTACGACGGCTTCAGCAAGGAGATGGGGGAGGCCGAAAAGGCCATGGACGGCGTGAAGCTCAAGGTGCCTGACGTGCTCAGCGACGAGTACTGCGAGGTCTGCGGCCGCCAGATGGTGGTCAAGAAGGGCCGCTTCGGCTACTTCCTGGCCTGCCCCGGCTTCCCCGAGTGCACCTTCACCAAGCCCATCGTCATCGAGATGCCCGGCAAGTGCCCCAAGTGCGGCAGCCGCATCCTCAAGCGCACCTCCAAGAAGGGCTACGTCTTCTACGCCTGCGAGCGGGGGACCGACTGCGGCTTCATCACCTGGGACGTGCCCACCAAGGATTTCTGCCCCGCCTGCGGCAAGACCCTGTTCAAGCACAGCGGCAGGGGCCCGCTGAAGTCCTTCTGCATCAACGAGGCCTGCCCCAACTTTGTCCCGGAGGAGAAGCGGACCTTCAAGAAAAAGACCCCGGAGGAAAAGGCGGAGGCCGAGGCCAGGCGGGCCGAGAAGAAGGCGGCCGCCGAGGCGAAGAAGGCCGAGGCCGCGGCGAAGAAGACCGCGGCGAAGAAACCCGCCGCCAGATCCACCGCCAAGAAACCCGCCGCCAAAACCGCGGCGGCCAAAAAGCCCGCCGCGAAAAAGACCAGGGCGGCGGAGGAATAAGAAATGAACGAGGTTCAAGTCCTGGGCGCGGGCCTGGCCGGCAGCGAGTGCGCCTGGCAGCTGGCGCAGCGCGGCATCCGCGTCCGCCTCACGGAGATGAAGCCCGGGAAGATGACCCCGGCCCATCACTCCCCGTACTTCGGGGAGCTGGTGTGCTCCAACTCCCTGCGCAGCGACGAACTGTCCAACGCCGTGGGCCTTCTCAAGGCCGAGATGCGGGCCATGGATTCCCTCATCATGGCGGCGGCGGATCAAAACCGCGTGGCCGCCGGCGGGGCCCTGGCCGTGGACCGGGAGAGATTTGCCTGCACCATCACCGAGAGGCTGGAGGCCCACCCCAACATCGAGATTACCCACCGGGAGGTCAGCGAGATCCCGGACGGGGAAGTGGTCATCGCCACCGGCCCCCTGTCCTCCGACGCCATCGCGGAGAAGATCGCCGCCCTCTGCCCGGAGAGCGACCTGCACTTCTACGACGCGGTGGCCCCCATCGTGACCCTGGAGAGCGTGGACATGTCCAGCGCCTTCTTTGCCTCCCGCTACGACAAAGGGACGGCAGATTATGTAAACTGCCCCATGGACAAGGACGAATACCTGGCCTTTGTCCGGGAGCTGGTCTCCGCCAAAGAGGCGGAGGTACACGGCTTTGACGACGGCGGGGTCTTCGAGGGCTGCATGCCCGTGGAGGTCATGGCCCGCCGGGGCGTGGACACCCTGCGCTACGGGCCCTTAAAGCCCGTGGGTCTGGTGGACCCGCGCACGGGAAAGGCCAACTACGCCGTGGTACAGCTGCGGCGGGACAACGCCGACGGCACCCTCTACAACCTGGTGGGCTTCCAGACCCACCTGACCTGGGGGGAGCAGAAGCGGGTCTTCTCCATGATCCCCGCCTTGAAGGACGCGCAGTTCGTGCGCTACGGGGTCATGCACCGCAATACCTATCTAAACAGTCCCCAACTGCTGGACCGCTATTACCGGCTCAAAAGCAAGCCGTGCATCTCCTTTGCCGGGCAGATGACCGGCGTGGAGGGCTATGTGGAGTCCGCCGCCTCCGGCATGCTGGTGGGCATTGAGACCGCCGCGCGGGTGCTGGGGCTGGCGCCGGTGGATTTTCCCCAGGAGACCGCCATCGGGGCCCTGGCCCTGTATATCTCCGGCGGCAGCGTGGGGGATTTCCAGCCCATGAACATCAACTTCGGCATCATCACGCCCCTGGACCACCGGGTCAAGGGCAAGCGAAACAAGAACGCGGAGATTTCGAAGCGTTCCCTGGAGATCATAGAGAATTTAAAGGAGAAGGAGGTCTTCCGCTGTGAGAATCATCATTGACGCCATGGGCGGCGACAACGCGCCGCAGGAGATCGTCAAGGGCGCCGTCCGGGCCCGCAGAGAGCTGGGCGTGGACGTGACGCTGGTGGGACGTGAGGACGAGGTCAGAGCCTGCCTGCAGCAGGAAGCCTGCACCGACGTCGAGATCGTCAACGCCACCGAGGTCATCTCCATGGAGGACGACCCCAGCACCGCCACCCGGCGCAAGAAGGACTCCTCCATGACCGTGGCCTTGAACCTCCTGCGGGACGGCAAGGGCGACGCGGTGGTCTCCGCCGGCTCCACCGGCGCGCTGCTCACCGGCGCCACGCTGATCGTCAAGCGCATCAAGGGCATCCGCCGGGCCGCCATGGCCCCGGTGCTTCCCGCGGGCGAACACGGCGTCATGCTCATCGACTGCGGCGCCAATGTGGAGTGCACCGCCGAGTACCTGCTGCAGTTTGCCTACATGGGCAGCTTCTACGCCAAAAAGATGATGGGCTGCGACAATCCCCGGGTGGGCCTTCTCAACGTGGGCACCGAGGATACCAAGGGCGGCGATCTGCAGCACCAGGCCTTTGCCCTGCTGAAGCAGGCGGGCGACGAGGGCAGAATCAACTTCGTGGGCAACGTGGAGGGCACCGGGGTCTTTGACGGGGCCGCCGACGTGGTGGTCACCGACGGCTTTACCGGCAACGTGCTGCTCAAGGCCACCGAGGGCACCATCAAGTTTTTGATGAAGTCTCTCAAGGGCGTGTTTTACAAGAGCACCGTGAACAAGCTGGCCGCCGCGGTTTTGAAGAACGACCTTGCCGCCATGAAGAAATCCATGGACGTCAACGAGGTGGGCGGCACGGCCTTTGTGGGCATCTCCAAGCCCGTCATCAAGGCCCACGGCTCCTCCAACGCCGACGCCCTCTTTGCCGCCGTGCGCCAGGCCAAGGCCTTCGTGGACGCCGGGGTCATTGAGGATATCAACCGCAACATCGAATACATGAAGCTGAAAGCGGAGAGCTGATGGACAAGCTGGAAGAAAAAATCGGATACGCCTTTCACAACCGGGATCTGCTGCGCACGGCGCTGACTCACAGCTCCTACGCCAACGAAAAGCACCCGGGGGCGGGCGTGAGCTATGAGCGGCTGGAATTTCTGGGGGACTCCATCCTGGGGCTGGTGACGGCGGAGTTTCTCTACCGGCACGAGCCGGAGCTGCCCGAGGGGCGGATGACCCGCCTGCGGGCGGAGCTGGTGTGCGAGGCGAGTTTACATAAAACCGCTCTCGCCCTGGGACTCGGCAGCTATATGCGCCTGGGCCGGGGAGAGGAGCACACCGGCGGGAGGGAGCGCCCCTCCATCCTGGCGGACATGGTGGAGTCCATCATCGCCGCCATCTATCTGGATGCCGGCATGGAAGAGGCGAGGCGCTTCGTGCTGGAGAAGGTGCTCAAGGACGCCCAGATCGGGGAGGAGCACCGCATCGCGGACTACAAGACCAGACTCCAGGAGCTGGTGCAGCGCAAGAGCAACCAGCAGATCCGCTATGAGCTGGCGGAGGAGTCCGGCCCGGACCACAACAAGCTCTTCACCTTTGAGGTGCTCATCAACGGCGTCGTCTCCGGCCGCGGCAGCGGCCGTACCAAGAAGGAGGCCGAGCAGATGGCCGCCTGCAGGGCGCTGGAATCGATGTGCGAATGAGCGCCAGAGCCAGCATCATCCCGGTGTTCGTGCCCCACTGGGGCTGCCTCCACGCCTGCGTGTTCTGCAACCAGCGCAGCATCACCGGGCAGCGGAAGCCTGCTTCCGCCGCGGACGTACAACAAGCGATCGAGTCAGCAGCCGCCTTTCTCCCCAAAGGAGAAAAGCGGCAACTGGCGTTTTATGGGGGGAGCTTTACGGCTATCCCCGCCGAGGAGCAGGAGGCCCTGCTGGGCGCGGCGCAGCCGTATCTCAAAAGCGGGCTGCTCTCCTCCATCCGCCTCTCCACCCGGCCCGACGCCATCGACCCCGAGACCCTGGCGCGCCTGAAGCGCTGCGGGGTGGAGACCGTCGAGCTGGGGGCCCAGTCCATGGACGAGGAGGTCCTGCGCCTGGCCGGCCGCGGCCACAGGGCGGAGGACGTGGAGCGGGCCTCCCGCATGATCCGGGAGGCGGGCCTCTCTCTTGTGCTGCAGATGATGACGGGCCTGCCCGGCGACACGCCGGAAAAGGATCTGGAGACCGCGAAAAGGATCATCGCCCTGGAGCCGGACGGGGTGCGCATCTACCCCACGGTGATCGTGCGGGGAACCGCGCTGTATGAGCTGTGGCGCGCGGGGCAGTACCGGGAGCACACGGTGGAGGATGCGGTGGCGGTCTGCGCCCGGCTCCTGCCGCTGTTTGAGACGGCGGGGATCGAGGTGCTCCGGGTGGGCCTCAATCCCACGGAGGAGCTCTCCGGCGGCGAGGCCGCCGCGGGCGCCTACCACCCCGCCCTGGGGGAACTGGTGCGCAGCCGCATCTACCGCAACAGGGCGGAGGAACTGCTCGCAGAGATCGCCCCCGGCAGCCGGGTGACCCTCACGGTGGGGAGGGGGAAGACCTCCCAGATGACCGGGCAGCACCGGCAGAATCTGGACTGGCTGCGGGAGCGTTTTGACCTGGCGGAGATCCGCGTCAGGGAAAATCCCGCGCCGGAGGGGGAAACTGTGATGGTTTCCGTTGAAAAAGCCGGGAAATTGGTTTATAATAAATCGGTTCATCTTTTGTAAGTAATGAGGGTATTGGTTTGTATCTGAAAGCACTCGAAATTCAGGGCTTCAAGTCCTTTGCGGACAAGACGCGCCTGAGCTTTGAAAAAGATATCACGGCGATCGTCGGGCCCAACGGCTCCGGCAAGTCCAACATCTCCGACGCCATCCTCTGGGTCATGGGCGAGCAGCGCTCCAAGGCCCTGCGCGGCAGCAAGATGGAGGACGTGATCTTCGGCGGCACCGAGAAGCGGGGCGCCTTGGGCTACGCCCAGGTGAGCCTCATCATCGACAACGCCGCCCGCATCTTCGACTCCGACAGTTCGGAGATCATGCTGACCCGCCGCTACTACCGCAGCGGGGAGAGCGAGTACTTCATCAACAAGGAGGCCGTGCGCCTCAAGGACATCAACTCCCTGCTCATGGACACGGGCCTGGGCCGGGACGGCTACTCCATCATCGGCCAGGGCCGCATCGCCGAGATCATCTCCTCCAAGAGCACCGACCGGCGCGAGGTCTTCGAGGAGGCGGCGGGCATCTCCCGCTTCCGCTACCGAAAGGAAGAGGCCGAGCGCAAGCTGGAAAAGACCGAGGAGAACCTGCTGCGCATCAACGACAAGATCGAAGAGCTGGAGATGCAGGTGGGCCCGCTGAAAAAGCAGGCCGAGGTGGCGCGGCAGTATCTGCTGCTGCGGGACGAGCTGCGGGTTGCGGAGATCTCCGTCTGGATGGCGACCCTGGACAAGCTGCACGCGCAGAATGACAGCGTGAAGCTGGAATATGAACAGGTCTCCCTGGAATTGGAAAAGGCCAAGGAAGAGCTGCAGGCGCTCTACGCCTCCTCCGAGGGGATCAGCGAGCGCATGCACCGCAAGGACGTTGAGACCGAGCAGGCCCGGGAGCGCCTCTCCGCCGCGGAGGGCGAGGCCGCCCAGTGCGAATCCCTGGCGGCGGTGCTGCGGGCCGACGTCAGAAGCACCGAGGAAAACCGGGACCGCATGCTGGGCGATATCGCCGAGCAGGAAAACCGCGTGCGCGAGGTGCAGAAGAACATTGACGCCCTGCAGACGCGCATGGGGGAGATCGACCGGGATCTCAAAGAGCTGCAGGAGCAGAGCCTTGCCAATAAAAACGCGGTAGACGGCTGCCGCATGAAGCTGCAGAGCCGGGAGACCAACCTGAACAATCTGACCGAAAAGGCCAACCGCCTGGCGGTGGACGGCCGCACCATGGACGCCCGCATTAAGCTGCTGGGCGATATGGAGCGGGATTTTGAAGGTTTCTCCAAGGCGGTCAAATCCGTCATGCGGGAGTCGGAGCGGGGCAATCTCCGGGGCATCCACGCCCCGGTGGCAAAGCTGCTGCGTACCGACGACGAGTTTGCCCTCGCCATCGAGACAGCCCTGGGGGCCGCCGCCCAGAACATCGTCACCGACACTATGAACGACGGCCGCAGCGCCATCGAATATCTCAAGCGCACGGACGGCGGCAGAGCCACCTTCCTGGCGCTGGACACCGTGAAGGGCAGCGCCATGAAGGATGCGCCGGAGCGGGACCCGGGCTTCGTGGGCGTGGCGTCGGAGCTGGTGCGGTTTGCGGAACAATACCGCGGCATCGCAGAAAACCTGCTGGGCCGCACGGTGATTGCCGAGGCCCTGCCGGACGCGATCCGCATGTCCCGAAACAGCGGAAGCCGCCTGCGCATCGTGACGCTGGACGGGCAGCTCATCTCCCCCGGCGGCGCCATGACCGGCGGCAGCAGCGTCAAGGGCAGTGGCATGCTCTCCCGCGCCAACGAGCTGGAAAAGCTGCGGAAGAACCGGGAGAAGCTGCGGGAGCAGGAGAAGACCTGCGCCCAGGAACTGGAGCGGGCCCGGGCGGATCTGGCCTCGGTGCGCTATCAGCTGGACCGGGAGCTGGAGGAGCAGTCCGAGCTCAAGAGCAGAAGCTCCTCCCTGGAGGCCGAAAAGCGCGCCGGAGAGAGCTCCGGAGCCCAGATGCAGCTGCTGCTGGACAGTCTCAGCGGAGACAGCCGGGAACGGCAGAAGCACGTGGAGGCCTTTGAGTCAAAGATCGAAAGCTTTAAGGCGCGGCTGCGGGAAAAGGAAAACGAGCTCGCGCTCATCCATCAGAAGGCCGCCGCCATCCGGGAGGAAATCGGCGCCATCAGCAAGGCCAAGCTGGAGCTGGAGGGCAAGCGCACCCGGGCCGAGAAGGACGCGCAGACCCGCAACAGCGAGATTCTGGATCTCGAGCGGCGCGCCGCTCGGATCGAGCAGAAGAAGCTGGCCGCCGAGATGGAGGAAAAACAGATCCTGGACAAGCTGTGGGACAGCTACGAGCTGAGCCACAGCGCGGCCCAGGGGCTGCGCCAGCCGGTGGAGAGCCTGGCCAAGGCTGGCCGGCAGGCGTCCGAACTGCGGGGAAAGATCAACGCCCTGGGCACCCCGAACCTGGGCGCCATCGACGAATACGAGCGGGTCAACACCCGCTATGAGTTCCTCTCCGAGCAGCGCAGCGACGTGGACAAGGCCAAGGCGGAACTCCTGGGCATTATCAAGGACATTACCGGCCAGATGGAGGAGGTCTTCGTCACCCGCTTCCACGAGATCGACGCCTGCTTTAGGGAGACCTTCCTGGAGCTCTTCGGCGGCGGCAAGGCGGCCCTCAAGCTGGAGGATGAGAACGACGTCCTGAACTGCGGCATCGAGATCAAGGTGCAGCCTCCGGGCAAGGCCCTGTCCAACATCAGCCTGCTCTCCGGCGGCGAGATGGCTTTCGTGGCCATCGCCCTGTACTTTGCCATTTTGAAGGTGCGGCCCACGCCCTTCTGCGTCATGGACGAGATCGAGGCCGCCCTGGACGAGGTCAACGTCAACCGCTACGCCAGCTACATGCGGCGCATGGCGGACAAGACGCAGTTTCTGGTCATCACCCACCGGCGCGGCACCATGGAGGAGGCCGACATGCTCTACGGCGTGACCATGCAGGAGAAGGGCGTTTCCACGGTCATCGAGCTGGACCTGGATCAGGCGCAGAAGACCATCGAGGAATAGAAAGGAATACCCCTCAGGCGCTGCGCGCCAGCTTTGCCCGTAAAGGGCGCAATACCCTTAGGCAGGGAAGCTAATATGGAAGGAATACCCCTCAGTCCGGCTGGCGCCGGACAGCTCCCCTTAGGCAGGGGAGCCTATATGGAAGGAGATTTCAATGGGCTTTTTTGACAAGATCTTTGCCGGGCTGACCAAGACCCGTGTAAACATGGAGGATCTGGAGGAGATCTTCCGCAACTACAAGCCGGATGACGACGACTTCTTCGACGAGCTGGAGGAGATGCTCATCATGGCGGACATGGGAGCGGATCTGGTGGACCGGGTGGTCACCTCCATGCACTACTTATGCTTTGACAAGAACATCAAGCGGGGCGACAAGGCCCGCGAGGTGCTGATCGGAGAGCTCAAGAAAGAGCTGGACGCGGGGGACAACAGCCTGAAGCTGAACACCAGGCCCTCCGTCATCCTGATGGTGGGCGTCAACGGCGTGGGCAAGACCACCACCATCGGCAAGCTCGCCGCCATGTTGAAGTCCCAGGGCAAGAAGGTCCTGCTCTGCGCGGGGGACACCTTCCGCGCCGCGGCCGCCGAGCAGCTGGGCATCTGGGCCGAACGGGCCGGGGTGGACTTTGTCCGCCACGAGGAGGGCAGCGATCCCGCCGCCGTAGTCTTTGACGGCATCAGCGCCGGCAAGGCCCGGGATATGGACGTCATCATCATCGACACCGCCGGGCGCCTGCACAACAAGGCAAATCTCATGAACGAGCTGAGCAAGATGCGCCGCATCATCGACCGGGAGCTGCCCGGCGCGGATGTGGAGACGCTGATGGTGCTGGACGCCACTACGGGCCAGAACGGTCTCATCCAGGCCGAGCAGTTCCTGGAGAGCGCGGGTATCACCGGCATCGTGCTCACCAAGCTGGACGGCACCGCCAAGGGCGGCGTGGTCTTCGCCATTGCCAACCGCCTGAAGCTGCCCGTGAAGTTCGTGGGCGTGGGCGAGGGGATGGACGATCTGATCCCCTTCAACCCCCAGGAGTACATCGAGGCGCTGTTTAAGTAAGGAGCAAGCTTTCAGGCCCGGCGTGCCGGTCGGGTGAACCAGAAACCAAGTGCATACAAGACGCAACGACCCCTCAGTCCGGCGTTTGCCGGACAGCTCCCCTTGAAAGGGGCGCCTAAGGGGAAAGGAGTTATTATGATTACAAGCAAGCAGAGAGCGCAGCTCAGAGGTCTCGCCATGGGTGAGGACACCATCATCCAGGTGGGCAAGGGCGGCGTCACCGAGGCCGTGGTGGAGTCCGTCTCCAAGGCCCTCAAGGCCAGGGAGCTGGTCAAGGGTAAGGTGCTGGAAAACTCCATGCTCACCGCCCGGGAGGCCTGCGACGCCCTGTGCGAGGCCTGCAAGGCCGACCCCGTCCAGGTCATCGGCACCAAGTTCGTGCTCTTCAAGAGAAACCCCAACGATCCCAAGATCGAACTGGTCAAGGAAAAGAAGAAGACATGAGGATCGCCATCTACGGCGGCAGTTTCAACCCGCCCCACAAGGGACATGCGGCGGCTGCCCGCAGCGTTCAGGAGCAGCTGAAGCCCGACCGGCTGCTGATTATCCCCACCAACATCCCGCCCCACAAAGAGATGGAGGCGGACAGTCCCAAGCCGGCCGAGCGCCTGGCCCTGTGCCGCCTGGCCTTCGGGGACATCCCGGGGGCGGAGGTCTCCGACATGGAGATCAGGCGGAAGGGCAAGAGCTATACATCCGAGACCGTGGACATTCTGAAAAAGAAGTTCCCCGGGGCGGAGATCTGCATTGTGATGGGGACGGACATGTTTTTCTCCTTCCGCACCTGGTACCGCTGGGAGGAGATGCTGGCCGGCTGCACGCTGGCGGTATTGAGCCGGGAGACGGATGACAGCGGCGAGATCGCGGCCTTCAAGCAGGAGCTGGAACGGGAAAACCACGCCGACATCCGGCAGATCCCCCACAAGGCGCTGCCCATGAGCTCCACCCGGATCCGCGCCATGCTGCGCAAAGGGGAGGGCGCGTCCCTGCTGCCGGAGAAGGTCTACCGCCGGATCCTGTGCAGAGGGGACTACGGCGCACGGCCGGAGCTCGACTGGCTGTGGGAGCAGACGAAGGCGTATCTCAGCGCCCGGCGCGTGCCCCATGTCCAGGGCGTGCGGGAGCAGGCGGTGCTGCTGGCCAGGCGCTGGGGCGAGGACGAATATGACGCGGCGGAGGCCGGGATCCTGCACGATATCACGAAGAACCTCAGCTATGAGAAACAGTTGAAACTGTGCAAAAAGTATGGTATCATGCTGTCCAACGCAGAGAAAGAGAACCCGGCCCTGCTGCACGCCGTCACCGGCGCGGCCATGGCCCGGGACAAATTCGGCGTGCCGGACAAGATCGTCAGCGCCATCCGCTGGCATACCACCGGAAAGCCGAAGATGACGCGGCTGGAGAAGATCATCTATCTGGCCGACTACACGGAGCCCAACCGGGACTTCGAGGGCGTGGAGCCTCTGCGGGCGCTGTGCTTCGAGGATCTGGACAAGGCCATGGCCCTGGGTCTGAAGATGAGTCTGGACGAGATCCGCGCCCGGGGGGTCGACCCCTTCCGGGACACCACGGATGCCTACGAATACTACCGCGAGAAATAACAGAGGAGGAATACAATGCTTACTGCCGAACAAATTGCCGCCATCGCCGCAAAGGCCCTGGTGGACAAGAAAGCAAAAGACGTGAAAGTGCTCAGAACGACGGAGCATACGGTGCTGGCTGACTACTTTGTCATCTGCAACGGTACCTCCTCCACCCATATCAAGGCTCTGGTGGACGAGGTGGACAAGCAGCTCTCCGAGGCCGGGGAGCCCCCCACGCGCCGGGAAGGTCTGCGCTCGGACATCTGGGTGCTGATGGATTTCGGCTGCGTGATCGTCCACGTCTTCACCGACGAGGCAAGAAAATTCTACGATCTGGAGCGCCTGTGGAGCGATGCTGAGGTGGTGGATGTCTCATCCCTTTGATGCCCCAGGCTACTGGGGCATTCGGACAGTATTCACCAAATAATAAGGAAGAGATGATTCACCATGAAATATGATTTTGCTGCCATTGAAAAGAAATGGCAGGACCGCTGGGAAGTCAGCAAGCCCTACGCCGCCGTCACCGGCGACCCGAGACCCAAGTTCTACGGTCTGATCGAGTTCCCGTATCCCTCCGCCGCGGGTCTGCACGTGGGCCATCCGCGCCCCTTCACCGCCATCGACATCGTCACCCGCAAGAAGAGGATGGAGGGCTACAACGTCCTGTTCCCCATCGGCTTTGACGCCTTCGGTCTGCCCACGGAGAACTTCGCCATCAAGAACCACATCCACCCCGCCATCGTCACCAAACAGAACATCGAGAACTTCACCCGCCAGCTGAAGATGCTGGGCTACGGCTTCGACTGGGACCGCGTGGTGGACACCACCGACCCCAAATACTATAAATGGACCCAGTGGATCTTCCTGCAGATGTTCAAGAAGGGCCTGGCCTACAAGACCACCATGCCCATCAACTGGTGCACCAGCTGCAAGTGCGGCCTGGCCAACGA
>JBGUNL010000200.1:0-8013 GCA_045117295.1 Candidatus Limivicinus sp.
TGCGGCAGGCCCAACGCGGGCAAGTCCACCCTCACCAATGCCCTGGTGGGGGAGAAGATCGCCATCGTCTCGGACAAGCCGCAGACCACCCGCAACCGCATCACCGCCATCGTCAACCGGGGCGACACCCAGGTTGTGCTGCTGGACACCCCGGGCTTCCACAAACCCAGGACCAGACTCGGCGACTACATGGTCAATGTGGTCAAGGAGAGCGTGGCGGACGTGGACTGCGTCCTGCTGATGGTGGAGCCCGTGGCCGCCATCGGCCCCCAGGAGGAGGCGCTCATCGAGCGCATCCAGCAGACCGGGGTCCCGGCTCTGCTGCTCATCAACAAGATCGACACCGTGGAAAAGCCCCGGCTGCTGGAGGTCATGGCCGTCTACAGCGCGGCCTGTGACTTTGACGCCATCCTGCCCATCTCCGCCAAGACCGGCGAGGGACTGGAGGAGCTGATGGACGAGCTGGAGAAGTACGCCGCGGAGAGCCCCCATTTCTTCCCGGACGACATGATCACCGACCAGCCCGAACGGCAGATCTGCGCGGAGCTGGTGCGGGAGAAGCTGCTGCGCTGCCTGGACAAGGAGATCCCCCACGGCACCGCCATCGAGGTCACCAAGTTTTCCGAGCGGGAAAACGGCATCATCGATCTGGAGGTCACCATCTTCTGCGAAAAGGAGAGCCACAAGGGCATCATCATCGGCAAGAAAGGCGCCATGCTCAAAAAGATCGGGGAACTGGCCCGACATGATATCGAGGACTTCATGGGAACCAGGGTCAATCTGCAGACCTGGGTCAAGGTGAAGGAGAACTGGCGGGATTCCATGGCCTCCCTGCGCAACTTCGGCTATACCGAGCAGTAAGATTTCCAAGTTTTTATTTCCAGCATTTCATCATCACCTCCGCCCATACTAACGGCAGAGGTGATGCGCATGAACACAGACGGCATCTGGAAGGTTTTTCGCGAATCCGGCGATCCGCTCTGCTGGCTGCTGTACAGGGCCGCGGAGAGAACCGGAAAGAAGACAGAGAACGCCGGCACCTGAGGTGCCGGCGCGGGAGCGTACATAGATGTTCAAAACGGTAAACGCGCTGGTCCTGCGGGAGGTGCGATACAAGGAGGCGGACCGGATCCTGACGCTTTTGACGGATACGGACGGCAAGCTCACCGCGAAGGCCCGCGGCGCCCTGCGCAAGAGCAGCAAAACCGCCGCCGCCACCCAGCAGCTGACCTATGCGGAGATGACCCTCTTCGGCAACCGCGGCCGCTGGACGGTGAACGAGGCCACGGTGAAGGAGCCCTTCACCGGCCTGCGGGAGGAGATGGAGCGCCTGGCCCTGGGCGCCTATTTTGCCGAGTGCATGGAGGCCTTCAGCGTGGAGGACCAGCCGGAGCCGGAGCTGCTGCAGCTGGGGCTCAACAGCCTCTACGCCCTGAGCCGCGGCCTCGGCTCCCAGGAAAAAATCAAGGCCGCCTTTGAGCTGCGCCTCATGTGCCTGACGGGATACACGCCGGAGCTGTCTGCCTGCGGCGTCTGCGGGAAAGAGCCGGAGGAGCCGCTGCTCAGCATCGACCGCGGGCGCGTCTTCTGCCGGGACTGCGCCCAGACCGTGGGCGAGCGGGCTGAGCTGGGGCGGGACGCCCTGGAGGCCATGCGCTATGTCTGCACGGCGCCGCCGAGGCAGATGCTGCGCTTTGAGCTGGGCGACGACGGCGTTCTCAAGCTGGGCGACGCCGCAGAGCGCTATCTCCTGCGGCACGCGGAGCGCGGTTTTTCCGCGCTGGATTACTGGAAGCAGTTCAGAAGACGGGTTGAAACACAACAGAGAAACATAAGATGGTAGGGTGCTATGCGTTTTTTTGAGAAATCCATTCAGACCCTGGAGCTGCCGGCAGTGCTGAGCATGCTGGCGGCCGAGGCGGTGAGCGAGCCGGCAAAGGAGCAGGCTCTGGCCCTTTCGCCCTCTGTGGAGGAGGCGGAGGTCCGCAGAAGACTGGGAGAGACCACGGCCGCCAAAACCATGATGGTGGTGCGGGGCAGCCCCTCCTTCTCCGGCGTGAAGGACGTGCGCGCCTCTTTGGCGCGGGCTGACCTGGGCGGCGCCCTCAACACCCGGGAGCTGCTGGATATCGCCCGGGTGCTGCAGTGCGCCCGGCTGGTGAAGGGCTATCTGGCGGACGATTCCGTGGGGAAGACCTCCATCGACTATCTCTTCTCCGCCCTGCACGCCAACCGCTTTTTGGAGGAGAAGATCACCGGCTCCATCGTGGGGGAGGATGAGATCGCGGACGCGGCCTCCTCGGACCTGGCCAACATCCGGCGTCAGATGCGCGCCGCGGCGGCCAGAGCCCGGGAAGCCCTGCAGAAGATCATCTCCTCGCCCAGTTACGCCAAGGTCCTGCAGGAGCCCATCATCACCCTGCGCTCTGATCGCTACGTGGTGCCCGTCAAGGCCGAGCACAAGGGCGCCATCAACGGTCTGGTGCACGACATCTCCGCCTCCGGGGCCACGCTCTTTGTGGAGCCCATGGCGGCGGTGAAGGCCAACAACGAGCTCAGGGAGCTGGCGGCCAAGGAGCGCGCGGAGATCGACCGCATCCTCGCCGAGCTCTCCGCCGACTGTGCCGAGCACCGGGAGGGCATCACCACGGACTTTGACCTGCTGGTGCGTCTGGATCTGATCTTTGCCAAAGCCAAGCTCTCCTACAAGCTCAACTGCGAGCAGGCTTCCATGGAGGGGAAGGGGATTGTCCTGCGCCGGGCGCGGCATCCGCTGCTGGACCAGGCAAAGGCGGTGCCCATCGATGTGGAGCTGGGGGACAGCTTTGACACCCTGGTCATCACCGGCCCCAACACCGGCGGCAAAACCGTGTCCATCAAGACCATCGGGCTGCTCGCCGCCATGCACCAGTGCGGCCTGCATATCCCCGCCGCCGACGGCAGCAATCTGCCGATCTTCACCCACATTCTGGCCGATATCGGCGACGAACAGAGCATCGAGCAGTCCCTCTCCACCTTCTCGGCCCACATGAGCAATATCGTCCATATCCTCTCCGAGTGCGACGATCGCTCCCTGATCCTCTTTGACGAGCTGGGCGCCGGCACCGACCCCACCGAGGGCGCAGCCCTGGCCATCGCCATCATCGAGCACGCCAGACGCCGCGGCGCGGTCATCGCCGCCACCACCCACTACGCCGAGCTGAAGGTATACGCCACCAACGAGCCGGGGGTGCAGAACGCCTCCTGCGAGTTTGATGTGGAGACGCTGCAGCCTACCTATCGGCTGCTGGTGGGCATCCCCGGCAAATCCAACGCCTTTGCCATTTCCAAGCGTCTGGGACTGGGCGAGGAGATCATTGAGGACGCGAAAAACCGCGTCAGCACCGAGAGCGCCAGCTTTGAGGCCACCATCGAAAAGCTGGAGCAGACCAGACTCCTGCTGGAAAAGGACCGGGAGGAGGCGGCCAAAAAGCTGCGGGAGGCCCAGGAGAGCGCAAAGAAAGCGTCCTTCCTGCGGGCCGAGCTGGAAGTGCGCCTGGACAAGGCGGACATGAAATCCCGCCGGGAGGCGGAGCGGATTCTCTCCGAGGCGCGCGAGACGGCGGAAGAGGTCTTCCGGGAGCTGGACGAGATGCGCAAAATGGCCGACGAGGACGAGGACGCCCGCCGCGTCAACGAGGCCCGGGCCCAGCTGCGGCGGAAGCTGAACCTCTCGGAGGAGACGCTGCGCAAAGAACTGCACCCCGAGGCGGAGAATCAGGTCTCCTCCCGCCCGGTCAAAGCCGGGGACGTGGTACAGATCAAGTCCATGGGCATGAAGGCCACGGTGATTTCCAAGGCCAACGACGGCGTTTTGACTTTGCGCGCCGGCATCATGAACGTCACCGCCAGGGAGGACGAGGTCCTGCTGCTGGAGGACGAGAAGCCCCAGGTGCAGAAATCGTCGGTCTCCCACGGTGGCGGGATGCACAGCATGTCCATTGCGCCGGAGATCGACCTGAGGGGCATGGAGTCCATCGACGCGGTCCTCGCGGCCGAGCAGTACCTGGACAGCGCGGTGATGGCGAAGATGAAGACCGTCACCATCATCCACGGCAAGGGCACCGGCGCCCTGCGGACGGCCATCCAGCAGATGCTGCGAAAGAACAGGGCCGTCAAGAGCTTTCGCCTGGGCCGCTACGGCGAAGGGGAGAGCGGCGTGACCGTGGTCGAACTGAAATAAAATGGGAAACCGCTGCCATGGAGAAATGTGGATTTTCACGAATCAGTCGAAACCTGTTGACGATTGGGCAAAAATTTGGTAAAGTATGAGTACAAATTCCTATATGGATATTTAAGGGGTGGCAAGTATGATAACCAAAGAGGTAGTCATTAACAATCAGGTAGGTCTTCATGCCAGACCCGCGACTTTCTTCATTCAGAAGGCCAACGAGTTCAAGAGCAGCATCTGGGTCGAGAAGGAAGAGAGACGTGTGAATGCGAAGAGCCTTCTGGGCGTTCTTTCCCTCGGGATCGTGAAGGGCACCGCCATTACCATCATTGCCGACGGCTCCGATGAGGAAGAGGCCATTGCGACGCTGGCGGCTCTGATCGATTCTGACTTCTCCGAGTGATCCGACACTTTGGCAGAGGCGTGTGTTCATGCACACGCCTCTTTTTTTAGTGTTCGGCCAAGGGGCGCGTGCTATAAAAGCAGCGTTCCTGCTGTTTTGTTTATTTATTTCCCAAACGGGGGAACCTGTATGAACAAGGAAAAAATCGTAATCCTCGAGATGCTGACCTGTGCGGCGCTGTGGAGCATCGCGGGCATCTTCATCAAGCTGGTGCCCTGGAACGGCTTTGCCGTGGCCGGTATGCGCAGTCTTGTGGCCGGTATCACGATTTATCTCTGCATGCGCCTGATGGGCTTCCGCTACATCTGCAACCGCAGAACCCTGACCACCGGCTTTTTCACCGGCTGCACCTATATTTGCTTTGTGGTGGCCAACAAGCTCACCACCGCGGCCAACGCCATCGTCATGCAGTTTACCTCGCCGGTGTTCATCGTGATCTACTCGGTGCTGTTTTTCCACAAAAAGGTGAGAAAGCAGGACGTGGCCGTGGTGCTCTGCACCATGCTGGGCATCGCCCTGTTTTTCCTCGACAAGCTGGCCCCGGGCTATATGCTGGGCAATCTGCTGGGCATCGCCGCCGGCATGTTCATGGCGGGGATGTTCGTCACGGTGGGGGAGATCGAGACGGAGGAGCGCTTTTCCGGTATCCTCAACGGCCAGATCCTCACCTTCCTGGTGGGCCTGCCCTTCTTCCTGCTGACAAAGCCGGTGATGAGCCGGACGGCGCTGCTGTCCATTCTGATCCTGGGCGTGTTCCAACTGGGCATCTCCTATGTGCTGTATGTGAAGTCCACCAGATACTGTCCGCCCCTGGCCTGCAATCTGCTGGGCGCGCTGGAGCCGCTGCTGAACCCCGTCTGGGTCTTTCTCTTTGACGGGGAGAGGCCCGGCGTGTTCGCGCTGCTGGGCTCCGTGGTGGTCATCGTGTCCATCACCGTCTGGTGCATCTTCGGCCAGGAGAAAACACAGGAAGCGTAAAGCGAGGAAGCTATGAGCAATCCGGTTCTGGATACTCTGCGGGACAAGGCAAACCGCCTGCCCCTGCTGCCCGGCGTGTACATCATGCTCGATGAGACGAGCGAGGTCATCTATGTCGGGAAAGCCAAAAAACTGAAAAATCGGGTCAGCAGCTATTTCCACGGCGAACATCTGCCCAAGGTGGCCGCTATGGTGGAGAAGGTGCGTGACTTCAACGTCATCGTTGCCGGCAGCGAGTTTGAGGCGCTGGTGTTGGAAAACTCCCTCATCAAACAGCACAAGCCCCACTACAACATCCTGCTCAAGGACGACAAGGGCTATCCCTTCATCCGCCTGGATATGCGGGAGGAATACCCCGCCATGACTTTGGTCAGCCGCGCCGGGAAGGACGGCGCCAAGTACCTGGGGCCCTTCGGAGGCCGATACCAGACCCGGGAAATCATCAACACCGTCAGCCGCGCCCTGCTGCTGCCGGATTGCAGCCGCAGGTTTCCCCGGGATATCGGAAAAGAGCGGCCCTGTCTCAACTACCACATGGGCGCCTGTGCAGGCTGGTGTCTCAAGGACAGCGACGCGGAGGACTACCGCCGCCGCATGACCCAGGCCGCGTTGATTCTGGACGGCAAGAGCCGGGAGCTGATCGACGATCTCAAGGCCCAGATGGAGCAGGCGGCGGGGGAGCTGCGCTTTGAGCGGGCCGCCGAGCTGCGGGACCGGATGCGCGCGGTGGAGGGCCTTGCCAACAAGCAGCGGGTCATCGCCACGGCCTTTGCCGATACGGATGCTGTGGGCTTCTGCCGAGGCGCCAAGAGCTGCTTTACCGTGCTCCACTTTGTGAACGGAAATCTGGTGGGCAAGGACGCCGAGATGATGGAGGAGCCCCTGGAGGAGGACGGCGAGGCCATCTCCAACCTGGTGCGCCAGTATTACGGCGAGCATCGGGGCGGCTGGCCCAAGGCCATCCTGCTGCCCGTGGAGATCGAGGACGCGGCGGAGCTGGAGACCCTGCTGAGTCAGTACGCCGGGCGGCGGATCTATATCGAAGCCCCCAAGCGGGGTGAGCGTCTGCGCCTGATTGAGAGTGCGGCTCTCAACGCCCGGGAGGAGATCCAGCGCCGCACCACCGCGGCCCAGCGCCGCAGCAAGACGCTGGAGTGGCTGCAGAAGGCACTGGAGCTGGAGAACTTCCCCCGGCGCATTGAGGCCTTTGACATCTCCAACCTGGGCGCCACGGGCATCGTGGCAGCCATGACCGTCCACATCGACGGCAAGCCCCTCAAGCGGGATTACCGGAAGTTTCGCATCCGCGAGCTGGAGGGGCCGGACGACTACGCCAGCATGTACCAGGCGGTCACCCGGCGTTTCTCCCACTACAAGGAGGGGGACGAGAAGTTCGGCGAGCTGCCGGATCTTCTGCTCATCGACGGCGGCGACACCCACGCCGCCACCGCGGAGCAGGCGCTTCGGGACCTGAGCCTCTGGGTGCCGGTCTTCGGCATGGTCAAGGACGACCGCCACCGCACCCGCGCCCTCATTGACTCCGCCGGGCGGGAGATCGGGATCCAGGCCAACCAGGCGGTTTTCGCCCTGGTGGGCGCCATCCAGGAGGAGACCCACCGCTTCGCCATCGAGTACCAGCGCTCCCTGCGCAACGAGAGCCTGGCCTCCAAGCTGGATGAGATCCCGGGCGTGGGCGAAAAACGCCGGGCGGACCTGATCAAAGCCTTCAAATCCCTCAAGGCCATCCGGGAGGCAAGCCTGTCCCAGCTGGAGCTGGTGGTGCCCCGGAACACGGCCCGGGCCATCTACGATACCTTCCACACGGAAAAGGAGGAAGCAGCATGCGTGTCATCACCGGATCTGCCCGGGGCAGAAGACTGAAAACCCCGGAGGGCATGGACATTCGTCCCACCACCGACAACGTCAAGGAGTCGGTTTTCAACATCCTGCAGTTTGACATTGAGGGCAGGCGGGTGCTGGACCTCTTCGCCGGCACCGGCCAGCTGGGCATCGAGTGCCTCAGCCGCGGGGCCAGGGAAGCCGTCTTCATCGACCAGAACCGGGAAGCGGTGAAGATCGTGAAGGAAAACCTGAAGGCCTGCGGATTTACCGCGCCGGTGCTGCAGCAGGACGCGCTGAGCTACCTGCGCGGCTGCGGGAAATTCGACCTGATTCTTGTGGATCCGCCCTACGACGCGGGGCTCTACGACCAGGTGCTGGAGACCATCAATTCGGTTGACATATTGTCGGATGGTGGTATAATAATATGCGAATCCCGGCGGGAAACCCAGCTGCCGGAGATGCGCCCGCCCTACCGGAAACGGAAGGAGTACCGATACGGCAAGGTCAAGCTTTGCCTGTACTGCAAGGAGAAGCCTTAAATGAGAACCGCCATCTGCCCGGGCAGCTTTGATCCGATCAC
>JBGUNL010000201.1:0-8386 GCA_045117295.1 Candidatus Limivicinus sp.
CGCGCCGCAGCCCACGTCCAGCGTGCGCATGTCCTTTGTCAGCGCTGTTTTTTCCGCCACGAAGCGCAGAAAAGGATCGTCTTCAAAGTTGTTCTTCTCCTCAAAGACGTACTCCTCCGCCTCGCTGTCCCAGGCGGCCGTCTCGGCGGCCACATCCCCCGGGGTCAGCGTCCAGAGCCTGCGGATGGTTTCCAGATCCATAACAAATCCTCACAAAAAAACTACCATTCAACACGGATGGTTGAATGGTAGCAGACAGGCATTTTTTCTTTAAGCCCCCAGGGGGGATAGGATTCTGAACACTTTCCGGCTTGCAAAGACGTTTCTGAACAAATATTTGATATTTGATTGTTTATAGACGGCATGTTTATAAATTCGCCAGGCCGTTTTTCAAAAAGCGATCCACCTGACACTGGATCTCCGCCCAGCTTTCATCGGGGATGTCAATGTTGCGCTTGCTGACGGCGAGGCACCCGTTGAGCTGGAAGAAGAAAACCGCTCTCAGCGTCTCCTCGTCAAGGCCGCTCTGCGCGTGCATCCGGGCGGCAAAGCCGTCCCAGCCGGAGGCGGCGATGCGCTCGATCACATGACCGTGCAGGGAGTCGGAAAAAAACAGCGGCTGGTACTTTTTGTTCTCCCGCAGAAAACGGCAGAGCGGAACGCCGCACTTCTTCTCATCCGGCGCGCAGCCGATCTGCACCAGGACGCCGTTCATGTTTTGCAGCGCATCGTCAAACAGCTCGTCCATCACCTCGCGGAGGTTGTCGTAGTGGAGATAAAAGGTGCCGCGATTGATCTCTGCTTCCCTGCAGAGATCCGCGATCGTCACATCCGCATACTCCTTCTCTGCCAGCAGATGCAGCAGGGCGTCCTTGATCACCATGCGGGTGTAGAGCGTGCGGCGGTCGGTCTTCTTCTTTTTTTTCTCTGTCATGCTCACTTCACCAGGCCCGAGATCAGGTACAGGCTCCCATTGTCGCACAGGCAGTCGACATCGAACAGCTCCTGCCAGAAGAGCGCCTCCTCCTCGGCGGACAGCAGCCCTCTCGCCATGCCCGCCGGGAGGATCGCGCTGAGGGTGTTGACGTGATCCCGGTCATAGGGAAACGCGACCGTGAGCCGCCCGCCCGGGCGCAGCAACTGCTTTGCCTTGTTCAGGAAGACCCGGGGCTGCGGGAAGAAGTGATAGGAGTTGAAGGCCATCAGCACATCGTAGCCCGACTGCTCATGCCGGAGAAAATCCCCATGGGTCACATGGATGCGCGGATCAAAATCAAATTTGCTGCGGGCCACCTCCACCATGTTGCGGGAGATGTCCAGCCCCTCGATCTCGCAGGCGCCGTTTTCCAGCAGATCCATGAACATGGAGCCGCTGCCGCAGCCGATATCCAGCACACAGGCGCCGCCCCAGGGGATCGAAACGGTAGACGCCACGACGCGCGCGGGCTTGGCCTCTGAAAAATCGTCGTCCCAGAAGGCTGCAACCGAATCAAAGTAATCAGCGATTTCCATAGAAAGCTCCTTTTGCGATGCCAGATTCCCTCTCCGGTTCTATTGTACGAGCCGTCCCATTCCACCGCAAGCCCCCCGGGGGGATGTTTTCGTCACCTGGTTATCTCAAATTCTGCACCGCTTCGCGCCGCAGCGACGCCTTTTTCCCCGCGGCGAACATCTTCTTGACCGCGGTGCCGCAGGCGGATTCAAAAGCCATGTCCGCGTCCGTCACCACAAGCCCCGCCATGTCGAAGGCGCCGTAGGCAAACAGGATGGGCGACATGCTGACAGAGGGGCCGCAGATCACGGCCACCGCGTTTTTGCACAGCGCGAGATAGCGCGGCAGCTCCTTGGTGATCTCCGCATAGCAGGGCAGATAGACCAGATCCTGCTGCGGCAGAAGATAGTCCGCCGCCTGCAGAGGGAACTCCCCCATGTTCTCTCCCAGCATGGAGACCTCCGCCACGTCCTTGAGCATGGAGTCCACCATGGTGGAGTGGCTGCCGATGCAGGCCACCTTTTTGTCTCGCGCAAATTTGCGGTATGCGATGTAGGGGTCGTTCAGGCGGTCGTCTCCCTGGTCAAAGAGCACGCCGTTTGCCCGGGCGATCTCCGGGGTGTTGTAGTAGGCGTTGATGGCGGCCACGCCCAGGGAGGCCTCCACAAAGTTCCAGGACTTTGCCAGCTCTGCCGCCTCCTTCAGGGGCATGCCCGCCAGCGGCGCACGCTGCAGCGGCGGACGGGTCATGGTTTTGGCCGTCCCCGCCGCGCCGACGCCCAGTTCGCTCTCCACCACCGTCCAGAAACTGCCCGCCACGGCACGCTTGATATGCACTTCCCCGGGGATGCCGGCAATCAGTTCCTCATACAGTTCCCACATGGCTAACGATCCTTTCCCCTGCACGGATGGCCCGCCGCAGGCTTGCATTTAGAAGATCCGCCTCCCGGAGCTTCCGAAGGGCCTCGCTCTCTTCTTCGTTTGTCTCCAGCACGGCGCGGATGCCGCCGTTGTGCAGCACGATCCGTTTCCCGGCGGACAGGGCCAGCAGCGGATCATGGGTCGCCAGAAGGACGATCTTGTCCGCGCCGGTCAGAAGCTCCACCGCCCGCACCCGGTCGATGCCCGCGTTTTCGATCTCGTCGATCAGCAGGATGGGCGAGGGGCTGATGCAGGCCGCGTCCGCGATCATCAGCGCCCGGGCCTGCCCGCCCGAGAGCCGCGTAAGGCGGGTATCCTTTTCAAAGGGCTCGCCGGAGAGGGCGTTTGCGGTCTCCAGGCAGTGCGCGATGACGGCGTCCGCCTCGGACAACATCCGGCTCCGGGCGTGCAGACGCAGAAAATCCTCCACCGGGGAGTCCATCACGAAGTTCATGTTCTGCGTCAGCTGCGCCACCAGCCGGTTGCCCAGGGAAAAGCGCTGCTCATCCCGCAGCTCTTTCCCGTCAAACAGTACCCGGCGCCCGGTCGGGGTGTCTCCCCGGGCGGCGCACTCGATATCCGCCAGCAGCTGGCTTTTGCCGGAGCCGGTGGGGCCGACCAGGCTTATGACCTCCCCGGCGCGGATACGGAGCTCCACGTTCTCCGGCTGCCCGTCCTTGTCCGTGCCGCCCAGGATCTCGATACTCCTGACCCGGCTCAGCCCCGCCTCCGCCTCCTGCTCCAGCAGCTCGCTCAACAGGTCGACCAGTTCAAACGCGCTCAGCCCCATATCGGCCAGCATGTCGCTTTGCAGATGTTCCAACGCGGCCTCCAGCGGCAGCTGCCGCGGCAGGGCGTCCAGCCCGTAGCCGTGCAGAAAGTCAGCGCAGACGGGGTATTTCCGAATCAGCTCCCCCAGGGGGAGCGCGGTGATCTCTTGGTAAAAATCCATATCAGTCAAACTCCATGGGCTTGCTCATCCCGATCTGGTACTCCATGCCGATGCGCTTTTCGCCGGTACAGTAGGCACAGATGGCGGCCGGGGTGGTAAAGCGCAGCTGCATGCCGCTGAGGGTGTCGATCTCCCGTGAGCGCTCCACGATCTTTGCCAGCAGAAAGGCCCCCTGCCCGGTGATGCCGTTGAGCCGCAGGAGCGTCGCACGCGGGTTCATCTGGCGGATATTGTAGGCAAAGACCTCCCGCTCGGCTTGGGAGACAATGTCTCCCTTGGTCACTGCCACCACATCGGCCAGACGCAGCATGGGGCCGAGCTTCCGCGGGGTGTTGAGACCCGCCAGATTGTCGATCACGCACACGGCGGGTACGCCCCGGATGTGGGGTGAGCAGCGATTGCAGAGCCCGGCGCTCTCGGTGATTAGCAGGTCAAAGCCCTTGCGCCTGGCCCAGTCAAAGGCCTCCTGCACGTTGGTCACAAAGAAATGATCGGGGCAGAGCTTCCCGGCATAGCCCACGACCACCGGTATACCTGCCGCCGCATACTGCTCCTGGTCAAAGGAAGTCAGGCAGTCGAACTTGACGACGGCGATTTTCCGGTTCGGCAGTTCTTCACACAGCCGCAGGATCACCGAGGTTTTCCCGGCCGACGGCGGGCCGGAAACAGTCAGCATTTTCATGGTTGTCCCCTCTGATTCGTTGTTGCTTCTGATTATAAATTGACGGCCTCCGATTCGGAAGCCCCCCGGGGGGATTGAATGTGTGCGCCCTCAGCAGGTTTCGGGCACAGGTGTCCGTGCTCACGAACCCATTTCTGTGAGAACCTCCGAAACAAACTACGCCTTGTCCTTCTGCCTTTTCAGCAGAAGGACAAGGCGCATCCGTCCCAATAGAGAGATAGTTTCCAGATTCAACCTACCTTATACGGTACTTGCACACCCCGTCCATCACCTTTTTCTCAATCAGCTTTCCATTCAGCGCCCCAACCCATTTCTGACTGAAATTGGTGTTGCCGAAATATGCGTTGAAGTTCTGCTGCGGCAGAAGGACGTAATCTCGGTCATTCTCCTTGTTTGCGATGTAGTACTTGTACAGCAGTATGCTGACTTCCACCGGCACTCCTTTTGGGGTCAGTTCTTTCAGCTCTTCCGTCGTTCCTTCCGGTAGCTCGAAGTCCCTATTCCGTAGTGGGCCGAGTTCCAGGGCGTCGGCCAGGATATCGTCAAAGCGCAGCACCCACGCGCCCTTGGTGTTGGGCGCGAAGGCCGGCACCTGCATCTGCCGCAGCTTCCTGGCCCACTGCCTCCGAAAGCCCGTTTTGAGCGCCTGCGCCTTCTCTGCGACGCCCCTGCGCACGGCATCGGGATTGTCCTCCACGAAGGCGACGATGTTCTCCACATGCCGGATCAGCCAGCCGTCTCCCTCCGGGGTTACAAGCTCCGGAAACTCCTCCGCATATTTTCCAAAGCTTACCCTGAGCCTCGGATCAGTCTCCTGATCCGGGGCTTTTTTCATTTCCTCCCCGGAGAGGCTGCACCAGGCCAGCAGCGCCCGACGGGCAACGTCGATCCGGTCATAGCCGTCGCTGCCCTCTTGAAACAGATAGCCCCGGGCGAGGATCGTCAGGATACGCCGGAAGCCCTTGAAGTCCAGCAGCATGGGCAGCGTAAAGCGCCCCATAAAGGCGTCTTCCGTGTATTCAGGAATCCCGGTGTAGGCCGAGAGCTCTTCCCACTCGTTTAACAAAGCTTTCTCCTTTCTTCGGCGGAATGCGGTTGATCGCTCTATTCACGGCAATAGCCGGCATGACCTCCAGAATAAAATCGCGTTTACCCAGGAATTCCGCACCCACCAGCATGTCGAACCACTCGATCGGTTGATCCAGTTCTGTTGGGAAGCTGGGCTGGACAATGGCCCGGCAGTTTTTGATCAGTGCCTGTTTGTAGTCTGCGCTGTCAAGAACATCCCGCATCATCCGTTTCATCTGCTCACTGTCGTTTTTGCGAATGCCTTTGTTCTTTGCCGCCGCCTGAACCCGTTTCTGCTCGTCCAGATCCATCAGGATATCCCCCAGCAGACGATACCCGCCGCAGCGAAAATCGCACAGGATTTCCCTGCAGTCAGGCGGGATGCCCGGGAAGATTTCGAACAGCATCAGGAGCCGGTCTTCCTTTCTCGTAAACATCCAGTCGCTGCTGCGCAGATTGTCCAGCATGCGCCGGATCGCGTGAGCATTGTAGCGTTCGAAATATGGATACAGCTCATCTGCAGAGAGCCCCTTCTCCTGGTCCCGGGAGAACAGAATTCTGGAAATATCCTTGCGGTAATTGCCGGAGAGCGTCAGATGCCGGTATGCCTCGCAGCGGCGCTTGGCCTCCTCATAATCTGCAATGATCAGGCGCACCCGTTCCAGGGTGCCGGGATCGATCTTTTCCCTCCAGTTCGGATCAAGGGCGAATTCGAAGAGCTCCTCGCTCTCGGCAGGTTTTGTCTTAAGCGCCAATGTTTCCTTCCCGAGCTGCCGGGCATAGAGCGGCGTGCGCTCCAGATTGGCCGTGACTTCATCCCACTCGATGCTCTCGAAGAAGGTTTTCAGCCGCTTGTTCTTGGTCGGCTCATACCAGGCATGCTCCTCCGGCTCCCCGGCGATGTCCTTGTAGCGCAGAAAAAGGCTTTTGACCTTGGCCTTGTTGCCCAGATACTCGGACAGGTCGGGCTTGATGCCGCTCTTGGCCGAGTCGATCTCCAGTCCCGTGAGAATGGTCAGGACCTCCGTCTCCCTGCGGTACTGCTCCCGCAGATCTTCCGGTGTCGCTTCGTCGTAGGCCAAAATGCTCCGGCGCAGGGCGGCATTGGAGATCTGTCCGACACGGGAGGAGAAGGTGCTTTTCACAGTCTCAAACCGTGCGTGCCAGTCATGGGCGTCTGCGGTCAGCGCTTCCGCTGACGGGATCTTCAACAAGGGCAGATTGTCCGCGTTCTCCAGCCCGCCGTCGTAGTTGCGGCGGATGCTGTCACAGAGCATGGGCTCAGCATACAGATGGACAGTATCTCCATCGTAGTCCGCGCCGCCCAGGCGATCCGGGATCAGTGACCGGGAATCCACCATGGCCACATAGTAGAGGTGGGACAGATACTTCTCCCGCAGCGGACCCACGGGAGAGAGCGACTTGACCAGCGCCTCCTCGTTCCGGGAGATATGCGGGTTGCGCAGAATCGTCAAGACCTCCTGCTCGGGATAGCTCGGTTGTGGAGCATAGATCTCTACGCCTTGCAGCATCTCCCTGGACAACGCATAGAAGGCCGGAGCGGAAGCGGGCTTCACAATGGCAGCCAGGAGCCGCATCAAGTCGTCGGACAGGTAGCGGGTATCCCCGGAAATCTGCAGCTTGCCGATGCCGTATTTCTCCCGGATCTGCCTAGCCTTGTCCTCCAACTCTTCCTGAAAGACCTTCTCGGCCAGGAAGGCCGGGTTCTTGTATAAAAGCAGCGCTCGCATCTGGCGGGCGTCGCTGTAATCCAGCTCAGGGTTATCCTTATCCGCGGTGAAATAGGAGAGCTGCCATTCGGGATTGGCAACCGTGTTAAAGTAGGCGGTCTCCGTCGCCTTGGTGAGCCAGGTCCGTTCTTCTTCGGCCGGTGATCTCTCCCAGCCCATAGGCAGCGTCTGGGGACGGTATTCCTCCGCGGTGATGGCGGCGGTGTTGAGGAGCTGGAAGTTCAGCTCTGTCAGCCCGTCCCGACTGCGGCGGTCCGTGTTGGAGACGAACAGCAGATGTCCGTATTCCCGGCAGCGATCCAGGTACTCCTTCCAGCTCAGCCCGTTCTCCTCCATCCAGCCCCAGCCCTTGCACATGCTTTTGGTCAGGATCATATCCACCCGGGAAACCGGATGCCGGACACCCTCTATATCTTCGATCTCCTCCACGCCCAGTTCCCAAAACAGGGCATGGAAATCCACCTCGTGGACCACACCTTTGATGTAGGGCATGCGAATCTGAAAGGAATGGTGATCGCGCTTTTTGTCGCCGTAGGGGTCCAGGAAGCGGGCCAGTTCGGCAGAGACCAGACCCTCACCATCGAACTCTTCCACGGAAACATCCATGGTCTTCTCCACACGGGTATACTTGCGGACCGGCTTGTCGCTGCCGTCATCCTCGACGGTGACGACGGGAACCCCGTTCACGACACTGTGTGGATTATCTACGACGATGACGTGATCCGAGTCCATGTGAAAAAGCCCCTCATCGATCGCCCAGCCGCTGGTAAACATGAGGCCGTTGTAGGCGTAGAGTTTGGAGAGCTGGCACTGTCCGATCTTCATGCCCAGGGTCATGCGTTCCCACATGGCGTCATAGAGATCGGCGCAGATGAAAGCGAGCTTGTTTTCGCGGCTCATGCTGGCCGAGCGCTCGAAGGCCACAAAGCGGATCAGGCCGCGGAAAAAGCCAATCTCAATCCCCTCCGGGCGAAAGAGCAGTTCCGCCTTTTTCTGCAGTTCCTTCACCAGACCGGTCGCCGGGCGGTCAAAGATGCCGGAGAAGTCCAGCACCACAAGGTGCGTCAGCAGCTCGTCCCCGTCGGGCACCAGGATGTGCTCCTTATCCATGGTGGTCAGGGCGAGAAGCTGATGGAACAGGGCGCAATCGTCCTGGGGGATCTTCTGCATCAGGGCCTGATTCGTCTCGTCAGTCGTGTCAAAGCAAAAGCGCCAACCGTCCTTCGTCTTCCGCGCGAGGTTCAGAATCGTCCGCGCGGAGATGTGGAAGATGTTATACTGCTTCAGTTTCATGGCTTCGGCCTCCTTCCAGTGTGGATTCGGTTATGAAACAACTGCTCTCACTTTTGTCCCATGCTCTCAGTATATACGCAATGCTGTCCCAAAAAACGGACTCGGTAATTTCTGGGCAAAAGTGCTTAAAAAAGAACGGACTCAAAATCATCTGTACGTCCGTACATCCGTACAAGATTTTGAGCCCGTAATGGAATCAAGCTTTTAACCGCTTAAATAGATGCTTA
>JBGUNL010000202.1:0-3007 GCA_045117295.1 Candidatus Limivicinus sp.
CTCGCCGGCACGAAGGCCGACAGCTTCTTCCTCCGCCAGTCGGACAAGGTGCTGAACCTCCCCTTCAAGCCGGAACTCGGCCGCGCCGACCGCAACAACGTCGTCGACAACTACATCAACAAGAGTGAGGAGGACGTCTGTGCCGAGGGCAACTGGCAGAAGTACTTCACCGAACAGCCCGCCCCCCTGACCGACGAAGAGAAGCGCGCGTACCTCGACCAGATCACCGGCGTGTCCCTCGGCTCCGACGCCTTCTTCCCCTTCTCCGACAACATTGAGCGGGCGAAGCTCTCCGGCGTCTCCTTCGTTGCCCAGCCCGGCGGCTCCATCCGCGACGACCTGGTGATCGAGGCCTGTGACAAATACAATATGGTCATGTGCTTTACGCACATGCGCCTGTTCCACCACTGATTTCGATTGCGAACTCTGGTTCGCAATCGAGGACTCGCGCTTATCGCACACGGCGATGCGTGATGCGCCGTGTTTGGTCGGCGCGAGGCTTCGCACAGCTCCGCTCAGGGAGTTTTTGAGGCGGCAAAGCTGCCTCAAAAACGCATTGAATTCCCCTTCGGGGTAAAGTGGATTTATTTGTGTCTTTCAGAATTGACAATCGTGCATTTCAAAGGAGAGACTGTATGAACATTCTGGTTGTGGGCGGCGGAGGCCGCGAACACGCCATTATCAAGAAGCTGAAGGAAAACCCCGCCATCGAGACCATCTACGCCCTGCCGGGCAATGGCGGCATGGAGGGCGACGCGGTGTGCGTGCCCATCGGGGCCAAGGAGATCGACAGGATCGTGGCCTTCGCCGCGGAGAAAAAGGTCGATTACGCCGTGGTGGCGCCGGACGATCCGCTGGTCCTCGGCGCGGTGGACGCCCTCAACGCCGTGGGCATCCCCTGCTTCGGCCCCAGGGCCAACGCCGCCATCCTGGAGGGCAGCAAGATCTTCTCCAAGCGCCTCATGCAGAAGTACGGCATCCCCACCGCCGCCTGCGAGATCTTTGAGGACGCGGAGGCGGCCCTGCGCTACGTGCAGACCTGCCCCCTGCCCGCCGTGGTCAAGGCCGACGGTCTGGCCCTGGGCAAGGGCGTGATCATCTGCGAGACGCGGGAGGAGGCCGCGGAGGCCGTCACCTCCATGATGCTGGACGGCAAGTTCGGCCAGAGCGGCGCCCGGGTGGTCATTGAGGAATACCTCACCGGGCCGGAGGTCTCCGTCCTGTCCTTTACGGACGGGGAGACCGTCGTCCCCATGGTGTCCTCCATGGACCACAAGCGGGCCCTGGACGGGGACAAGGGGCTCAACACCGGGGGCATGGGCACCGTGGCCCCCAACCCCTATTACACCGAAGAGATCGCGGAAACATGCATGGAGAAAATCTTCCTGCCCACCATCCGCGCCATGAAGGCCGAGGGCCGGCCCTTTACCGGCTGCCTCTACTTCGGCCTAATGCTCACGGAAAAGGGCCCCATGGTCATCGAGTACAACTGCCGCTTCGGCGACCCGGAGACCCAGGTGGTGCTGCCGCTTTTGGAGAGCGATCTCTACACCGTGATGCGCGCCACCACCGACGGCACCCTCAAGGACACCGAGGTCAGGTTCCGGGCCGGGCACGCCTGCTGTGTGATCCTTGCCTCCGCGGGCTACCCGGAGCACTACGAAAAGGGCTTTGAAATCTCCATTCCCGAGGCCGTCGCCGACCACGTCTACGTGGCGGGCGCCCGGCGGGAGGACGGAAAGCTGCTCACCAGCGGCGGCAGGGTCCTGGGCGTGACGGCGGTGGCCGCCTCCCTGCCCGCAGCCATCGGCGAGGCCTACCGCATGGCCGACCGGATCCACTTTGAAAACGCCTTCTGCCGCCGGGACATCGGCCAGCGGGCACTGAAAGCATACAAGGAGCAGAGCTGATGGTATACAGAGTCTATGTGGAAAAGAAGCCGGAGCTTGCCCATGAGGCGGCGTCCCTGCTGCATGAGCTGAAAAACCTGCTGGGCGTTCAGAACCTCACGGGCGTGCGCATTGTCAACCGCTACGATGTGGAGAACATCGAGCCGGAGCTGTTTGCCTACGCCAAAAGCACCGTCTTCTCCGAGCCCCAGGTGGACCTCACGTCCGATGAGCTGGAGGCGGAGGGCACGGTCTTTGCCGTGGAGTATCTGCCGGGGCAGTTTGACCAGCGGGCCGACTCCGCCGCCCAGTGCATCCAGATCCTCTCCCAGGGGGAGCGCCCCGCCGTGCGCACGGCGAAGGTCTATGTGCTGGCGGGCGATTTGACGGCGGAAGAGCTGGAGACCGTCAAGCACTACGTCATCAACCCCGTGGAGGCCCGGGAGGCCTCCCTGGAAAAGCCCGAGACCCTGGCCGTCACCTACGACATGCCCGAGACCGTGGAGTCCCTCCCCCAGCTGATGGACATGGACAACGAGGCCCTCGCCATCTTCATCGAAGAGCGGGGTCTGGCCATGGACGTGGACGACCTGCGCTTCAGCCGGGACTACTTCCACTACGAGGGGCGCATCCCCACCATCACCGAGATCAGGATCATCGACACCTACTGGTCCGATCACTGCCGCCACACCACCTTTATGACCACCCTGGACAAGGTGAGCTTTGACGACCCCGAGATCCAGGCCAGCTTCGAGGAATACCTCGCCGTCCGCAAGGCCATCGGCCGCAACAAGCCCGTCAATCTCATGGACATGGGCACCATCGCCGCCCGGGCCCTGAAAAAGGCCGGGAAGCTTACGAAGCTGGACGAGTCCGAGGAGATCAACGCCTGCACCGTGAAAATTGACGTGGACGTGGACGGCGTAAAGGAGCCCTGGCTGCTCCTGTTTAAGAACGAGACCCACAACCACCCCACGGAGATCGAGCCCTTCGGCGGGGCCGCCACCTGCATCGGCGGCGCCATCCGCGACCCCCTCTCCGGCCGCAGCTACGTCTACGGCGCCATGCGCCTGACCGGCGCGGCGGATCCCCTCACCCCGGTGAGCCAGACCCTCAAG
>JBGUNL010000203.1:0-1278 GCA_045117295.1 Candidatus Limivicinus sp.
AATCCTCTCCAGGATCCCCGATGAGAAGTTCATGGTCCTGGTGGGCAGCGATCCCAAGGTCCCCAACGGCATCACCGTGAAAACCGAGAACGTGATTTTCCTGGGCGACTGCGCCTGCGCCGCCACAGGCTGCATCAAGGAGATCCGCAACAAGCTGCTGCTTGAGGAGAAGGGCGTCCTGGCTCCCGGCTGCCCGCCCTATCGCCCCGCCACCGCCATCATTGAAAGGGATTTGACCGAACGGGGGCTGCTGGACAAGACCAAGAGCCGGGAAAAGGCCGCGGCACGTACCAAACAGTTCTACGATTACTACAAGAAGATCGACCCCACCTGGGTCCCCAAGAGCGAGCAGAAGCAGGACAAGGATTGAGAAAGGAAGGAGCAACCATGAAGATTTCGCTTGATGAGCTCCGCGCGATCTTCGGCGCGGACCGGGTCGTCACCGACGAGCAGCAGCTCAAGACCTATGACGGCTTTAACCGGAACTACGAGAAGGCCTACGGCATCTGCACGACCACCATGCCCGACGCCATCGTCTTTGCCGAAACCACCGGGGATGTGGCCGCCATGGTCAAATACTGCCGCGAGCACAATTGCAACCTGATCGTGCGGGCCGGCGCCTCCAGCTCCGAGGGCCTGCTGGAAGCCCATGAGGAGTCTTTGATGCTGGATGTGAGCCGGCTGGACAAGCTGGTGAACATCGACACCTACAACATGATGGCGACGGTGGGTGCCGGCTACTCCATGCAGAAGCTGGAGGATGAGGTGAACAAATACGGCCTGACCACCGGCCACAGCCCCCAGTCCAGACCCTTGGCCCTGCTGGGCGGTCTGGTGGCCACCAACAGCATCGGCCAGTTCTCCACCTACTACGGCGGCATTGCCGACATGGTCTCCTCTCTGGAGGTCGTCCTCACCGACGGCACCGTCATCCGTACCCGGGACGTGCCGCGCCGCAGCGCCGGCCCCGATCTCAACCACATCTTCATCGGCAGCGAGGGCGCGCTGGGCGTCATCACCGAGGTCACCGTCAAGCTCTTCCCCTACTATCCCGAAGACATGTGGATGGGCGGCTATGTGGTCAGCAGCATGGACGTGGGCTTCGCCGCCCTGCATGAGATCATGACCAAGGGCTTCAAGCCCTCCGTGGTGCGCCTGTATGACAAGGCGGACTTCGACCGCAGCTTCGGCAGCGTCGAGCTGCAGGAGGGCGAGGCCTACATGTTCTTCACCGCCGAGGGTCCCGCTGCAGTGGCCAAGGCCACCGGAGAGGGGATC
>JBGUNL010000204.1:0-1397 GCA_045117295.1 Candidatus Limivicinus sp.
CCCCCATGCTGTCCTTTACTTCCGATTACACCGAGGGCGCGCATCCCAAGGTGCTCCAGCACTTTCTCGAGCGCAACCTGGTCTCCCTGCAGGGCTACGGCTCCGATCCGGATACCGAGGAGGCCAAGCGCAAGATCTGCGCCGCCTGCGGCCGGGACGATCTGCAGATCCAGTTTCTCACCGGCGGCACCCAGACCAACCGCGTCGCCATCTCCTGCATGCTGAGCTGCTACGAGGGCGTGCTCTGCGCCGCCACCGGCCACATCAACGTGCACGAGTCCGGCGCCATCGAGTCCAGCGGCCACAAGGTCATCGGCCTTCCCCACACCGACGGCAAGCTCATGGCCGGGACCGTGGCAAAGTACATGGACGTATACCTGGCCGACGACACCGCCGAGCACATGGTGCGCCCCGGCATGGTCTACATCTCCCACCCCACGGAGGTGGGCACCCTGTACTCCAAAGCCGAGCTCACCGCCCTGTCCCAGACCTGCCGCAAGTACGGCCTGCACCTGTTCCTGGACGGCGCGCGCCTGGGCTACGGCCTGATGAGCCCCGCAAACGACGTGACTCTCCAGGACATCGTGGAGCTGACGGATCTGTTCTACATCGGCGGCACCAAGGTGGGCGCCCTCTGCGGCGAGGCCCTGGTCTTCACCAAAAACAACATGCCCAGGCACTTCCTCTCCGTCATCAAGCAGCAGGGCGCCCTGCTTGCCAAGATGCGCGTCGTCAGCCAGCAGTTTGACGCCCTGTTCACCGATGACCTCTACTGGGAGATCGGGCGCCACGCCATCCGGCTCGCCATGCGTCTGAAGAAGATGTTCACCGACAGGGGCTATCCCCTCTTCATCGACTCCCCCACCAACCAGCAGTTCTTCATCCTCTCCGACGAGCAGATCGAGCGGCTGAAGAAGGACGTGGCCTTCTCCCTGTGGGAGAGGGTGGACGAGAGCCACATGGCGGTGCGCTTCTGCACCAGCTGGGCCACCACCGACGCGCAGCTGGACGCGCTGGAAAAGCTGCTGTAAGACATCCGGATCTCAAAAAAGGCTGACGCAGAGCGTCAGCCTTTTTGCTGTCTCAGTTTCCTTCTGCGGCGGTTGATGTAGCGCTCCAGCTCGCCGGATGAAATGAACTCCGCCAGCACATACTGTTCAAAGACCGGCACCGTGCAGGCCGAAAAGCCGAGCTTCTCCCGGTAGGCGGGCAGCAGCCTTTCCGGAAGCACCAGGTAGGCCGTGCGCATGGAGGGGGCAAAGGTGCGGGAGAAGGTGTTGAGATACAGCACCCGCTCCGGGGCCAGGGAGCAGATGGTGTCGATGTGCCGGGTGACGGAGGAGAACTCCGAGTCGTAGTCGTCCTCGATGAGATAGCTGTCGTTTTTCCGCGCCCAG
>JBGUNL010000205.1:0-3412 GCA_045117295.1 Candidatus Limivicinus sp.
GCAGTTCTTCACCCCCGCGCAGATCGACCAGCTCCGCACCCTGGTGGACGAGGACGACCTGCCGGTTTTGTGCTTCGGCCTCCGGACAGACTTTCTCACCCATTTCTTCCCCGGAGCCCAGCGGCTGATGGAGCTGGCCGACTCCCTGACCGAGATCAAGACCGTCTGCGCCTGCGGCCGCAAGGCCACGGTCAACGCCCGCATCGACGCCAACGGCCGCATCACCACCGAGGGCAGCCAGGTGCTGCTGGGCGGCAACGACCGGTATGTCGCCATGTGCCACAAGTGCTGGAAGGAAAAGATCAAACAGCAGAGCCAGACCTGATCGAACTCGTCCCCGCAGGGAACACCTTCACGCCGCACTCCAAACTCCACCCTCCACACGCAAAGAAAGGAGCCCTCCCCATGCTGGACAACATCACCGTCAACGCCCACAGCTCCATCCGCATCGCGGGCAAGAGCGTCGTGTACATCGACCCCTTCCGCATCACAAAGGAGACGCACGACGCGGACCTCATCCTCTTCACCCACCCCCACTACGACCACTTCTCCCCGGAGGACTTCAGGAAGCTGGCCAAAGAGGACACCATGTACGTCTGCCCCGGCTCCATGCGCCAGCAGGTGCTGGCCGAGGGGATCCACCCCCACAAGCTGGGCACCGTGGAGGCGGAGGAGACCCTGTGCCTCTGCGGCGTGGAGATCGAGGGCGTGCCCGCCTACAACACCAACAAGCCCAATCACCCCAGGGAGAAGGGCTGGCTGGGCTACCTGCTGGAGATGGGCCCCAACCACATCTACATCGCCGGCGACACCGACCGCATCCCCGAGGGGGAGGCGGTGGAGTGCGACATCGCCCTGGTGCCCATCGGCGGCACCTACACCATGGACGCCCGGGAGGCCGCGGCCTTCGTCAACGCCATGCACCCCCGCACCGTCATCCCCACCCACTACGGCTGCATCGTGGGCTCCCTGGACGACGCGGCGGTCTTTGTCCGCCACCTCGACCGGGATATCGAAGTCGTGCTGAAGATCGATTGATCTTTTACCCTTTTGACCCCCGTTTTTTGACGCTTTTGTTGACGCTTTTCCTTCACAGGCCGGGAATCCTCCGGGCGGCGATATGCCGCGGAGGGCGCCCGGCCCGGGCTTTTTTCCGGGCGCATGTACGCTTTTCGTTGACTTCATCCCCGATTTGGGTTAAAATATCTTGATACTGTCATAATGAAAGGGTGGGACGGCATGGCGCAGAGTGCATCGATCGAGAGCGGCCGGCTGCCCCACGCCTGTCTCATCAGCGCCGCTTCCCGGGAAGAGGCCCTGCGCGAGGCCAGGCGCCTTGCCGCCGCCGCCGTCTGCAGCGGCGCGGGGGACAAGCCCTGCGGAACCTGCCGGGACTGCCGCAAGGCGCTCTCGGGCGTCCATCCGGACATCATCACCGTGGCAAGGCCAGTCGACGACAAGGGCAAACAGAAGGCCCAGATCACCGTAGACCAGATCCGCGCCCTCTCGGCCGACGCCATCGTCCTGCCCAACGAGGCCGAGCGCAAGGTCTACATTCTGGACGAGGCGGAGACCATGAACCCCGCCGCCCAGAACGCGGCCCTCAAGCTGCTGGAGGAGCCCCCCGCCGGGGCGGTCTTCCTGCTGTGCACGGTCAATCCCCAGCTGCTTCTGCCCACGGTCCGCTCCCGTTGCGCCCAGCTCCACATCGGCGCCTCCGCCGCCGATACCGCGGACGACGCGGTCAAGACTCTGGCGGCCGGGTATCTCAAAGCCCTGGGCGCCGGGGACGAGGCCCAGCTGCTGCGCTGGTGCGCGGCCAACGAGGGCGTGGACGGCCGGACCTTCGCGGCCTTCTGCGTCGAGGCGCGCCGGCTTCTGACGGACGCGCTGTGCTGCCGCAGCAGCCTCAAGGGGCTGACCCGAGGGGACATGCTGCGCCTCTGCGGGCTGATGGAGACGCTCATCCGGTATCAGAAGGTCAACACAGGCGTCAAACAACTATTCGGGCTGCTGGCCGTGGACTCCCTCGGCGGCAGTGAGACATGAGGATAAAGCATTGATTGAAGTCGTAAGCATCAAATTCAAAAACCGGGGCAAGTGCTATTACTTCTCCCCCAACGGCCTGGACGTCAAAACCGGCGTCAAGGTCATCGTGGAGACCTCCAAGGGTCTCGAGATCGCCGACTGTGTCCGCGGCAACCACAGCGTGATGGACACCGCCGTGGTGCAGCCCCTGCGCCCGGTTCTGCGCATCGCCACCAGGGACGATCTGCGCATCGCCCAGCTGAACGTCCAGCGGGAGAAGGAGGCCTTTGAGATCTGCCAGAAGAAGATCGCCGAGCACGGGCTCGACATGAAGCTGGTGGATGTGGAGTGCAACTTTGAGGGCACCAAGACCCTGTTCTTCTTCACCGCCGATGGGCGCGTGGATTTCCGCGAGCTGGTCAAGGACCTGGCGGGCATCTTCCGCAACCGCATCGAGCTGCGTCAGATCGGCGTGCGGGACGAGGCCAAGATGATCGGCGGCATCGGCATCTGCGGCAGACCCTACTGCTGCAGTCAGTTCCTGGACGATTTCCAGCCCGTGTCCACCAAGATGGCAAAGGTCCAGTCCCTGTCCCTCAACCCCGCCAAGATCTCCGGCAGCTGCGGCAGGCTCATGTGCTGCCTGCGCTACGAGCAGGAGGCCTACGAGGATCTAGTCAGGAAGGTGCCCAAGCAGGGCGCCTTTGTGGAGACCAAGGACGGCTTCGGCACCGCCGTGCAGGTCAATCTCCTGCGCCAGACCGTGAAGGTCCGGCTGGACGGGGACACCGAGGACCTGCGCCTGTACAAGCCCAACGAGCTGATCGCCGTGCCCGGCGGCCGCCCCAGAGACGGGGAGATGCCGGTGTCCACGTTCAAATACGTCCCCGAGCCGGAGGCCGAGGAAGAGGAGGAGCCGGAGAACGAGTGGTTCGTGGAGCCGCAGTTCAACGATCCCGCCCTGCTGGAGACCCCGGCAGAGGCCCCGGCTTCCGAGCAGAAGAAGCGCCGCCGCAGCCGCCGGAAGAGAGGCGGCGAGGGCGCGGCCGAGGTAAAGGTGGAGGTGCGGGCCGAGGCAAAGCCCGAGCAGAAGCCCCAGATGAAAGCCGAGGAGGGCGGCGACGCGAAGGAAAGCCGCGGCTCCCGCTCCCGCAGAGGCGGCCGCGGCCGCTCCAAGGGCGTGAAGGTGGAGGCCAAGGCCCACGAGAGCACCCCCGCTCCCAAGCCCCAGGAACAGCCCAGGCGAGAGCAGCCCAAAAAGGAGGGCGCCCCCTCCCACTCCGTCGTCCACCCCGTCAGGGAGGAGGGCGGCAAACCCAAGTCCAACCGCCGCCGCTACTACCGCGGCAAGCCCAAAAACAAGGGCGGCGAGGGACAGTCATAA
>JBGUNL010000206.1:0-3678 GCA_045117295.1 Candidatus Limivicinus sp.
AGGGCCTTTTCATAGGCGTCGGCGAGCACGGCGGGGAGAAAGGACCCGTCCTCCGCATAGACGTCCGAACGCCGGCGGGCCGCAGCCACCGTCTCCTCCGCAAAGCCCTGCATCAGAGGGGCCAGGTCTGCGGTGAGCGCCGCCACATCCAGGCGGGTGACGGCGACGCGGGCGGTCGCTCGGCGGAAGTGCGGCTCCACTTCGCCGTCTGGCCGCAGCGAGAAGCAGGCCGCGGCGGGGGCAGCCAGCGGAGAGCGGGAATCCAGCGCCGCGGTCTGCCGCTGCCCGGCGGCGGCCAGGATGGCGTCCAGGGCGGGCGCGGGTGCGGACCGCGGGCGGAGAAGAAGAAAGGCGGCAAGCGCCAACAGCGCCAGGGCTGCGGCCAATACCGGCCAGAATAAAATTTGGCTGCGTTTTGAGCTGGATTTCGACATGAAAAACCTCCGGGTGCAGGGGAGCCCTGCGGAAACAAAGGCTTGCTTTTGCGGGCGCCCAACATGTTTTAATATTGTACACGCCGGGGGATGTTCCGTCAAGCAAGAAGCGGCAGGCGGCGGAGCGCCTGGACGGGAGCGCTTGCAAAAGCGGGCGATTCAGAGTAAGATACCACAAAAGGAGGGGTAGCGCATGTACTTTGATACCCATGCCCACTACGACGACGAAGCCTTCGACGCCGACCGGGAGGAGCTGCTGGCGGCCATGCCGGAAAACGGCGTGACCCGGATCCTGATTCCGGGCTGCGACGTGAAGAGCAGTGAGCGGGCAATCGCGCTGGCCAAACAGTTTCCTCATGTGGTGGCCGCCGTCGGAATCCACCCCGAGGATCTGGCTGGCTGCCGGGAGGGGGATCCGGAGCGCATCGCGGCGCTGGCAAGGTCGCCCGAGTGCGTGGCCATCGGCGAGATCGGCCTGGACTACTACTGGGACGACACCAGAAAAGAAGAGCAAAAGGCTCTGTTCCGGCGTCAGATTGAGATCGCCCTGGAGCAGGGGAAGCCCATCATTGTCCACGACCGGGAGGCCCACGGCGACAGTCTGGCCATTGTGCGGGGGTACCCGGAGCTGCGGGGCGTGTTCCACTGCTTCTCCGGCTCCGTCGAGATGGCGGAGACGCTGCTGTCCATGGGCTGGTACCTGGGCTTTGACGGACCGGTCACCTATAAAAACGCGCGCAAGGCCCCGGAGGTGCTGGCCGTCTGCCCCCTGGACCGCCTTCTGCTGGAGACCGACAGCCCCTATCTCAGCCCGGTGCCCATGCGGGGAAAGCGCAACGACTCCCGGAATCTGCGCTTCGTCGCGGCAAAAATCGCGGAGATCAAGGGCGGCACGGCGGAGGAGATCGCGCAGGCCGCCGCGGAGAACGGGAAGCGTCTTTTCGGGCTGGAGTAGGGGAGCAAAAGTATTCTCAAAAACAGAAAGAATTTCTCTTTGAGCCGGGAACATTTGCCGGGGAACGCCGTCCAATAAGAGGAAAACGCAGGAAGCGTTTTGCGGCGCCCGGGAATGGGCCCGGCGCTTCTGTACAAATCGCGTGAAAGCACCGCCGCGCAGACGCTGCGGAATGGCGGAATAAGCAGGACTGTAACAAAATTGAAATTTATTGAAATTTTTTCGGTTTTAGGTCTTGCAATTTAGAGAGGCTTGTTGTAATATTATAGCCGAATCGTAATACTTTTTTCACTTTTTGAAAGCACGCTATGATTCACGCAAGCCCACAGCACAGTAATCATTTTACCCGAGAGGGTAGTTATTAGGGGGAGCAACTATGAAAAAAAGGCTCATTAGTATGCTGCTTGCGGTACTGATGGTCGTGTCCCTGTTTTCGGGCATCTCCGTCAGTGCGTATGCAGACAACGCCACCTACAGCACCATCAGGTACACGATGGTCGCAGGTGACTACGTGTTGAGAATCTGCCAGAGGCTGGGTCTCAACTTCTACGTGTGCAAGGACGCCATCATGAGACTCAACAACATCACCGAGAATCAGTGGCGCTTCCTGCCCATCGGCAGAGAGATTCTGCTGCCCGCCTCTGATGTGGACGCCGTCGCCTTCCTGGGCGGCAAGCCCGCAGCTGGCACCGTACCCACCACTACCAGCGTGCCGACTACCACGTCCACCCCGACCCCGACCTCTGCGCCGAAGAACAACGACGTTCTGGCCTACTACATGGTGCCCTACACCATGTCCAGCGGCGATACCGTCATCGGCGTCTGCGCGGCTCTGGGTACCCGGTACAACAACCCCAACGCACAGATCATCAAGGCCTGGAACGGTCTGAAGGACTGGACCACGCTGAGAGCGGGCAGCACCTACTGGTTCCCTGTGACCGCTGATCCCGTGCCCGGCACCGCCTGCAAGGCTGTTTACCTGCACAAGGTCGTCTCCGGCGATACCGCTTACACCATCTGCAGCAACGGCGGCATCAGCTACAGCAACAACGTGAACAACCTGAAGGCCCTCAACTACGACAAGAACCTGAGCAAGCTGAAGGTCGGCGATAACTTCTTCTATCCCGTGGACTACGTCGTGCCCTACGGCGGCAGCTCCAGCTCTTCCAGCTCCAGCAGCTCCAGCTCTTCCAGCTCCAGCACGGCCAAGACCTACAAGCTGAGTTCCAACATGAGCAGCGGCACGCTGAACTTCTATGTTGGCGGCAAGGTCGCTTCCGAAGCCAAGGCCGGCGACAAGGTCACTGTGGTTGCCATCACGGACGAAGGCAAGACCATCAAGAGCATGACGGTGAAGCATCTGGACGGCAAGGCCGATCTGCTTCTCTCCGGCGATACTTTCATCATGCCCCAGTGCGACGTTCGCGTTGACGTGGAAGTCGTTTCCGGACATAAGATTACCCTGGAGGAGAACTACGTCAGCAAATCTGTCGCCCAGGTCGGCGGCGTAGGTGTCACTGGTGCTGCCAAGGGCAACCCGGTCATGATTGTCAGCACCGATCCCACCTATGAAGTGGAGAGCATTGCTGTCAGCTACAAGAATCTGTTTGGCAACAAGGTCTCTGTGCCCACCACAGATTCCATGGGCTTTGTAATGCCGAACTACGACGTGACGGTCGAAGTTCAGCTCAAGCCCGTTACCACCTATGACTTCTACATCCTTGACGCTGCTGCCGGCAAGGATAACGGCACCTTCTTCCTGCAGGTCAACGGCGGCCAGGTCACCAAGGCGGCCAAGGGCGCCCAGGTCCAGATTGTGGCCAAGGCCCTGGAAGGCTATCAGCTCTCCAAGATCGAAGTCACCAAGCACGACGATGCCAGCAAGAAGATCAATGTTTTGAACAACACCTTCACCATGCCCGGCTATGATGTGGATGTTCTGGTTGAGTTCGACTCCGCCGGCAACAATATCGTCATCGTTCCCGCGCAGGGCGGTTCCGTGGAGGCCAAGGTAGACGGCGAAGTCGTCACCGAGGCGGATACCGGCGTAACCGTTACGCTCAGCGCCAAGAATGCCGAAGCCAACTATGCGCTCACAGGCGTTGATGTCACCCGCATCAAGGACGGCCTGAAGGTTTCCACCAAGAAGAGCGGCAGTGACTTCACCTTCACCATGCCCTCCGGCGGCGTCATGGTTACGCCGATCTACACGGGCTCTGAGGTCACCGGCAACGAGGCTGCTGTCTATCTCGACAGCCTGACCGCTCCTGTTGCGCAGTACAGTGACGC
>JBGUNL010000207.1:0-2182 GCA_045117295.1 Candidatus Limivicinus sp.
TCCCTCCCGCTCGTCCAGGTCCCAGGCCCGCACGTGGCTGCAGAAGAGCAGATCCGGCCGGCCGGTTTCAAAGGCGGCGGCCAGGGCCTGCTCGTCGGGAAAGGCGGCGGCGGTCACCAGACGGCGGGTCTGGTTCTGGTAGTCCGTCAGCAGGGCCTCCATCACCTCGCGGGGGCAGTCCGTCTCCGCGTACCAGAGGGTGAGGTTTCCCCGCGCCTGTTTGGAGACGGGCGTAAAATAGTACAGCGCCAGGCACAGCAGCAGCGCCAGCGGAACGGCGATGAGCGCCGGAGAAAAACGGTGTTTCATGGCTTCCCCCATAAGATGCGCCAGAGGCAGAATCACAGATAAAAATATTGTAGCACAGAGCGGAAACGGGCACAAGCTGTTTGCGCTTTTCGGCGGAGGATGGTATACTGAGGCAGACACACACCGGGAGGAGCGAAAAACATGCGATACCAGGCGGTTTTATTCGATATGGACGGGACGGTGCTGGACACCCTGGGAGATCTGGCCAACGCCGTCAACCACACCCTGCGCGCCTTCGGCATGCCGGAGCACAGCCGCCGGGAATGCGCGGGCTTTCTGGGCAACGGGGCCGCCTGGCTGATCGCCCACGCGGTGCCCGCGGGGACCGGCGAGGAGAAAACCGCGGAGGTACTGGCGGCCTACAAGCCCTGGTACGACAGCCACTGCGCCATCGAGACCGCGCCCTACCCCGGCGTCACGGAGATGATGGAAAAGCTGAAGGCGGCGGGGGTGCGGCAGGCGGTCATTTCCAACAAGCAGGACTCCGCCGTGCGGCTCCTGGCGGAGCAGCACTTCCCCGGCCTGCTGGAGATCGCCGTGGGGGAGAGCGCCCGGGTGCGGCGCAAGCCCAATCCCGACGCGGTGCTGGAGGCGCTGCGGCACATGGGCGTTTCGCCGGAGGACGCCATTTATGTGGGCGACACCGAGGTGGACGTGCAGACTGCGGAGAACGCGGGGCTTGCCTGTGCCGTGGTGGGCTGGGGCTTTCGCACGGAGGAGGAGCTCAGAGAGGTCTGGACCGGCCGCATCTTCCAAAGCGCCGGGGAGCTCTGCGCCTGGCTGCTGGAGGACAGGGACGGAAGCGAAAGAGGAGAAACAAATGGCCAGAGATTTTGAGAAAGAGGCGCTGTGGGACGCCTCCCGCTTTGTGCTGCTGTCCGACTATGTGCCGGGCATTCTGCAGGAGATCCGCTATTTTTCCACCTATAACTTCATCGGCGACCGCATCGACGGCTACGAAATGCCCTGCGCTCTGATGACCCGGGAGGCCGCCCGCGCGCTGAAAACGGTGGCCGGGCGGGCCGCCGTGATGGGCTACCGGCTCAAGATCTTTGACGCCTACCGCCCGGCCTGCGCCGTGCGGCACTTCGTGATCTGGGGACTGGAGGATCTGGACCAGCGCATGAAGCCCTTCTTCTACCCGGATCTGGAAAAGGAGGCGCTGTTTGAGCGGGGCTACATCGCCAGCCGCTCCAGCCACAGCCGGGGCAGCACCGTGGATCTGACGCTGCTGGACATGAAGACCGGAAAAGAGGCGGACATGGGCAGCCCCTTCGACTATTTCAGCGAGCTGTCCCACCCGGACTGCCGGGCGGTCAGCGAGGAGCAGTACGCAAACCGCATGCTGCTGCAGAAGCTCATGGCCGACGGGGGCTTTGCCCCCTACGACTGCGAGTGGTGGCATTTCACTCTGGAAAACGAGCCCTTCCCCGACACCTATTTTGAATTCCCCATCTCGCCGGATGTGCTGAGAGGATGACAAAAACCGCCTGAGCAAAGCTCAGGCGGTGTCCTCTTATAAGGGTTTCTTTTTGATCTGCGCCCAGCGGCGGGGGTAGCGGGCGGGGGTAGGCCCCGTCTTGCGGATGAGCACCGCGCTGTGGGTGACGTCCGTGCCGGGGATGGTATAATCCAGAGTCTTCTCCACCGTGCCGCCCAGAGCCTTCAGGGCCACATAGGCCTCCCGGATTTCCTCCCGGAGCTCCGGCCCCTTCATGGCCAGAAAGGCCCCACCGGGCCTGACATAGGGCAGGCACAGCTCACACAGCACGTTGAGCCGCGCCACCGCCCGGGCCGAAGCGCAGTCAAAGCTCTCCCGCAGCCCGTCGGGGATCTCCTCCGCCCGGGCGTGCAGGCACCGGACGTCGGCAAA
>JBGUNL010000208.1:0-14464 GCA_045117295.1 Candidatus Limivicinus sp.
ATCTTCGGCTATACCCTGGCCAACGACATTTCCGCCCGGGATCTGCAGAAGGCCGCCAGCCAGTGGACGCCGGGCAAAACCTGCGACACCTTCTGTCCCCTGGGTCCCTGGATCCTCACAGCAGACGAAATTGCCCCCGACGCCATGCACATCCGCGGTTATAAAAACGGCGAGCTGCGGCAGTCCGGCTGCTCCCGGGATATGATCTACTCCATTCCGTATATCGTGAGCTTTCTGTCCCGCTGCTGCACGCTGATGCCCGGCGACGTGATTCTGACCGGTACGCCCGCCGGGGTCATTCTGGGCCGCCCCAAGGACCAGCAGGACTGGCTCAAGGACGGAGACGAGCTCACCGTCCAGGTGGATGAGATCGGCACCCTGCGCGTGACCGTGACCGCGTGAGACTCCGCATCTCCTTCCATATAACAACTCCCGGATATCGGAATCGATATCCGGGAGTTGTTCAATCCGTATATCAGAACATCTTTGCGCCGGCGGGGATGTGATTGTCCAGCATCAGCAGATGAAGCTTTTCCGCACCGTTTTCATGATGCACGGCGGAGATCAGCATGCCGCAGGAATCAATGCCCATCATGGCCCGGGGCGGCAGATTGGTAATGGCAAGACAGGTCTTGCCCACCAGCTCCTCCGGCTCGTAATAGGCATGAATGCCGCTGAGGATGGTGCGGGGCTGGCCGGAACCGTCGTCCAGGGTGAACTTCAGCAGCTTCTTGGACTTCTTCACCGCCTCGCAGGCGAGCACCTTGACCGCGCGGAAATCGGACCGGGAGAAGGTCTCAAAGTCCACCAGATCGGCAAAGAGGGGCTCGATCTCCACCTTGCTGAAATCGATCTTCTCCTCTGCAGCAGGCGCTTCGGCTTGTTCGTCTGCAACTGCGGCCGCAGCGGGAGCATCCTCCTTCTTGGGCAGATCCAGCGGCTTCATCGTCGGGAACAGGATCACGTCCCGGATGGAGCTGCAGCCCGTCAGCAGCATGACGCAGCGGTCGATGCCGATGCCGAGGCCGCCCGTGGGAGGCATGCCGTACTCCAGCGCGTTGATGAAATCATCGTCCATCATGCCCGCCTCATCGTCACCCTTGGCGCGCAGCTCCACCTGCTTGAGGAAACGCTGCTTCTGGTCAATGGGGTCGTTGAGCTCGGAGAAGGCGTTGCCCATCTCGCTGGAGCAGATGAAGAGCTCAAAGCGCTCGGTGAGCTTCGGGAACCTGGGGCTGCGCTTGGCAAGCGGCGAGACGTCCACCGGGTGCATGGTGATAAAGGTGGGCTGGATCATCTTCTCCTCCACCTTCTGGTCGAAGGACTCATACAGAGCATGGCCCCAGGTGGGCTCCACCTTGTCTATATCCACGCCGACAGCTCTTGCCGCGGCCACAGCCTCCGCGTCGTCCTCTATGGCCATAAAGTCCACGCCCAGGTGTTCCTTGACCGCCTCGGCCATGGTCATGCGCTTAAAGCCGGGGGCAAGGGAAATCTTCCGACCCTGCCACTCCACATCGTAGGTGCCCAGAATCTCCATGGCGGCGCCGGAGAGCAGTTCCTCAAAGAGGTCCATCATGTCGTTGAAATCGGCATAGGACTCGTACAGCTCCACGGTGGTGAACTCAGGGTTGTGCTTGGTGTCCATGCCCTCGTTGCGGAACTGTCTGCCGATCTCATACACGCGCTCAATGCCGCCGACAATGAGGCGCTTGAGATTGAGCTCGGTGGCAATGCGCAGATACATGTTCATATCCAGCGTGTTGTGGTGCGTGATGAAGGGCCGGGCCGTGGCGCCGCCGGAGATGGTGTTGAGCACCGGAGTCTCCACCTCCATATAGCCGCGGTTGTCCAGGAAGCGGCGCACATAGGAGATGAAGCGGGAGCGTATCTCAAAATTGCGGCGGCTTTCGTCGCTCATGATCAGATCCACATAGCGCTGGCGGTACTTCAGTTCCGTATTGGTCATGCCGTGGAATTTCTCCGGAAGCGGGCGCAGGGACTTGGCCAGAAGCACCACGCTCTGCACATGGATGGAGATCTCTCCGGTCTTGGTCTTGAACACATAGCCGCCCACGCCGATGATATCGCCGATGTCGTACTTGCGGAAGTCTAAAAACTCCTGCTCACTGACGGCGTCGGAGCGCACGTAGAGCTGGATGAGGCCCTTGTCGTCCTTGATGTGGCAGAAGATGGCCTTGCCCATACCGCGCTTGGACATGATGCGTCCCGCGACGCTGACCTGCTTGGCTTCAAATGCGTCGTAATGATCACGAATCTCCGAGGACCAGGCGCTGCGGCTGAACTTGGTTCTCTGGAAGGGGTCTCTCCCCTCCTGCTGCAGGGCCGCCAGCTTGTCGCGGCGGATCTGCAGGATCTCCGACAGCTCCTGTTCAGGGGCTTCCTGTCTGTTTCTCTCTTCGCTCATGTGGTTGTCACTCCGAATTTACTTGTTTTCCACGGAAATGATCTTCAGTTGGATCTCTCCGCCGGGGGCTGCAACGGTCACTACGTCGCCGGCGCGGTGGGTATGCAGGGCGCGGCCGACAGGAGAATCGTCCGAGATGCGGCCAGCCTTGGGATTGGCCTCCTGGGAGCCGACGATCTCATAGGTATCCTCTTCCTCAAACTCCAGATCCAGAACCTTCACGATGCTGCCGAGGGTGACCGTGTCCTTGGGGGCATCCACGTCCACGTTGTCCACAATCTCGGCGTTCTCGATGAGGACCTTCAGCTCGGCAATCTTGGAATAGAGCTTGCCCTGCTCGGTCTTGGCCTCGTCGTACTCGCTGTTTTCGGACAGGTCGCCAAAGCTCCGGGCCTCCTTGATCAGCTCAGAAACCTCTTTTTCGCGCACAGTCTCCAGGTAGAACAGCTCTTCCTTGATCGCGTCAAGGCGCTCCTGGCTCATTTTGAATCTGCTGGCATTGTTCATGTTGATGATCTCCTTCTGCCGCCGGCCGCGGCATGATTTATGGAAAGGCTGTTTTTCTGTATAAAGCTTATTTATTATAGGGGGATGACCCCGGTCTGTCAACTCAAAAGCTTGAGGGCCTGCATCAGCTGCTCGTCGCTGGAAGTTGCGCCGGTACCGGTGCTGTCGCCGGTGGTGCCGGCGGTGTTGCCCGCCGCATTGGGGTCGGAGTTGTGAATGATGTACTCCGGCGCGACGCCGCCGTTTGCGCTGATGTCCACGCCGCTGCCGGTGAGATAGGTGCCGGTGGAGAGTCGGATGGCGCTGCCGTCGGAGAGGACGATGGTCTCCTGGGTCCTGGTCTTGCCGGTGGTGGGCTCGCCCATCACGGTGGCCCACTGGAACTCCTTGAGCGCCGCGGCGCAGACCTCGGCCTCGCCGTAGGTGTCGCCGTTGATGAGCACGCACATGGGCAGCTGGATGCACATGCCGTCGGAGCGGGTCTCCTCCTCATGGCCGCTCTTGTCCCGCTGGATGAAGAGCACGCCGTTGGGAAGCAGATAGTCCAGGAAGGTACCCACTTCGTTTGCAAGTCCGCCCGCGTTTCCGCGCAGATCGATGACCAGGGCGATGGCCCCCTGATTGAGCAGATCCTCCACCGCGTTCATGGCGTCCTGGGCTGTGCCGGCCTCAAAGTTCTTGATCTGGATATATCCCGCCATGGTCTTTTCCAGACGGTAGGACACGGAGCTGACATACACCCGGGAGCAATCGACCTCGATGGTCTCCTTTCCCTTGTTGATGCCCAGCTCAAAGGTGGTGTTCAGCTTGGACCGGATCAGTGTTCTGGCCTCGTCCAGGGTCTTGTCCCGCAGATCCACCCCGTCCACCGAGGTAATCACCATGCCCGCCGTAAGCCCTGCCAGGGCCGCCGGGGAGTCCATGTTGACGGAGATAACCTCGAAGCCTCCCCCGTCCTCCTTGAGGATCGCCATGCCGATACCGGAGTATTCCCCTGTAGAGGAGAGCTGATACGCCTTGTATTCATTGGGAGACATGTAATAGCTCCACTTGTCGCCGAGGCCTGCGATCATGGCGGCAGCCGCGCTGTCAGCCATGCTGTTGCGGTCCACGGGATCGATGAACTGTTCGTCCACGATATCCTTGATTTCGATATAGCGCATGGCCTCGTCATATTCGTTTTTGCCGCCCACCTGATCCAGCATGGCCCGGCGGGTATGGAAGTAGATTCCTCCGCTGGCGATCAGCAGGGCCAGGAGAACGTACATAAATTTGATCGGAATGTTCGCGATGGCCGAGATTACCCTTCCGATCGCACGCAGCAGTTGTCTTCCCAAACTCATTGATAAACCTCCGCGTTTCCGCAAAAGCGGAAAAGTGCTGATAAACCGCCGTTTGCCGGACAGTCAGCAAGGACTGTCCGGCAGTTTACCGGTTCAAAACGCTTGTCTTTCTTATACGCCCGCGTCGGGAGAAATCACAAGACCGGAGAAGAACTGCTCCGGGTCGATGCGGGAGCCGTTGGAATACACCTCAAAATGCAGGTGCGGTCCGGTGGAATTGCCGGTGCTGCCCACCTGACCGATCACGTCGCCCTGGCGCACAGCCTGTCCGCTGGAAACGCCGATGTAGGACAGATGCCCGTACAGGGTCTTGTAGCCGTTTCCGTGGTCGATCATGATGCAGTTGCCGTAGCCTCCGTACCACTCCGCAAGGACCACCGTGCCGCCGTCCGCGGCGTAGACTGTGGTGCCCATGTTGGAGGCGATATCCATGCCGTTGTGGTTCTTGAGCTCGCCGGTGATGGGGTGAACACGCTCACCGAAGCGGCTGGAAATGTACACATAGGAAGCCACCGGGAAGAGGAAGGAGCCCGTGGCATTCGCCGAACCGGCTCCGCCGCCGGATGTTCCGCCGGAGGAACCGCCGCCTGCGGCTGCCGCCGCGGCGGCCTCCGCCGCACGGCGCTCCGCCTCCAGCTCCGCCACCAGCTTGTCGATGGCGGCGTTGGTGCGCTCCTCCTCGTCATAGATGGCGTCCACCTCGGCCTGCTTGTTTTCCAGGTCTTCCTTGATGCTGGCCAGCAGCTCGGAGGCCTCGTCGATTTCTTTTTCCAGCTGGACTTTCTCTTCCCGCAGCTCGTCCTGCTTGCCGTTAATCTCTGTCCGGTACTCCTCGTACTCGGCCTTGACCTCCTCGGTGTTCTCGCGTGCCCTGATGTACTCGTCCTCCAGCTGGCGGTCGCTCTGCATGATCTCGCCGATATCGTCGATGGCGGTCAGCAGCTCGCCCAGATTGTTGCATTTGAGGATCATGGCCAGATAGTTGAGTGTGCCGTTTTCCTCCATGGCGCGTACGCGGGAACGGTAGCGCTGCAGCTGCTCTTCCTCCAGCGCCTGCGCGGCAAAGAGCTCCTTCCCCTTTTCGGCGATCATCTCGTCGTACAGAGCGATCTCCTCGTCATTGAGCTGGATCTGCTGCAGGGTGTACATATTGCGTTCATCCAGCGCACGCTTCTGCTCCAGGATGCCCGCCTGCTCCTCTTCCAGCTGATCCACAACCTCCTGCTTTTCCAGGCGCTGGGCGCGGATGGCGTCGCGCTGGGCGCGGAGCGCGTCAATATCCTCCTGCGTGGCGGCTCTGGCGCCGACAGGCGCGAAAGACAGCAGCAGCACACAGCAGAGAAGACCTGCCAAAAGGCTTTTTCTCTTTCTCTTCATAAGCATACCCCAGTTGCATCAGCACTGGTAATAGGAAATACCGGAAAAATACTGTGCCGGGTCCACACGTCCGTCGCCGACATACACTTCAAAATGCAGATGCGTGCCGGTGGCGCGTCCCGTTGAGCCCACGTAGCCGATGGTCTCACCCTGGCTGACCGTGGCGCCGTAGGAGACGGCAAGACCGGACAAGTGGGCATAGACCGTAGACGTGTCGCCGTGGTCGATGATGATATAGTTGCCGTAGGCGCTGTCGTAGGAGGCGGTGATGACGGTGCCGGAGGCCGCGGCCACGACGGGCGCGCCGTCGTTTCCGAAGCCGTCAATATCGATGCCGCTGTGATAGCGCGTCTGTCCCGTAAAGGGATCGGTACGGTTGCCGAAGCGGCTGGTCACTCGGGTGCTGCAGGGCAGAGGCCAGATATAGCCCTCCGATCCGCCTCCGGAGACGTAGCCGATGTTTGCCTCTTCTGCCACGGCCTGGATCTCTTCCTGCGTATAGGGAGCTTCCTCCCCCGCGGCGGAGGCCTGGGCGTTGGCCTCGGTCATCTCCTGCACCTTCTGCTGGGCTTCGGCGGCCGCGGCGGCGGCCGCGGCCTGGGCGGCTGCGCGTTCCTGCGCCTTGCGTGCGTTGTTGGCTGCGATGGCGTTTGCCACGGCGGCGGCGGCGTTGGCCTCCTCCTGCTCGGCGGCCTCATAGGCCTTGATGGCCTGTTCGATCTCCTCCTCCAGCCGGTCCAGCTCAGCGGTCGCCTCGTCGACCTGTTTGAGAATCTCCTCCTGCTCCTCCCGCAGTTTTTCCTGGTCAGCCTCGTAGACGGCTTTCTCCGCCTCAAACTGGGCTTTGATCTCTTCCGTCTCCTCGCGGGCCGCTTCGTACTGCTTCTGGAGCTTCTTATCGCTCTGCATGATCTCGCCCATGTCGTCAAAGGCGGTCAGCAGATCGGCAAAGGTCTCCGCCTGGAGGATCAGGGCCAGGATGTTGTAGCCCCCGTTTTCCTCCATGGCACGGATGCGCGTGCGGTATTTCTCCAGCTGGATATCCTCGCGGTTCTTGGCCGCGTCCACTTCTTTGGCCTTGTTTTCGATCAGGGTGTTGTAGTTCTCGATCTCGGTTTCAATGATCTCGAGCTGCTCATTGGCCAGGTCGTTCTGTTCCTCCAGGGCGGCCTTGCGCTCCAGGACCGTGGTCTTCTCGTCCTCCAGTCCCTCCAGCTTTTCCTTGATCTCTGTGACTTTGGCGGACAGCTCTTCTTTTCTGGCCTTCAGATCGTCGATCTCGTCGGCATGCGCCCGCACCGGGATCGCACTGACAAACAGGCCCAGCAGCATCAGCACCGCCAGCAGGATCGCAATGATGGATATTGCCTTGTTTCTTTTCATGATCCGATGTTCTCCGTTCCGGAATTCCCCCGGGATTAAACCTTCAGATAATTCTTGATTGCGTTCACGCCGCCGAAGGCGCCCACCAGGATGCCCACGGCCATATAGATGATAAAGACCTCAAGCGCCACGCTCTGGAAGGGCACCACGTTGAGAAAGCTCCCGGTCAGGGACCCGACCAGCTTTCCGGTGACCACATTGTAAAGGCCCCACTCTGCCAGGAACGCAAGTCCGCCGCCCAGCATGCCGAGGATCAGACCCTCGATCACGAAGGGAAGCCGGATGAAGGCGTTGGTGGCGCCCACCATCTTCATGATGGCGATCTCCTCGCGCCGGCCGAAGGTGGCCAGCTTGATGGTATTGGACATGATGAAGAAGGACACGAACACCAGGATGACGATCAGGATCAGCGAAACCACGCTGACCACATTGCGGATGGTGACAAAGCTCTGGGCATAGTCCAGATGCGCGTTGACCTTTGCCACGCCCTTCAGGGACTCCAGCTCCATCTTGGTCTGGGACATGAGGGCAATGTCATACAGGTGCACCACAAAGCGGTGGCGGAAGACCGTCTCGTCGATGCCCTCCATCAGGGATTCGTCGTAGCGGCTCATGAAGTTGTCCATGGCGTCTCCCCTTGAGACGAATTCCACGGAGGAAATGTTCTCGACTGCCGCAATGTTTTTTTCAATCTCCCGGGCCGCTTCCTCATCGGTCACGGACTCGTCCACGAACACGACGATCTCGTTCTGGGATTCCAGATCCTTGATCAGCGCGTCGATGTTCAGGGAAAGCAGGGAGACGCTGCCCATGATAATCAGGCAGGCCATAATGATGGTGACAGAGGCGAAGGACATAAAACCATGGGTGGTAATGCTCCGAAAGCCTTCGCGAATCAGATAACCGCCTCTACTCAATCTCATAACCGAAGTAACCCTCCTCCCCATCGCTGGTCTTTTTGCCGCTGTCAATGGTGATGACGCGCTTGGAGAGCGCGTTGACCAGCTCTTTTTCGTGTGTGACCACCACGACGGTGGTGCCCATCTCGTTGATCTTCTCCAGCAGGAGCATCAGCTCCAGGGAGCGCACGGGGTCCAGGTTGCCGGTGGGCTCGTCGGCCACGATCATGCGGGGACTGTTGACCAGGGCCCGGGCGATGGCGACACGCTGCTGCTCGCCGCCGGAGAGCTCGCCGGGCATACGCTTTTCACGGCCTTCCAGGCCGACCAGCTCCAGTATGTAGGGAACGCGGGTTCTGATCTCGCTGTTGGCGGCGCCGACAACACGCATGGCAAAGGCCACATTGTCGTACACGTTCATGTTTTCGATCAGGCGGTAATCCTGGAATACGACGCCGAGGGTTCTGCGCATCTTCGGCAGCTTCCGGCGCTTGATGGTGGTCATGTCAAAGTCATTGACGATCACGCTGCCGGAGGTGGGTCTGACCTCGCCGGTGATGAGCTTCATAATGGTCGTCTTGCCGGAACCGGAGGGTCCGACCAGAAAGACAAACTCGCCGTCGTTTACGGTAAGGCTGACGTCGTCGAGGGCAACGGTGTTGCTGCTCTCGTACACCTTCCGCACGTTTTTCATTTGAACCATGATGATCCTCCAGAATGGAATATGCTCATTCATTCACGCCCGAGTATAGCAGGCGAACATGAAATCACACTTAATACTTGCTGCTGTTCAGGGAATCCAGATACTGCTTGACCATCATGGCCACCTTGAAGACGATGGCGTGGTCAAACTCCCGCAGGTCCAGACCGGTCATTTTCTTGATCTTCTCCAGACGGTAGACCAGGGTGTTGCGGTGGACATACAGCTTTCTCGACGTTTCGGAGACATTGAGGTTGTTCTCGAAGAACTTGTTGATGGTCTCCAGAGTGTCCTCGTCCAGGGTCTCGATGGGGTTCTTCTTGAAGACCTCGTTGAGGAACATTTCGCACAGGGTGGTGGGCAGCTGGTAGATGATGCGGCCCAACCCCAGGCTCTCATAGTTGATGATGCTCTTTTCGCTCTCAAAGACGCGGCCCACGTCGATGGCGACCTGCGCCTCCTTGTACTTGTCGGCCAGCTCCCGCAGATGCCGGGCGTTGGTGCTGACGCCGATGACGGACTTGATGCCCAGCTCCTCCATCAGTGTGTTCTCAATGCTCTGGGCGACCTTGTGGACCTCCTCGGGGCAGTTGGCGCTGGGCAGGGACTTGACAAGCACGATGTCCGTCTCGTTGATGTTCAGCACAAAGTCCTTCTGCTTCTCGGGGAAGATGCGCTGGATGACCTCCACCGCCGCCACGTCAGGATTCTCCATCTGGCGCACCAGCAGAACGGCGCGGGGCTCGTCGGTGATGAAGTGCAGCTCTTTGGCGCGCACATACACATCGCCGGGCAGGATGTTGTCGGAGATGATGTTCTTGATGAAAGCGGCTTTGTTGTGCTTCTCCTCGTAGTTGTTTTTGGCCTCGTTGAAGGCCACGGCCGCGATGGAGCAGATGGTGCGGCTCAGCGCATCGGTCCCCTCCGTGAAGGCGGCATAGTCAAATTTGGGTCCCGGAGAATACAGCGCGCAGTAAGTCCGCATGCCGGTGGCAATGGGATGCTCATTCCCGTCGAACTCATACAGATGAAAATCATCCAGTCTGGATCCGATCATGGCAAGCTCGCTGCTGGCCACAACAAAGCCCTGCTCGTCCACGACGCCGATGGTCCTGTCCACCGCGTCCTTCATTTGAATGATGACATTCTGAAAAATTCTGCTGGACATTTGTTCTTCTCTCCCATTCTTTTGCAGATACGCCGCACGCCCCTTGCCGGTGCCCGGCGCGCAAGGCCCTGCCTTCTCCCGGAAAACAGAGTCTGTAAACGCTTTTTCAGCATATTGTCAAAGTGCCCAGTGCTTTTCACCCCGCACCTTGAAAACCGCGTCTATCATAATAACGCTTTTTTATGTAATTTTCAATAGAAACAATGAGGTTTTTTTGTGAATTTTTTTGCCTTTGTGTAGCTAACGCTCAAAAAACCCGAAAAAACACCCGGCGTTTTTCGACTATTTGTCCAAGTACTCTTTCCTGAACACCTTGCACAAATCCTCCTGCGTCAGTTCCCGGAACCGGCCCGGCTCCAGCCCTTCCAGGACCAGCGCCCCCACAGAGAGCCGCCGCAGCCGGGTGACCGGCTTGCCGCGGGAGGCCAGCATCCGCTTGACCTGGTGGTACTTCCCCTCCATCACGGTCACATAGCAGAGACTTGTCCCCGTGATTTCCAAACCGGCGGGGAGGCACCTTGTGCCGTCCGCTAAAACGATGCCCTCCGCGAAGGCGCGGACGTCCTCTTCGTTCGGGATGCCCTCCACCCGGGCTTCATAGCGCTTCTCGATCCCGGATTTGGGAGAGATGACACGGTGGGAAAACTCCCCGTCGTTGGTCAGCAGAAGCAGACCGCTGGTATCCTTGTCCAGCCGCCCCACCGGGAACAAGCCCATGCGCCTCTGCTCCGGCGGCAGCAGATCCAGCACGGTCTTCTGTTTTCTGTCCTCGGTCACGCTGAGCACGCCCTCGGGCTTGTCCATCATATAATAGTGAAAGCTGCTCAGGCGGAGGGGCCGGCCGTCCAGAGTGATGGCGCAGGCGTCTCCGTCAAATCTCTCTTCCGGCTTTGTCACCGTGACGCCGTCCACCTGCACGCGGCCGCTGCGGATGATGTCCCGCAGCTGGCTTCTGGTCGCCACGCCCAGATCGGCCAGCAGCTTGTCAAGTCTTTTCGGTGTCATCGCAGGTCCTCCCTTTCTGCAGTCGAAGTATTATATCATACCGGGACAGGAAAATGAATACCATGTTAGCGGGCGGAGGCAGCAAGGGAGCGGGCATCAGCCGCGGGCTCCTCCCTCTCCGTACAAGCGGCGGCGGAACGGAGAACAAATGGCGCAAGCATCCAGAAAACTCAAAGGAAAAAAGGTCGTGCTTCTGATTCTCTTTCTGGCGGTGATTCTGCTGCTTTCCTTCACCGCGAAGAGAGTATTCCGTCAGACGGACGACTTTGATCTGACTACGCTGGAGGGCCGCACGGCCTATCTGCAGTCTCTGGGCTGGGAGATCGATCCGGACAGCGAGAGCTTCCGCACCGTCATCGTCCCCGATCAGCTGGAGGGCATCATGGCCCAGTACAATAAGATGCAGCTCAGGCAGGGCTACGATCTCAACCGCCATCTGGGCGAGACCTGTCTGCAGTACTGCTATGAGGTCACCAACTATCCGGATGCGGATGGAAAGGTCCTGGTCTCTCTGTACCTGCAGGACGGCGAGATCATCGCCGCGGACATCCACTCCACAGCGCTCAACGGCTTTATGCACGGCCTGACCAAAACAGAGGCGGAATAAACACAAAAGCACAGCAGCGTCCTGCTGTGCTTTCTTATGTCTATGTTACAGGAGCATGACGCCGGCGTCCTCACAGATCGCCTGGGTCGCGTCATCCCAGATGGATGCCTGGACCTCGCCGATATGGGCCTTGCCCAGCAGCAGCATGGAGAGCCGGGACTGGCCGATGCCGCCGCCGATGGTGAGCGGAAGCTCTCCCGCCAGCAGGGCCTTGTGATAAGGCAGCTCCCGGCGGTTGTCGCAGCCGGCCAGCGTCAGCTGGCGGTCCATGGAAGCGGGGTCAACACGGATACCCATGGAGGATACCTCCATGGCGCAGTCCAGCAAATCGTCCCAGAACAGGATATCGCCGTTGAGATCCCAGTCGTCATAGTCAGGGGCGCGGCCGTCGTGCTTGTGTCCGGACTTGAGTCTGCCGCCGATGCCGATGAGGAAGACGGTCTTGTATTCCTTGACATAGGCGTTCTCCCGCTGCTTGGGGGTGAGATCCGGATACAGGTCCTCCAGCTGCTGGGTGGTGATAAAGCTGACGCGACGCTCCAGCTTCGGCAGAACGGTTAGCTGCGGATAGATGGCCTGCATCGTGTTCTGGGTATCGCAGATGGCCTCCACAATGTCCATCACCGTCAGTTTCAGATAGTCGAGATTCCGGTTCTCCGGCAGGATCACCTTTTCCCAGTCCCACTGGTCCACGTAGACCGAGTGGAGATTGTCCAGCTCATCCTCATCCCGGCGGATGGCGTTCATGTCGGTATACAGGCCCTTGCCCGGCCAGAAGCCGTAGCGCTTGAGGGCAAGCCGCTTCCACTTGGCCAGGGACTGCACCACCTCCGCCTTGGCGGAAGCGTGGAGAATATCAAAGGAAACAGGGCGCTCATAGCCGTTGAGGTTGTCATTCAGGCCGGAGCTCTCGTCCACGAAGAGCGGCGCGCTCACGCGGTAGAGATTCAGGCGCGCGGCGAGGTTGTCCTCAAACAGACGCTTGAGAAGACTGATGCCCTTCTGGGTATCGTAGATGGACAGCAGGCTTTTGTAGCCCTCGGGAATGTAGGTGTTCATAGGGGTCTCCTTTCGGTTGGCGCAGAGCGCGTTCTCTTATTCCGGGTCAAACAGGGCGATCACCTTGTGGTAATACCCCTCGGCGCTTTTGCGGAAGTTTTTCTCCATGCGGCGGGCCTGGTCCTCATCGGCGCAGAGCAGGTTCATCCGGATGATTTCCCCCGCCCCGTCGGACATGGCCAGCTCCACAAAGCAGCCGTCGTCCCGGACCTCGTGCCGGGCGGTGATCATGGCCGCGCGACGCAGGGCCTCTGCCACAGGCTCCAGGAGCTTGAGCGCCTTGCTGCGCACGGAATAGGGCAGACTGGTCTCCACCGCGTCGGCGTTGCGGGTGCCTTTTGCCGTGATGGTAAAGCAGCCCTCTTCGTTCTCCGCGATGTGTTCGGTCTCCACCAGCTCCGCCAGACAGTCGGAATAGTCAAAGTATCCGATGCCGTCGTCACACTGGCGGCAGAGATCGCCAAGTGTGCTGGGGTCCACTTCCCCCGGCAGACGGCGCAGCAGGAACAGGATGAGAATCTTGATATCCAACTTCTCATGAATAAAGCCGAACTGATCCATATACGCCCCTCCTTTTTTCATAGTATTGTATTATACACGGTCCGCCGTGCTCATTTCAAGACTTTTTTGACACGCCGCTCCGCCGTGTGCATAGACTGTAGCGAAGCAATTAACGACAGGAGGTATTTCCATGGCCGACAGAGTTGCGCCGGGACCGGCGGAAAGCCCGGCATCCATACGGGAGGCCGTATGCATCAATACCAGGAAGATATTCGACAGCTGCCGTGACAAGGACTGTGTGGATGATCTGCGGGTCTATCCCACGGAGAGCTCCCAGAGCTACATAGACAGCGCCCTCAGCATCCGCCCCAGGAGCGCCGAGCTTCTGTATGTGGACGTCAATGTGGAGCCGGTCAGCTTTAACCGGGGCTATTATACCGTGGACTGCAGTTACTTCTACTCCGTAACGGGCGAGACCTTCCCCGCGGGCCAGACCGTCACGGGGCTCTGTGTGTTTGACAAGCGGGTCATGCTCTTTGGCAGCATCGGCAGCGTCAAAAGCTACTGCTCTGACGGAAGCGTGATCGCCCCGCAGCCGGATGACAGACCCATCGCCGTGATCAGCGCGGTGGACCCCATCTGTCTGCACTGCCGCATAGCCGACAGCGAAACCCTCATTGCTCCCGAGCTTGAGCACCGCAGCATCCCCGATTCCATCCGCTCGGTCTTCACCGAAAAGCTGATTCTGGCCGACACCCCCAGACGGTGGCTTGCCACCATCGGGCAGTTCAGCATCATCCGGCTGGAGCGGGATACGCAGCTGGTGGTGCCCGCCTACGACTACTGCATGCCCGAAAAGGAGGGCCCGGGCGCGGTCAGCGACGACCCCTGCACGCTCTTCAGCCGGATCCACTTCCCGGTGGAGGAGTTCTTCCCGCCCGACTCCGTCAGCGAGAGCGACGAGTACCGGTCCTTCAAATAGAAAACGCTCCCCCATGGGGAGCATTTTCTATTTGTCTCATTCGTGCTTGAGCACAATGTCCACCTTGTCCTTGTAGATGGAGTTGGCGGGAATGACGCCGCGGACGCAGGAGGTGGGATAGATGTTGGTGTGGCGGCCGACGACGGTACCGGGATTCAGGACGCTGTTGCAGCCGACCTCCACGAAGTCGCCCAGCATGGCGCCGAATTTCTTCCGGCCGGTCTCGATATAGCCTTCCGGGTCCTTGACAGTGACCAGGGTCTTGTCACTCTTGACGTTGGAGGTGATGGAGCCCGCGCCCATGTGGGCCTTGTAGCCCAGAACGGAGTCGCCCACATAGTTGTAGTGGGGAGTCTGCACGTTGTCAAACAGCACCACGTTCTTCAGCTCCACCGAGTTTCCCACCACGGCGTTTTTCCCGACGATGGCGCTGCCGCGGATAAAGGCGCAGTGGCGAATCTCTGCTCCATGGTCGATGATGCAGGGAGCGCCCAGATAGGCGGAG
>JBGUNL010000209.1:0-15135 GCA_045117295.1 Candidatus Limivicinus sp.
TTCCTCCTTGGCTGGAAATCCTGGCACTCTTTTCCTTCGAGTGCTAAGTCGTGGGTAAAAAATATTTCCCCTGCGGGGAGTCTTCACCTTTACAAATGGAAAGATTCTGGTATAATCATAGTACCGGACTTTACAATTGTCAAGGTCATTCAAAAAGAGTTTACAATTAGGAGGGTCCCATGTACTGCGGCTGCAACGAAAAAGCCATCCGCTCCCAGCAGGCCATCGCCTGCGCGCTGCTGGAGCAGATGGAGCGCGAGCCCTATGCCTCCATCAGCATCAGCGCCCTCTGCCGGGCGGCGGGGGTCTCCAGGCCCACCTTCTATTCCCTCTTCGGCTCCAAGGACGACGTGGTCTCCTTCCTGCTGCGGGAGAGCTACAGCTATTCCCCGGCGTGGAGCTGTGACAATCTGTCCCAGTTGGAAGCCATGTGTCTGGGCTACAGCCGGTACATCACCGACCAGCGGCGCTTTCTCACCCTTCTGGTGGACAACGCCATCGGCTACCTGCTGTACCGGAGCATCTTTGAGGCGCTGCTGGGCTGCGACTGCTTTCTCGCCGGGCAGGACCCCTCCTCCCGGCGCTATGCCGCAAACTTCGCCGCGGGCGGCCTCACCGGCATCGTGCAGGACTACGTGACGCGGGAAGCCTGCTCCGCCGAGGAACTGGGAAGGCTTCTGGAGACCATGTTCTCCGGCGCCCTGTTTCTGTGAGATCCCGAAAGAAAAAACACTTGGAACGACAGGAGGAAACCGAGATGCTGCCGAAGGACCCCATGCTGCTTTTGAGCGTGGTCAACACCAGGCTGCGGGACGAATATGACAGTCTGGACGAGCTATGCCGCGCCCTGGACGCGGACCGGCAGGAGCTGGAGGAAAAGCTCGCCGCCGCGGGGTTCCAGTATGACGCGGCGCGCAATGCCTTCCGCTGACGGACAGCGGCGGGCAGGATTGATTTCTCTTGTCCGCCGCGTTTCCCTGTGATATAATAGATTAAATTTGAACATTTTATATGTGCTTCAAAAGAGAGAAAGGATCCTGCGGTATGGAAGAACCCAAAAAAATATTTATCAGCTACTCCCACCAGGACCGGGACGCGGTGGCCTGGATCGACTCCGTCCTGGAAAAGCGGGAGGGCTTTATGGTGTGGTACGACAAGGGCCTGGTGCCCGGTGAGGTCTACCGCAAGAAGATCGCCAAGGTCATCCGGGAGGCGGGCTATTTCATCATCCTGCTCTCCAACTCCTCCGTCAACTCCGACTGGGTGCTGGACGAGGTGGAGTATGCCAAAAAGCTGCACAAGAAGATCCTGCCCATCTGGATCGAGGACGTGGCCATCCCCGATGATCTGGACATGATCCTGCAGCGCTACCACAGTCTGTTCTGGTATCTGCGCAGCTCCGACAGCCAGTTTGAAAAGAGCCTGATGTCCATGTTCGACAAGCGGGATGAGGCGAAGGCCGGGCAGGCGCTGGTGGGCTTCGGCAACCAGTTCTCCGAGCACGAGAACAACCTGATGAAGGACCTGCTGCGCCGGGAGCAGGAGGGGCGCTACAGTGAGATCTACACCCCGGCCAACGCCTGCCGCCTGGGTGAGGCCTACCTCTACGGCGGCCCCTGCCCCGTGGACCGCGACAAGGCCCGGCACTACTTCCGCACGGCGGAGTACCTGGGCAGCGAGGACGGCGCGTTCTATCTGCTGCAGATGAAGCTGGCCGACGAGACGCGGGAGACCTGGGACGAGCCGGACGAGAAATTCCGCAAGCCGATCCTGGCCCGCATCCAGAAGATCGCGGACGGGGGCTCCATTCCCGCCAAGCTCTTCCTGGCAAACCTCTACTGGTACGGCCGTCTGGGCTTTGAACAGGACCTGGAGGCCAGCGCCGCCCTGTATGAGGAGTGCGCCCGCCGGGGAAACGCCCGGGCCCAGTACGTGATGAGCTCCAACTACTACTCCGGCGACGGGGTGCAGCAGGATCTGGAGCTTGCGAAGATGTACGCCAATCTCGCCCTGGAGCAGAAGTACCTGTACGCCTGGCGCCGCTGGGGCAAGTTCTACCGCGACGGTCTTGCCGTGCCCCAGGACTACGCCATGGCGCGCAGCTGCTATGAGAAGGGCGCCCAGATGGGCGACTACAACTGCTTCAACAAGATCGGCGACATGCTCTACCACGGCTGGGGCTGCGACGCCGACCCCGAGGCCGCCCTGCAGTACTTCCAGAAGGGCGAGCAGGCGCCGGTGTTCGGCCAGCGCTACTGCCTGCAGCGGGCCAAGACCGCCATCGGCCGCGCCTATGAGCTGGGCCAGGGCGCCGAGCAGGACCTGGCCGCCGCGGCGGACAAGTATCTGGAGGGCTACCAGGCCGGCAGTCTGGCCTGCCGGGACGGCTACCTGCGCTGCCGCAATCTGCTCAAGGAGCAGGAAGAGGCGGAGAAAGCCTGATCCGATTCTTTTAAGATGAAAACAGCCTCCGGGTTTTGAAACCCGGAGGCTGTTTTTGCCCGGTCATTTCTGCAGAAAGCCCAGGTACTCGTCAAAGACGTTGAAGAGCATGTCCCCGGAGCAGACCGGCAGGACCCGGTCGCTCTCCTCGATGGGGACAAAGGTAAACCGCTCCCGGGCCGCGGTCAGCACCAGCACGGGGATCACCTCGTACTGAGGGCCGAAGACGATCTCCAGGCAGGGGCAGTACTTGGCCGCCTGCAGCACCTCCTCCGCTTCGATCCTGTCCTTCATCTTAAATTCCAGAGAGAAGACCCTGTTTTCCGTGATGACCAGTACGTCCGCGTAGATGCGCACATGGCGGGCGCGCTTGAGGCGAAACTCAAAGGCCAGCTCCCAGGCCAGGCACTGCGGTCCCAGCATGTCCCCTAGATCACGGAAGAGATTTTGCATCTGCTCCCGGCAGTCCCGGAAGGAGTGGATCAGGCCCCGGGTGTCGTTCAGGCTGCGGCCGATGTTGGCGCAGCCCTCCGCCATGCGCTGCAGCCATTCCTTTTCCGAAAGGGCGAGAAACTCCCCCGCCGTGCCGTAGTACCCGGAAAACTCCTGCAGGCCGGTGTGGGGCCGCGCCTGGCGCACCAGCCCGTGCCAGCGGTACTCCCGATCCTGCCAGCACAGTTCCTTCATCAGCGGCGAGGAATAGAGCACGCGGTTGACCGTCCCATGGTCCAAGCCCAGGCAGGCCGCGATCTCCCGGGCCCTGAGCCCCTCGCCGCCGCAGATCACCGCGCAGACGGCCCGTTCCAGTTCCTGCTCCGTCATGGACAGCCCTCCCGGGATGCACATGGCATCAGAGATAGGACACCGTCTCCTCCAGGGGCTTGCGGCTGCTGTGGTTGGGCAGGGGGCCTGCGCCCTCGGCCTTGTAGCCCAGATCCATCAGCATCAGGATCTCCTCGTTTGCCGGCAGCTCCAGCGCCTCGGCCAGCTTTTCGGGATCGAAGAAGTTGATCCAACAGCTGTCCACCCCCACGCTCGCCGCGGCGAGGATCATGTGGGTGGCCACAATAGCGGCGTCCTCCATGCCGGAATCCCGCTTGCCGCCGGGGTAGGTGAAGACGTTGTGCTTGTCATAGGCCACGGCCAGGACGGTTCCCGCACCGTAGCGGCAGGGTGTGGCCGCGTCCATCTTGGCCAGAGCCTCCGGCGAGCGGAGCACGTAGATGTGCTGCTCCTGCAGGTTCTTGGCGGTGGGGGCCCATCTGCCCGCCTCCAGGATGGCGTCCAGCTTCTCCTGCTCCACGGGGCGATCGGAGTACTTTTTGCAGGAATAGCGCTCCTTTACCAGCTGTGTAAATTCCATGGTGTTTCCCTCCTGTGTCAGATTTGTTTTTTGCTGTCTTCAGCATAACATGCCGCCCGGCTGTTTTCAATTCTTTTCTGCGGGCGTTGGCGCCCGGGCTTGACAAAGCCCGGCGCGCTTTTTATGATGGAGAAAAAAAAGGAGGGGCTGCCATGAAAATTGCGGTGATAACCGGCGCGTCCGCCGGGATCGGGCGGGAGTTTGTCTACGCCGCGGACCGGGAGGAAACGTTCGACGAGATCTGGGTGATCGCCCGGAGAAGGGAGCGGCTGGATCAGCTGCAGACCAGGTGCCGCAGCCGTATCCGCCCGGTGCCGCTGGACCTGTCGGATCTGGGCAGCATCGAGGAATACCGCGCCCTGCTGGAGCAGGAGCAGCCGGAGATCTCCCTGCTCATCAACGCCGCCGGCTGCGGCGTCTTCGGCCCCTTTGCGGAAAAGGATCTGGAAAAGCAGCTCAAGAGCGCGACGCTCAACTCCCTGGCCCTCACGGCCATGTGCCACGTGAGTCTGCCCTGCATGCAGGCCGGCGGGCGCATCGTCAACATGGGCTCCAACTCCGCCTGGCAGCCGGTGCCCTATCAGACGGTGTACGGCGCCAGCAAGAGCTATGTGCTGAACTTCTCCCGCGCCCTGGACCGGGAGCTGCAGCCCCGGGGCATCCACGTGATGTGCGTGTGCCCGGGCTGGATCAGGACGGAGTTTCAGCAGGTGGCGCACCACGACGACTACATCCGCTACGTAGACCGCTGGTACGGCCCCGAGGAGGTGGCCGCCCAGGCGATGAAGGACCTGAAGAAGAAAAAGATCGTCTCCATCCTGGGCCGCCCCGTCCGGCGCCAGGTGCGTCTGGTGAAGTTTCTGCCGGTGAAGCTGGTCATGGATATCTGGTGCAGGCAGCAGGGCATCGAGTGACGCCCCGCCGCCCCATTGTCTCTTATTCTCCGCGGCTCTGGAAATCCGCCTCTATAGGGGCGGACCAGTCCGCGGAGATTTCCTTTTCACAGCGGAATCTGGCGATGGTCTGCCCCACCACGCTGTAGTTGAGGCGGGTGCCGGCCCGGTCGGAGGCGTAGCGCACCGCCCGGTCGGGGCGGATGCCGAAGCTGCGGGCGGCGGAGATGGCGTCCATGTTGGCGCCCAAGAACAGAAATTCCCAGCCGTATTTTTCCTGCTCGTGCTTGACCATGCGCTGCACCTCTTCGCAGCTGTACCGGCGGCTGGCGTTTTCCATGCCGTCGGTGGTGATGACGAAGATGGTCTTCGCCGGGCGGTCCTCCTCCCGGGCGTACCTGTGCACGTTTGCGATGTGGTGCACGGCCCCGCCGATGGCGTCCAGCAGCGCCGTGCAGCCGCCCGCCATATACTGCCGGTCCGTCATGGGCTCCACCTTCTTCACGTCCACCCGGTCGTAGAGCACCCGGCTTTCGTCCGAGAACAGGACCGCGGAGAGCAGCGCCTCCCCCGGCTCCTTCTTCTGCTTTTCCACCATGGCGTTGAAGCCGCCGATGGTGTCGCCCTCCAGCCCGGCCATGGAGCCGCTGCAGTCCAGGATGCATACGATTTCGGTCAGATTGTTGTTCATAAGAAAATCCCCTTTCCGATGTTGTGGCTGTATCATAGCCCATCGGAAAGGGGAATCGGTCAACCGCGCGTTGACTTTTTTTATGCCTTGAGTCCGGTTTTCAGCAGCGGCAGGCCGCAGTCGTACAGCGCCTCGTTGATGAAGGTGACACTGTAGATTTTCCGCTCGATGTAATACTGCACCACCAGATCCGTCTTGCTGCTGCGGGTCAGGGCGTAGCCCGCCTTCTCCAGCAGCTTCCGGGTCTGGGGCAGATCCAGCTGCAGGCCGATGGCCAGCTGGAGCACGGTGCTCTTGCTGGGCTGGTAGCTCCGGTTGTTCAGGATCTTGCTGAACAGCTGCTTGCTGACCTCCGCCCGCTTGTACACCTCGGAGTCCTTTCCCTCCCGCTCCCGCAGCAGGTCCAGCAGATACTCGGAGAAGGTTTTCTCGTGCTGCCGTAGGAAGTCGTCCAGGGAGGAGGCGGCATCGTTTGCGGTGTGCGGTACCTCCTCGGGTGCCCCCGGCGGCATGGGCAGGGAAGCATCGAACGGCATGGCCTCGGGGGCCTCGAGCGGTATGGAAGCGCCGACCGTCTCCTCCCTGTCCGCTTCCCGCCGCCGGGCAAAGCGGCGCCGCTCCCGGGGGCGCTGCGCCATGGGGGCGGCGCTGTTCGCATATGGGAGCGTGTCGATGCGGTATTCCTCTTCGGTTCTCTCCCGGACGTAGTTCTCGTCGATGTAGCTCTTGAGGTCGTCGAAGAGGGAGCCCGCCAGGCCGAAGGCCCGGGCGTTGAAGAGCACCAGGTCGATCTGCATCTCGTGGTCCATCAGATAGTCCGTAAACGCCTGGATGGCGACGGCCAGCGCGACCTCCTGCGGGAAGCCGTAGGTGCCCGCCGCCATCAGCGGGAAGGCCGCCGAGCGGCAGCCCAGTCGCCCGGCCAGGGTGAGGGCGGCGTCATAGCTGCGGCGCAGCAGCGCCTCCTCCCCGTGCCGGCCGTCCGCCCAAGATGGGCTCACGGTATGCAGCACATAGCGGGCGGGCAGGCGGAAGGCGGGCGTGGCGGCACAGCAGCCCACCGCGATCGATCCGATCCGGCGGCGCGCTTCCAGCAGTTCCGGCCCGGCGGCCGTATGGATGGCGTAGTCCGTCCCGCCGCCGATGACCGGTTCGGGATTGGCCGTGTTGACGATGGCGTCGGCCTCCACCTTGGTTATGTCGTTTCGGATCACCCGGAAGGGCATCTGCCCATCTCCTTCCTCTTGTCGATCTATTTCCCGCGCCTCCTTGTTAAGGCCCTCATCCGCGGGAGAGGTGCAGGATCTCGGCCAGGGTCGCCATCATCTTCTCCACGTCGTAGGGCTTGGCCAGGTGGCCGTTCATCCCGGCCTCCAGGGCGACCTTCCGGTCCTCCTCAAAGGCGTTGGCCGTCACGGCAATGATGGGGATCTCCGCCTTCTCCTTCTCCGGCAGGGAACGGATCCGCTTTGCGGCGGTGTAGCCGTCCATGGCGGGCATCTGGATATCCATGAGCACCGCGTCGTAAGTCCCCTCGGGGGCGGCGCTCACCTTCTGCACCGCCTGCAGGCCGTCGTTTGCAATCTCAACGGCAAAGCCCGCGCCCTCCAGGATCGCGACGGCGATCATCTGGTTCATCTCGTTGTCCTCCGCCAGGAGCAGACGCTTGCCGGTGAAGTCCGGCTTCTGCGTCTCCCCGGTGTTCTCCGCCGCCGCCGCGAAGGGCTCCGAGAGCACCCGGCGAAGCTCCGACAGAAAGACGGGCTTGGCGCAGAACGCGGTGACGCCCGCCTCCCGGGCCTCTTCCTCCACGTCGGCCCAGTCATAGGCGGTGAGGATGATGATGGGCGCATCGTCGCCCACGATGCGGCGGATGCGGCGCACAGTCTCGATGCCGTTGAGATCCGGCATCAGCCAGTCGATGATATAGACCTTGAATTCGTCCCCGTGTTCGTGGGCCTCTTTGGCGCGGACCACCGCCTCCCTGCCGTAGTTGGTCCAGTCCGGGCGCATTCCGATGTCCCGCAGCATGGCGCAGACGGAGAGGCAGGAATCCGTGTCGTCGTCCGCAACCAGGGCGCGCAGGCCCTGCAGCTGAGGAATCTTGTCCATGTTGGGCTGGCTGTCGCTGATGCGGCAGGGGATATTGACCACAAACTCGCTGCCCTTGCCCTCCTCGCTGGTGACAGAGATGGTCCCGTTCATCATGTCCACGATGTTCTTGGTGATAGCCATGCCCAGGCCCGTACCCTGGATGCCGCTGACCGTGCTGGTCTTCTCCCGGGTGAAGGCTTCAAAGATCGTCTGGCGGAACGATTCGCTCATCCCGATGCCGTTGTCCTTGATCCGAAACTCAAAGCCGGTCCAGCCGTTTTGCTGCAGCGGCTTTTCGATGACCCGGAAGCTGATGGTCCCCCCGGCGGGGGTGAATTTGATGGCGTTGGAGAGGATGTTGAGCAGGATCTGGTTCAGGCGCAGCTTGTCGGTGATAATGTTCTCGTGCACCACGTCCTGGGTGTCGATGAAGAGATCCTGGTGCTTGGCGCTGACGTTGGCCTGGATGATGGTCCTGAGATCGTGGATCACCTCCGGCAGATGCACCGGCGCCTCCTCGATGGTCACCTTGCCGCTCTCGATGCGGCTCATGTCCAGCACGTCGTTGATCAGCGACAGCAGGTGCTGGCTGGAGACGGAGATCTTCCCGAGGTAATCCTGCACCTGCTCCCGGTTGTCCAGGTGGGAGGCGGCCAGAGCCGTGAAGCCCACGATGGCGTTCATGGGCGTGCGGATATCGTGGGACATGTTGTTGAGGAAAGCGGTCTTGGCCCGGTTGGCGTGCTCCGCGGCAATCAGCGCGTCAGAGAGCGTCTTCTTCTGCTCCAGCTCCTCCTGCACCAACGCCGTCACGTCGGCGTGGTAACCCCGGAGGATCTGCCGCTTGTCCTCCGAAAGGTTCATCATGCCGCCGCAGCGGACGTAGATAAGTCCCTTCTGGGGATGGTTCCAGCGGTAGGTGTTCTCCGAGAGTCTGCCCTCCAGCATCTCGCTCACGCTCTTCTGCACCGAGGGGACGTCCTCCGGCGGGATGCGGGAGTACCAGGCGTCGTAGGTCTCCTCCTCCGTCAGGTTCTGCCCGGCGACGCCCAGCAGCTCCATCATCTTCCCGTTGCCGCGCATGCGGGGAGCCTTGCCCTCCTCCAGGGTGATGTGCCAGATGCCGAAGCCCGCGTCGGCGATGATGTCGTCCGTCTCCGCCAGGGCCTCCCGGCTGCGGGCCAGCTCCGTGTTCTTCTCCTCCAGGGCGGCGCGGGCCTGCTCCTTGTCCCGGATCTGGAGCCGTGTGCGGCGGGTATCCCGCGCCAGCAGGAAAATGACCAGCGCGGTCACCGCCAGGATCGCCGCGGTGAAGGCCGCGATGTGGTCCAGCACCAGATCCCAGAAGGAATAGGAGTACAGGCCGTCCACATAGCGGTAGGCCTGGTTCTGGGCATAGTCGTCCCCCACCACGTTGATGCCGCGGTTGATGAGCTTTAAAAGTCCCTCGTTGCCGATGCGGACGCCGAAGCTGCGATCGTCGCTCTGGGTCAGCTGGCGAAGCTGCAGACCGTTGTAGCGGCTGTTTTTCAGCATGTCGTTGGCGCGCAGGCCGTTGAGGGTGGTGCAGCCGGCCTCCCCGGCCAGCACCGCCCGCAGACAGCTGTCGATGGAGGGGTACCGGGTGATCTCCGCCTCCGGGAAGTTGGTCCGCACGTAGTAGTACTGCATGCTGTTGTTCTGGTTGACCGCGAAGTGCCGGACCGTGTCCTCGCTGAACTCGCCCCTGTACACCAGCTCCGTGGAGGCGGAGACCACGGGGTTGGACTGGTAGATGCCGTTTTCCTCCGAGTAGTAGAGGCCGCCGCCCACGGGGAAGGCGATGTCGATCTCGCCGCTGTTGACGGCCTCGATCATCGCGTTATAGCCCTTGTACCCGGCATAGGTGACGGAGACGCCGGAGATACCCAGGGCTTTCAGGATCTCGGGGACCATATCGGTCACGATGCCCGTGGCGTGTCCGTTCTCGTCCATATCGCTGTAGGGCAGATAGTTTTGCAGATACCCCACGCGCAGGGTTTCGTGGGTCTCGATCCACTCCCGCTCCGCATCCGAGAAGGCCCGGGCGGAAACGCTCGCGGGATAGTACTTGGTGCGCAGAGAGTTTACATAATTCGGTTCCTCTATCGTCAGAGAGGTCTGGGCGTCGTTGAGCTCCTGCAGCAGATCCGGCCGTTTTTTATTGACGCAGAGATAGTAGTCCGTGGCGCCGAAGGGGAAGAGCACCTCCGCATGGCTGCGCCAGTGGGTGCCGTCGCCCTCCGCCACCATCACGTCGTAGGCGTGGGAGTCGAAGTCCTGATACAGCTTCTCATGGGAGGCGTAGATCAGCACCTCCGCCTTGATGGATTGCTCCTGCAGGTAGGCCTTCAGCACGTCCACCATGGCGCTGTCCAGCACGCCGATCTTCCGGCCGTTGAGGGTACGGGGATCGGAGGTGATGTCCGTGTCCGCGTCGTGGCGGATAAAGATATAGGACTCATAGCCCATGGGCTTTTCCGGGTAGCTGAGAAGCTCGGTGCGGTCCTTCCGCCAGGCCAGGCCCGCCAGCAGGTCGATCTCCCCGTCCAGCAGCATCTGGTACAGTTCTCCGTAATCGGCGTACACATAGTCGTATTTCCAGCCGGTGTACTCGGAGATCTTCCGGTAGTACTCGTAGGCGTAGCCGGTCTTGACCGCGCCCTCCGCGGCGCCCTCCTGGAACACCTCGTTCTCATAGTAACCGACGCGGACCACATCGGTCTCCGGCCCCTCGGCGCGGGCGGGAAGCGGCAGCAGGCAGAGGCCCAGCAGCAGGGCGCAGGTCAGCGCCAGCAGCCGCCGCAGGAGCCGGTGTCTGTTCTGTTTTGTTCTTTTCTTCATGAGTTTCTCCCCTCCGAGGCGGATCAGCTGTGCAAAACCTCCGCCAGCGTCTGCATCATGACGTCGACGTCCACGGGCTTTGCGATATGCGCCTGCATCCCGGCCTCCTCCGAGGCCCGGATATCCTCCGAAAAGGCATTGGCCGTCATGGCAATGACGGGAACGGAGGCAAGCTCCCGGTCCGGCAGGGCCCGGATGGCCCGGGTCGCCGCATAGCCGTCCATGACCGGCATCTGAATATCCATCAGAATCACATCATAAGTGCCCGGCCGGGAGGCGGACACCTTGTCCACCGCTTCCCTGCCGTTTTCCGCGGTCTCCACCTGGAAGTTTTTCTGCTCCAGGATCATCTTCGCGATCTCCATGTTGATGGCGTTGTCCTCCACCAACAGCACCCGCCTGCCGGAGAAGTCTGCAGCGGCGTCGTCTATCTTCTCCGCGGCGGAGGCCGGGGCCTGCGGGATATCCATGGCGTCCGCCAGCTTCAGCTTCAGGCGGATAATCATTTCCGTCCCGCTGCCGGGGGCGGTCAGCACCTCGACGGTGCCGCCCATCAGATCCACGATGCTCTTGGTGATGGCAAGACCCAGGCCGGTGCCTTCCACGCCGCTGTCGGTGGAGGTCCGCTCCCGCTCGAAGGCGCTGAACATCTTCTCCGCAAACTCTTTGGACATGCCGATGCCGTTGTCCTGGACGCGGATCTCATAGGAGCCGTAGCCGTCCTGGCCGGTGCCGATCTCCCACAGGGTCACGGAGATGGTGCCGCCGGCGGGAGTGAACTTGTAGGCGTTGCTGATCACGTTGAGCAGCACGCGGTTGAGATTCTTTTTGTCACACCATACATAGGGGTTGCGGATCTGGGAGGCGTAGACGGCAAAGTCCAGACTCTTCTGCTTCATCTGTTCGGAAAAGAGGGCGCTGATCTCGTCAAACATCACGCGCAGATCCGCCGGGGCAAACTCCAGCTCCACCTTGCCGTTCTCGATCCGGCTCATCTCCAGGATATCGTTGATCAGGGCCAGCAGATGGCGGCCGGAGAGGTCGATCTTCTCCAGATAATCGTGCAGTCGGGGGGACGTCTCCTCCTTCAGGGCCAGATTGGTGTAGCCGATGATGGCGTTCATGGGGGTGCGGATGTCGTGGGACATGTTGAAGAGGAACTGGCTCTTGGCCAGGCTCCCCTCCACAGCGCGGATCTTCTCCCGCTCCGCGGCCTCGTGCTTCTGGCGCACAAGGTTCTGCACATAGAGCATGACCGTGAGTCCCACAAAGATGATGAGCATCAGCAGCGCGCCGCCCCAGACCAGGTCGGCTTTCATTTTCTCCATGCTCTCCCCCGCCATCAGGCGCTTGGCCAGCCACATCAGAGCCGAATAGATCAGCAGGGAAAAGAGCACGATGCCGGAGGTGGACATGCCGCTGTGCTCCGTCAGAGTGCTGTGGTGGACGGTGCGCCAGTAGAACAGGAAGCCCACCAGGCACCAGAGACTCAGCAGCAGGAAGGCCTCGCTGCCCATGGCCTCCATGGCGGCCAGCCGCGGCACAAGCTGCACCATGGCGAGCAGGGCGGAGATCGCCGTGCCGGCGGCGCCCGTGAGAACGGTCCGCCGGTTGCCCTCCGCCTTGGCCAGCTTCCAGGCCGCGGCCGAGGTATAACCGAAGCCCACGATGGCGCCGAAGGAGGTCAGGTCCACGAACCAGTTGAGGGTGTTGCGCCCGAAGAGGGACAGCACGATGGAGATGGCCATGATGAAGAGGATGCTGTAGGTGGTCCGGGAGAATTTCTCCGACAGGATTCTGTCCTCCGCCATGGTGGACAGAACCCGGGTGGTGGCCCGGTAGCCGCCGATGATGCCCGTCAGGATCGCCGCCATGGCGGTGACCGTCATGATCACGACGCCCGCGCTGCCCATATAGGCGGACACCGCATAGAACGTCGGCACCGAGGGGATCCCCTTGAGGGTGTTCAGCGACGAGATGTACGCCTGCCAGGTGGAAAAACCCGCCGGCACGGCGGCCACGCCGGTCATGGCCATGGAGATATACGCAAAGGCGGCGCAGATAATCGAAACGATGAGCAGCGGCCGGGATTTGCGGATGGAGAAGCGGAAATGCGCCGTGTCAAAGGAAGTGATCTCGAAGCCCACAAAGGCCCAGGGGGCCAGAATGATCAGGCTGAAAACCGCATAGGCCCTGTTTGTGCCGCCAAAGCCGAAGTCCGCCAGGGCGCCGCTGGCCGCGGCATGGGGGCTGCAGATCGCCGCCATCACGGCCACGCCCGCAAACAGCAGCACGGCCAGCACCGTGTGCAGCCGCTGCAGCAGGGGCTTTGCCACCACGAACAGCACGCCCACGCCCCCCAGCACCAGCGCCGAGACCAGCGTCTCGCCGAGGTAGATGACGTTGCCCGCGATGGTGTAGGAAACGCCCATCTGCATCGCGTCCCCCATCAGCAAGCGGATGACATAAAACAGCGCGGTGCCGTTGAGGAACACGATGGTCAGATACGACAGGCAGAGAAACCAGGCGCAGAGAAACGCGTGGTCCCGCCCGAAGGCCTCCTTGGTGTAGGAATACATGCCGCCCGTGATGGCGCTGCGCCCCATGAGGAAGGAGAAATTGCCGCCGATGACCAGCATGATGCACATGCCCACGATCAGGGCGATAATCGTCCCGGCAGGGCCCGCCACCGGCAGGAAAGTGTTGCCGGGCATGGCAAACACGCCCCAGCCCACCATGGTACCGAAGGCCATCGCCCACACGTCAATGGGCGACAGATACCGGTCCAGCGCTTTCCCGTTCTCCTGATGGTCCATGTCTTGTCAGCCCCCCCTTTCTTTTGCCCGGTCCGCTTCCCGGATCAGCTCCTCCTGCCCCTCGGCCCGGCAGATCAGGAAGCCGTCCGGCAGCCGCCGACCGATCTCTTTCACCGCGGGAAGAATCCTCTCGTTCCATTCAAAGTGTTTCCCGCGTATTCTGCTTTCTCTCCTTACTCGCCTTCATAGATCCTGCAGCCCTTGCGGCCCGCCTCCTTCACCTGATAGAGCGCGGCGTCCGCGTCCTTGAAGATGTCTCCCTGGGGATTCTTCCGGTCGGAGAAGGCAACGCCGACGCTCAGGGACACCGGCGGCAGATCGTCCTTCGGATGCTGCAGCAGATCGTTGATGCGGGTGATCTTGTCCTTCACCAGCTGGCTCATGGAGCTGTTGACACGGGTCATGACCACCACGAACTCGTCCCCGCCGATGCGGCAGAGGATATCCACGGAACGGAAGCTGGCCTTCATCAGGTCCGCCACCCGCTTGAGCACCCGGTCGCCCACCGCGTGGCCGTAGGTATCGTTGACCTGCTTGAAGTAGTCCACGTCGATCAGGATCAGGGCCATGTGCCGTTTGTCCGTGCTCTCCATCAAGAGGTCATAGGCCCCACGGTTGAACAGCCCCGTCAGCGCGTCATGGGACGCCTCATGGCTGAGCTTCTCCCGCACGCTGCGGTTTTCCTGCAGGATCTGGTTATAGGTGCGGGTGACGAAGCGCAGCTCCTCCACGCCGGTGGGCGTGATCTCCTTCTGCTCCTGCATCTTCAGCACCATGTTGGTCAGGGGCTTGCGCACCATGAGGGTGATGATCGCAATGATCCCCAGCACGATCAGGAAGAACACGATGGTCAGGACCGTCTGCAGATGTACCAGAACGGAGAGGCTGGCGGAAGACTGCTCCAGCTCTTGGCTGGAGGCGCGGATCAGCGCCTGGGTGCAGAGGTTCACATTCTCCCGGATGCGATCCTTTTGATGCATGTAGTTGTTGTCAAAGACCAGGATCTGGGCTTTGTTCTTCAGCGCCTCGGCGGACATGGCGCGCTCGTCGGCGTCCAGCTCAATGGAGGCGATATTCTCCGGAATACTGTTCAGGTCGTAGCCCTCGGCCTCCAGCATCAGACGCATGGCCTTGTTTTCCACCACAACCAGTTCATTGGAGAGGGCCAGGGCGGTGTTGAGACTGTTGAGCGCGTTTTTGTCGTTTCCGGCCAGCAGCTCTTCCAGGGTTTCCACGGCCTTGTCGCGCCGCTTGGTGACTTCGACCTCCTCAATGAAGTCGTTGAGATACTCGATATCGCCCGTCACGACGAAGCAGCGCACCCGATCCGTCAGATAATCGGAGCCGGACTCCATGTCCGAGGCCGCCAGCTGGGCGGCGATATAGCGGTCGCTGGCAGTCTCCATCCGCTGATAGCCCCGGGTGACCGAGAGATCGGAGGCCATCAGTGCAAGAGCCGCGAGGAAGGCCAGGAGCACCGAGAAAATGGAGGCCGTCTTCAGCTGGATGCCCGTGTACTCCTTGGTGGGCTCCTCCGCTGCGGGGGCGGGTTTCGTATTCTCCGGGGTTTTCTCCCGTTCCCGCAGAAGATTCAGCTTGGCGTCGCGGGCCATCTGGTCGAAGACGGATTCCTCCCGGCTGGCCTCCCGGACATCTGCTCGGCCCTTCGCCAGATCCGCCTCCTTCTTCTGCAGGATAAAGGGCTCAAACTTTTCGGCGGGAACCGGCTTGGAGAAAAAGTATCCCTGCACAATATCACAGCCGAGACCCTTGAGCACGTGGAGCTGTTCCTCTGTCTCCACGCCCTCGGCGATGACCGGCACGGACAGATAGTCCGAAATGCCGATGATGACCTCCAACATGTGGGTGCTGCCGCCCTCTTTGAACGCGTCGCGGATAAACTTCATGTCCAGCTTCAGCGCGTCGATGGGCAGGCTGGAGATCATATTCAGGGAGGAATAGCCGGTGCCGAAG
>JBGUNL010000210.1:0-1536 GCA_045117295.1 Candidatus Limivicinus sp.
TGACGACGCCTGGATCCGTGAGGCCGTGGAAGAGCGCGGGCTGCACAACCTGCGCACCACGCCGGACGCCATGAAGGCGCTGCTGGAAAAGAAGAGCATGGAGATGCTGACAAGGCAGAAGGTCTATACGGAAACGGAGCTCCGCTCCCGCTATGAGATCATGCTGGAAAACTACTGCAAGACCATCGAGATCGAGGCCCGCACCATGAGCGAGATGGTGAGCAAGGAGATCCTGCCCGCCGTGGAGAAATACGCAGCGTCCGTCGCCGATGCCGCGGCGAAGAAGCTGGCTCTGGTGCCGGGGCTGGGCTGCAGCTATGAAAAGCACCTGGTGCAGAAGCTCTCCGCCCTGGCGGAGGAGATCGAGAAAAGCGGCGCAGAGCTGGACGAGACGCTGGCGGCCCTCTCCACGGTGACGGAGACCGCGCAGCTCGCCGAGGAGATCCGGGATCAGCTGCTGCCGAAGATGGCGGAGCTTCGCGCCGTGGCGGACGAGGCGGAGGTCCTGACGGCCAAGGAGTTCTGGCCCTTCCCGACTTACGGGGAATTGCTGTTTGCCATGTAAAAACATGTCATTCTGAGGAGCGGAGCGACGAAGAATCTAAAAAATCCTTTGCTTTGCTCAGAATGACAGAAAGAAGGAGGAGTACAAGCATGTGTGGAATCGTTGGGTACACCGGAAGCGGCGCGGCCGCGCCCATTTTGCTGAAAGGTTTGAGCAGGCTAGAGTATCGCGGTTATGACTCGGCGGGCATCGCCGTGCTGCATGACGGCGGCATCGAAGTCGAAAAGGTCAGCGGACGCATCGCGCGGCTCTGTGAGAAGACCCGCGACGGCGAGGCCGTCCCCGGCACGGCGGGCATCGGACACACCCGCTGGGCCACCCACGGCGCGCCCACAGATCAAAACGCGCATCCGCATCTGTCCAACGACGGGCGCTTTGCCGTGGTGCACAACGGTATTATTGAAAACTACCTGGAGCTGCGCAAGGAGCTGATCCGGGACGGCTATGTCTTCCAGAGCGAGACCGACACCGAGACCATCGTCCACCTGTTGGAGCACTACTACGCCGGGGACGTCAAGGCCGCCGTCATGAAGACCGCCGCGCGGCTGGAGGGCTCCTACGCCCTGGGAATCCTCTGCACCGATACCCCCGACGCCCTCTATGTCGTGCGGGAGTCGAGTCCCCTGATCCTCGGCGTCGGGGTGGGGGAGAACTATTTTGCCTCGGATGTGACGGCGCTGGTGGCCCACACCAAAAACGTCATCTACATGGAGGACGGGGAGTTTGCCCGGATCACGCCGGAGGGGATCACGGTCTGTGACTGCACCGGACACGAACTGCAAAAGCCCGTCAGCCGCGTGACCTGGAGTGTGGAGGCCGCCGAGAAGGGCGGCTATGAGCACTTCATGCTCAAGGAGATCATGGAGCAGCCCGCCGCCGTCAAGGCCGCCCTCTCTCCGCGCGTGCACGAGGGGAAGATCCAGCTGGACGGCTTCGAATTGACGAAAGAACAACTGGAAGACGTCAACAAG
>JBGUNL010000211.1:0-6783 GCA_045117295.1 Candidatus Limivicinus sp.
GACCGGGTCCTCACCATGGACCTGCATGCCGCCCAGATCCAGGGCTTCTTCGACATCCCCGTGGACAACCTGATGGGCAGCCATCTCTTTGTCAAGCACTACGTCAACAAATTCGGCAAGGGCAACGAAAACGTCATGGTGGTCTCCCCCGATGTGGGCAGCACCGCCCGCGCCCGCGCCTTCTCCATGAAGCTGGGCGTGAACATGGCCATCGTGGACAAGCGCCGTGAGCGCGCCAACCAGTCCGAGGTCATGAACATCATCGGCGACGTCTCCGGCAAGACCTGCATCCTGCTGGACGACATTGTGGACACCGCCGGCTCTCTCTGCGGCGCGGCCAAGGCCATCAAGGAGATCGGCGGTGCCAGGGAGGTCTACGCCTGCGCCACCCATGGCGTGCTCTCCGGTCCCGCCCTGGACCGCATCAACGACAGCTGCATCGAGGAGCTGCTCCTCCTGGACACCATCCCCTATCCCGCCGACAAGCCCGCCTGCGGCAAGATCCGCTACCTCACCACCGCCGCCGTCTTTGCCGAAGCCATCCGCCGCATCTTTGAGGAAGTCCCCATCTCCAGCCTGTTTGAATAATCACCATGCTTTTTTCATCCTCCGGCGGACCCACGTGGCTTGCCGTCTTTCTCGGCAACCCCGGCCCCCGCTACGACTTTACCCGCCACAACGCCGGCTTTATGGCCTGTGACGCGCTGGCGAAGAAGAAGGGCTTCGCCGTCAACCGCCTGCGCTTCAACGCGCTGACGGCCCAGGTGGATCTGGGGGGCGAGAAGGTGCTGGTCATGAAGCCCCAGACCTTCATGAATCTCTCCGGCGACGCGGTGGGCCAGGCCGCCCGTTTCTACAAGATCCCCGCCGACCACGTGATCGTGGTCTCGGACGAGGTAAGTCTGCCCCCGGGCAAGCTGCGCGTCCGCACCAAGGGCTCCGCCGGCGGGCACAACGGTCTCAAGAGCATCATCGCCGCCCTGGGGACCGACGGCTTCCCCCGCATCCGCATCGGCGTGGGGGCGCCCCCGCATCCCGACTACGACATGGCCGACTGGGTGCTGGGCGTGTTCCGGGATCAGGACGCCCTGGATATGCGGGACGCGGCCGAACGCGCGGCCGAGGCCGTGGAATGCTACATCAGCAATGGCCCGGAGCGAGCCATGAATCGCTTCAACTAAACCGGTATATCCTGCGTTTAACCAGTATATACGAAGAGGAGGCTGCCCATGAAGAAAAAGTGCATTGCCATGCTTCTGGCAGGCGGACAAGGCTCCCGCCTTTACGCCCTGACCCAGAACGTCGCCAAGCCCAGCGTACCCTTTGGCGGCAAGTACAGAATCATCGACTTTCCCCTTTCCAACTGCGCAAACTCCGGCATTGACACCGTCGGTGTCCTGACCCAGTACCGCCCCCTGCAGCTCAACAGCTACATCGGCTCCGGCCAGCCCTGGGATCTGGACGTCAACGACGGCGGCGTCTACATCCTGCCCCCGTATCAGTCCGCGGGCGAGAAGGGCTCCTGGTTCTCCGGCACGGCCAACGCCATCTACCAGAACATCGCCTTTATTGAGAACTACGACCCCGACAACGTGCTGATCCTCTCCGGCGACCACATCTACAAGATGGACTACGCCGACATGATGCGCGAGCATGAGGAGCGCGGCGCCGCCTGCACCATCTCCGTGCTCACCGTCTCCCTGGAGGAGGCCTCCCGCTTCGGTATGATGAACCTGGGCGAAGACGGCTACATCAGGGAGTTTGAGGAGAAGCCCAAACACCCCAAGAGCGATCTGGCCTCCATGGGCGTGTACATCTTCAACTGGAAGAAGCTGCGCAAGTATCTGATCCAGGACGAGGCGAACGAGAACTCCCGCCACGACTTCGGCCACAACATCATCCCCGCCATGATCGCTGACGGCGAGAAGCTCTGGCCCTACCGCTTCAAGGGCTACTGGCGCGACGTGGGCACCATCACCAGCCTGTGGGACGCCAACATGGACATGCTCTCCCCGGACCTGATCAACCTCTACGATCCCAACTGGCCCATCTCCGCCAGAAGCCCCATCTGCCCCCCGCACCAGACCGGCCGCCATGCCGAGATCATCCACTCCATCGTCACCGAGGGCTGTGAGATCGACGGCATCGTGGAAAATTCCGTGCTCTCCCCCTCCGTCAAGATCGAGGTGGGCGCCCGGGTGCTCTACAGCGTGCTGATGCCCGGCGTCGTGGTGGAAGCCGGCGCCGTGGTGGAATACGCCATCATCGGCGAGAACTCCGTCGTGCGTGCCGGCGCCCATGTGGGCGGCCCCCCCGACGGCACCGACAGCTGGAGTGTGGCCACCTGCGGCCCCGGCATTGAGATTCGTCCCGGCGCCTCTGTCCCCGCCGGCGCCATGATCAGCGAAAGCGAGGAGGTTTAAGCCATGAATGATTTCTCCGGTCTGATTTTTGCCTACTACACCGACCCCAACCTCAGATCCCTTGTCAGCATGCGCACCGCGGCCTCCCTTCCCTTCTGTGGCCGCTACCGCCTGATCGACTTCTCCCTCTCCGCTATGCGCAACGCCGGCATCATCGACGTGGGCGTCATCATGCAGCGCGACTACCAGTCCCTGCTTGACCACCTGGGCGGCGGCAAGGCCTGGGACATGGCCCGCCGTACCGGCGGCCTGCGGATGCTGCCCCCCTTCGGCCTGCCCGAGTACCACCGCGGCAACTACGCCGGCACCATGGAGGCTCTGATCTCCGTGCGCTCCTATATCGAGGATATCAAGGCCAAGTACATCGTCCTGATGCTGGGCGACATGTGCGCCAACATCGATCTGCTGGAGCCCATGGAGCAGCACCGCCGCTCCGGCGCCCAGATCACCGCCATCTGCACCGATAAGGCGGCCGACGGCTTCCGCATGACCTACCGCCTGGGCGAGGACGGCTACGTGACCGAGATGCTCCAGGACACCGTGGATCCCAAGGAAGGCCCTGTCAGCATGGAGGCTTACATCATCAACAAAGACGTGCTGGTGGACATGATCGAGAACTGCCGCAAGCGCAACATCTTCCTCTGGCACCGGGAGGCCATTCCCAACTTCCTGAAGGCCGGCGGCAAGATGGACGTGTACATTCACGGCGGCTACGCCGCCCTGCTGCGCAGCGTGAACACCTACTTCAAGGCCAACATGGACATGCTGGATTCCTCCATCCGGCATGAGCTCTTCCCCGCCGACCGCCCCGTCTTCACCAAGGTCCGCGAGGAGGTCAGCACCTACTACAGCGAGGGCTCCTCTTCCCGCAACTGCCTGGTGGCCGACAACTGCATCATCGAAGGCAGCATTGAAAACTGCATCGTCTTCTCCGGCGCGCGCATCGCCAAGGGCGCCAAGCTCAAAAACTGCATCGTCATGCGCGGCTGCACCGTGGGGGAGGACTCCAATCTGGAGTATGTGATCGTCGACAAGGCCGTCACCTTCTCGCCCAAGACCGTGCTCACCGGCAACGAGAAGCTGCCCATCGTGGTCCCCAAGGGCAGCAAGCTGTAAGCATTTTCCCCACACAAATCCATCCAATCGGTGCGTCGGACGGATGCCCGACGCACCGATTGCGTGCAATCCCCCGCATTCCATTCTTCCAAAAAGGCAGGTTAACCCATGATCAATCAGATTTCCCGCGAAGAAGTCCGCAGCGCCATCGAGGATAAGCTCTGCGCGCAGTTTTCCATTTCCTCGAACGAGGCCACCGACGAACAGATTTTCCAGGCTGCCGCCATCGTCATCCGCGAGCTGATGAGCCGTCTGCTGGCCGTTGAAGATCCCCGCAAGGGTGAAAAAGAAGTACACTACATGTCCATGGAGTTTCTCATGGGGCGCAGCCTTATGAAGAACGCCTATAACCTCGGCATCAGCGACGCGGTCGTCGGCGCGCTGGAGGATATGGGCCGCAGCGCCGCGGACATTTTTGAAGAGGAGCCGGACGCCGGTCTCGGCAACGGCGGTCTCGGCCGTCTCGCCGCGTGCTACATGGACTCCATGGCCACCGAGGAGCTGCAGGCCACCGGCTATTCCATCTGCTACGAGCTGGGCATTTTCAAGCAGCGCTTCAAGGACGGCAAGCAGACCGAGGTGGCTGACAACTGGCGCACCGCGGCGGAGTCCTGGCTCATCCCCCGCTATGAGGACGAGGTGGAGGTCCGCTTCGGCGGCCAGATCTCTCCCCGCTGGGACAGCTACGGCCACTACCACGCCGAGCATACCGGCTACGACGCCGTCATTGCCCTGCCCCGGGACATGCTGATCGCCGGCTACGGCGCCCAGAACATCAACACCCTGCGCCTGTGGGACGCCAAGAGCCCCAGCTCCCTGGACATGTACCTCTTCTCCGAGGGCAAGTATGTCAAGAGCATGGAGCAGCGCACTATGGCCGAGGTCATCACCAAGGTCCTCTACCCCGCCGACGACCACACCGAGGGCAAGCTCCTGCGTCTCAAGCAGCAGTACTTCTTTGTCTCCGCCTCCGCCCAGGATATCGTGCGCAAGCATATGCGCAAGTGGGGCGATATCCGCTCCTTCTCCCTCCACCACGTCATCCAGATCAACGACACCCACCCCACCATGATCATCCCCGAGCTCATGCGCATCTTCATGGACGAGTACGGCCTGGGCTGGGATGAGGCCTGGGATCTGGTGAAAAACAGCGTCTGCTACACCAACCACACCGTCATGAGCGAGGCCCTGGAGAAGTGGCCCCAGGATCTGATCCAGCAGCTGCTGCCGCGCCTGTGGGAGATCATGTGCGAGATCAACCGCCGCTGGCGCGATTTTCTGGCGGTCAAGTTCGGCACCGGCGACAAGCTGGGCCGCAACCTCATCATCAGCGGCGGGCAGGTCCACATGGCAAATCTGTGCCTGGCCTCCTGCTACATGGTCAACGGCGTGTCCCGCCTCCACGGCGAGATTTTGAAGAACGACCTCTTCAAGGACATCTGCTCCATCTGGCCCGAGCGCTTCACCTATGTTACCAACGGCATCGACCACCGCCGCTGGCTGGGTCAGATCAACCCCGGCCTGCACGGTCTGATCGTGGATCTGCTGGGCAGCGAGGACTACCTGCTCCACCCCGAGGAGCTGGAGAAGCTCAAAGCCTTTGCCGACCACGAGACCGTCCGCGCCCGCATGAACGAGATCAAGCACGAGAACAAGCTGCGCTTTGCCGAGTTTGCCAAGCGCAACGACAACTTCACCCTCAACACCGACGCGGTGATCGACGTGCAGGTCAAGCGTCTGCACGAGTACAAGCGCCAGCTGCTGTGCGCCATGAACATCGCGGGTCTGCAGATGCGGCTGCACGACAACCCCAACATGGACTTCGTCCCCCGCACCTACGTCTTCGGTGCCAAGGCCGCCGCGGGCTACAAGACCGCCAAGCGCATCATCGAGCTGCTGCTGAGCCTGGCCAACGACATCAACAACGACCCCATCTGCAAGGACAAGCTGCAGGTCTACTTTGTGGAGAACTACCGCGTCAGCGCCGCCGAGGCCATCGTCCCCGCCGCGCAGGTGTCCGAGCAGATCTCCACCGCCGGCAAGGAGGCCTCCGGCACCGGCTGCATGAAGCTGATGATGAACGGCGCCGTGACCATCGGCACCCTGGACGGCGCCAACGTGGAGATGTACGAGCGTCTGGGCGACGAGAACATGTTCCTCTTCGGCCTGCACACCGACGAGATCGCCAACTGGCGCGCCCACGGCTACGATCCCAACGGCATCGCCCAAAAGGATCAGGAGCTCTACCGCATTGCCATGCGGGCCATGAACGGCTTTGCCGACGGCAAGAACTACGCGGACATCATTACCGGCCTGCTCTACGCCGGCGACCCCTACATGGTGGTGGCGGACTTCCGTCCCTACATGGACTGCCAGCAGAAGCTGTACCAGCGCATCGCCGATCCCTCCGAGATGGGCCGTCTCTCCATCATGAACACCGCCGAGAGCGGCTTCTTCGCCGCCGACCGGGCCATCGCCCAGTACGCCAGCGAGATCTGGCACATCAACTGAAACCGTTTTTCGGCAAGAGGCCGGCCCCTGGGGGCCGGCCGGTTTCTTCTTTTCGCGCCGCCTCTGCTGTGGTATAATACCCTCATTCCAGCAAGAAAAGGAGGGTTCGCCATGCAGGAGACTTTTTATACGCTTCCCGGCCCCCGGGACCTGCGTCTTGCGCTGGCTGCCGATCTGCACGACCACCCCGGGGACGAGGCCCTGGCTTCCCTCCGGCGGTGGAGACCGGACCTGATCTGCATAGCGGGCGACTTTGTGCTGGGCCGCGCGCCCCGGGAGGGCTGGAAGCTGGAGCAGTCGCCCCATACCATGGCCTTTCTCAGGGCCTGCGCCGGAATCGCCCCCTGCTTTGTCTCCCTGGGCAACCACGAGTGGATGCTGGCGCCGGGGGATCTGGAGCTGCTGCGCGGCACCGGGGTCACCCTGCTGGACAACGAGTGGACACAGTGGGAAGGGCTCCGTATCGGCGGTCTCAGCTCCGGGCGCATCGGCCACTACCGAGCCTACCGCGCGGCATTCCCCGCCGAGCGCTATCCCTACGCCCGCAATCTCAAGCGCCTGGGCGCCCGGACCGAGCCGGAGACCGCCTGGCTCCGGGATTACGCCGCCAGGCCGGGATACAAGCTGCTGCTCTGCCACCACCCGGAATACTGGCCGCGATACGTGCGGGATCTCCCCGTCGACCTGACGCTCAGCGGCCACGCTCACGGCGGACAGATCCGCCTCTTCGGGC
>JBGUNL010000212.1:0-8864 GCA_045117295.1 Candidatus Limivicinus sp.
GGACCGGGGTGCCCGAGAAAAGCTCATCTCCGGAAACCTCCGCCTGGTGCTGTCGGTGGTGCAGAAATTCGCAAACCGCGGCGAGAGTATGGACGACCTGTTCCAGGTAGGCTGCATCGGCCTGATCAAGGCGGTAGACTGCTTTGACCTGAGCCAGAACGTGCAGTTTTCCACCTACGGCGTTCCCATGATCGCAGGGGAGCTGCGGCGCTTTTTGCGGGACCACAGCGCCATCCGGGTCTCCCGTTCCATGCGGGATACGGCCTATCGGGTGCTGCAGGCCAAGGAAACGCTCACCGCCCGGGACGGGCGCGAGCCGGATGTGGAACAAATCGCCGCGTCTCTCGGCATCCCCCGGCAGGAGGTGGTTTTCGCCCTGGAGGCCATCAGCGACCCGGTCTCCCTCTACGACCCCATCTATTCCGACGGGGGAGAGAGCGCCACGGTGATGGATCAGATCGGCGACAGCCGCAGTACCGACGAGCACTGGCTGGAACAGATCGCGCTGGAGGAGGCGGTCAAGCGGCTCAGCCCCCGGGAAAAGCACATCCTGGCCCTGCGCTTTTACGACGGCAGGACCCAGATGGAGGTGGCCAAGGCCGTGGGGATCTCCCAGGCCCAGGTCTCCCGCCTGGAGAAAAACGCCATCAGCCGGATCAAAAAAGAGTTGGCAAATTAAAAAACGCACGGCAAAACACATATCCACGTCATTGCGAACCAGTGACCGACGTCACTGGTGTGGCAATCCGTAAAAACTGGAAAGACGGATTCCCACGCCAGTGTGTGCACTGGCTCGGAATGACAGAGAAGCCCGTGTTTTGCCGTGCGTTTTTTGGTTGTCGCTTTACGCCGCCTGGACCTTTCTGGCGCCGAGAGCCTGGAGGGCGATGACGCCGCCCACCAGCACGATGCCGATCAGGTCGGTGACGATGCCGGGATAGATCAGCAGCAGACCGCCCACGGCGGATAAGATGCGCAGCGGCGCGGAGAGGCTGCCGCGGAAGAAGCCCTCCAGCGCCATGGACAGGCCGAACATGCCCACCAGAGAGGTAATGACGATGGAGATGACCTCCAGCACGGTGGTGTCCACGAAGACCATGGCGGGGTTGAGCGCCAGAATGTAGGGGATGATGAAGGCCGCGATAGCCAGTTTCGTGGCGTTGACGCCGGTCTTCATGGGGCTGGCGTGGGCGATGGCGGAGCCGGCGTAGGCGGCCAGGGCCACAGGCGGGGTGATGTCCGCCACGATACCGAAATAGAACACAAACATATGGGCGGCGATGCTGGGGATGCCCATGCGGATCAGCACCGGGGCGCAGGTGGTGGCCATGATGACGTAGTTTGCGGTGGTGGGCACGCCCATGCCCAGGATGATGCAGGTCAGCATGGTGAGAAACAGCGCCACGATCTTGAAGCCGCCGGAGGCGCCGATGATGATGGAGATCAGCGAGGAGCCCACGCCCGTGGTGGTGATGACACAGGCGATGATGCCGGCTACGGCGCAGGCGATGCCGACGGTGAGGGTGCTCTTGGCGCCGGCCTCCAGCGCGTCGATGAAGCGGGAAAAGTCAATACGGTAGCCGGTCTCATCGGTGTAGGTGATGCGGACGATCCGCGTCTGCTTGCGCACCATGCTGACAAGGCAGGCAAGGCCCGTTGCGGCAATGGCCGCGAAAGCCATTGTGCGGGTCATCAGGAAGTAGACCAGCGCGGCCAGAGGCAGAAGCAGGAAGCCGTTGCGCAGGAACAGGGGCCAGAAGCTGGGCAGCTGCTCGCGCGGGAGGCCGGTCAGACCGTTCTTCCTGGCCTCCAGATGCACCATGATGAAGATGCCGGCAAAGTACAGCACCGCCGGCAGGATCGCGCGGACGGCAATGTAGCCGTAGGAGACGACCGTGTCGGGCATGGTGACATACTCGACCATCAGGAAGGCGGCGGCACCCATGATGGGCGGCATGATCTGCCCGCCGGTGGAGGCGGCGGCCTCGACCGCGCCGGCAAACTCCGGCTTGTAGCCGGTCTTCTTCATCATCGGGATGGTGACGGAGCCGGTGGTCACGGTGTTGCCCACGGAGGAGCCGGAGACCATGCCGCACAGGGCGGAGGAGATGACGGCCACCTTGGCCGGGCCGCCGGAGGAAGCGCCTGCGATGGCGTTTGCCAGCTCGATGAAGAACTGGGTGATGCCCGTTTTCTCCAGGAAAGCGCCGAAAATGACGAAGAGCACAATGAAGTTCAGGCAGGCGCGGATGGGCGTGCCGATGATGCCGTCGGCCGTGTAGAAAAGGTTGTAGACGTTCATGCGCAGAGACTTCTGCGTAAGCGCGTACACGATGAAGACCGAGGCGACGATCACGATGGGGAAGCCCACGGCCCTGCGGCAGGCCTCAAGCGTGACGAGAATGCCGATGACGCCCAGCCAGACCTCCAGCGGAGTGAGCATGATGCCGCGGTCGATGATGGCGCGGTAGTTGATGACAAAATACAGGTAGGACACAAGGCCCAGAGCCATCAGGACGAGGTCATACCAGGGGATGAAATTGATTTTCTTGGGCTTGTTGCGCTGCGCGGGGAAGTTGACAAACACCAGCAGCACGATCAGGCCCACAAAGGAGGCGCGCTCCATGCGGATCTCACCGGGATAAAAAAGGAGAAAGACGGCGTAGAGGGAAAAAAGCACAAACAGCAGGCGCACAAAGCGGCGGGTGATGCCCTTGTAGACGCGCACGTTTGCCTCGCGGTCGTACTTCTCCAGCACGGCGGTGGTGTTCTTTTCGATTTCCTCGGGGGTTTCGCCGAAGTCGTCTTTCGCGATCAGCTCTTCGTCCCGGAGCTCCTGCGGAGTTTTCTTATAATTCTTTTCAAATTCAGGCACAATAACACATCCTACGAATGATTCAGGCGATGGAAAAATGAACCTTGGCGTTTTTGCCGCAGAGTTCGTTGAGCACGATCTTCTCACCGCCGATCTCCAGGATGTGATCGTAGACGGTGCCGACGATATAGGTCAGGTCGCCCATTTTCATCTCAATATTGCTGAGGATCATTTCGCCGTTGTCCCCCGTTTCGAGAACCCAGGCGGGATCCAGCTCCTCGGCGACGCCCGCGCCGAAGCCGTAATAGACGCAGCCGGTCAGCCAGATTTCCCGGCCCCGGCGCTCATAGATCTCGGTCACGTCGCTCTTGTTGACCGAGTGACGGAAGGTCACGGAGAAGCTCTGCCCCTCCTCCAGGGGGAGACGGGCGTAGACGCGCCCGCTGTCCTGGTCGGAGAGGACCAGCCCCGGCTGCCGGAAAAGCAGGGGGGCGAACAGGGCAACCGCAGCGATCACAAGGATCGCCGCGGCTGCCAGTAAAAGCTTGTGTGAGGTTCTCACGGCTCCGGGCGCTTACATCAGGCCCTTTTCTTTGTAGAACTTCACCGCGCCGTCGTGCCAGGGGATGGAGACGCCGGAGACGGCGGTGTTCAGATCCAGCTCGTTGCCCTTGACGTGGCCGGCGGTGATATCGGCCTTGTAGTCGAACAGGCCCTTGACGAAGGCGTAGACCACGTCGGCGGGAACCTTGTCGGAGGCGATGATGGTGGCCATGACGGCGACGGCGGGAACGTCATCGGCGACGGGGCTGTAGGTGCCGCCGGGGATCACACCGTAGTAGTAGAAGCCGTAGTCGGCCTGCAGCTTGGCGGCGTGCGCGTCGTCGACCGCGAGGAGGTTGAAGTCAAAGTTGGTGGCAAGCTCGGTCACGGCGGTGGTGGGGTAGCCCGCCACGACGAAGGCGGCGTCGATGGTGCCGTTCTTGAGGGCGTCGGCGGAGTCGGCAAAGCTCTGGTTGGAGACTTTGATGTCGTCAAAGCTCAGGCCGTAGGCGCCGAGGATCTGCTTGGCGTTGAACTCGGTGCCGCTGCCGGCGTCGCCGACGGAGACGTTCTTGCCGGCCAGCTGCTCAATGGAGGTGATGTCCTTCTTGGCCAGGATCTGCACATACTCGGGGTAGCAGGAGCAGACGGCGGAGAAGCCGGTGATGGCGCCGCTCTCGGCAAAGAGGTCGGTGCCGGTGAAAGCGTAGTACATGACGTCGTTCTGGACGATGGCGATATCGGCGTCGCCGGAAGCGATCATCTGGATGTTGGCCTTGGAGGCGCCCGTGGACTCGACCTTCAGGTTCAGGGTGCCCTTGAGCTTCTCATTGAGAACGTTGGCGATGACGCCGGAGAAGCCGTAATAGGTGCCGGACGTGCCGCCGGTGGCGTACTTGAGCTCGGTTGCGGACTTGCCGCAGGCGCACAGGGCGAATACCATGCACAGGGCCAGCAGCAGAGCAAGTGTCTTTTTCATGTTTGTACCCTCCGTTTTGTGAATTTCCTCTTTTTCTATTGGAAAAAATTTTTTGGCGAAGACTTGTTTTACGCCTGTTGTGGTGTTATACTACAACCAAAAGTTGATTTTGGCAAGTCCCTTTTCTCTTTTTTGCTGTTTTGACGGTTTCTCCCCGGCTTGCTTTTCGGTTTTTATGAAAAAGCGATAAAGAATCCCCTCCGCGAGACCGTCAAAAGGGAAACCCGGGGAAAAGGGCGGCGCCCGTCACGTATACCCCGGGATCCGAAAAACGCGGATCCCTCTGTACCGGAGGCAGTCAGACATGGATTTTACCCTATTGAAAAGCTACATCGCGGTGGCGGAGGAGAAGAGCTTCTCCTCGGCGGCCAAGAATCTGTTCATCTCCCAGCAGACCCTCTCCAAGCAGATCGCCAAGCTGGAGGAGGAGCTGGGCACCACCCTGCTCATCCGCAGCCGCCCCCTGGGGCTGACCCCGGACGGCGGGCATCTGCTGCAGGTGGCCAAAGAGATCCTGGCCCTCAAGCAGCAGTTTGAGGAGAGCTCCAGCAAGAGCTTCAGCGGAACCCATTATATTCATCTGGGCATCGAACATACCATCGCCCGGGCGATCCTGCCCCGGGTGCTGCCGCAGTTTCTCCGGGACCATCCGGACACCTATCTCAAGCTCAGCGAGGAGTCGCCGGACGTGATGCAGAAGTCCATCTCCTATGATGGGGTGGATCTGGTGATAGGCTCTCTGGGCAGCGTGCCGGAGAAGTTTGAGGCCGTCCCCCTGTGCCGGAAGGAGCACCTGCTGGTGGTGCCCAAGGAGATCATGGCGAGCCTGGCCGGGGACCGGCTGGAGGAGCTGAAGGAGAAATTTGCCGAGAGCGCGGATCTGAGCTTTTTTGAGTCGGCGCCCTTCATCAAGATCCCGCGGCAGTCCTCGGGCGGCCGGGCGCTGAGCGGGTATTTGAAGTATTACGACATCAGCCCGCGCTTTGCCTGCGAGCTGACCAACATCGAAAACGCCTTCCAGCTGGCAAACTCCGGCATCGGCGTGTTCATCTACGCCAAGGTCTTCTGGGATATGCTCTCCCCGGAGCTGCAGGCGGACTACCTGAAGAATATCTACATCTTCCCCCTGCCCTGCCTGCCGGAGACCGAGGACGTCTGCGCCTATTACAACCGGGATGCGGGCCTGCACGGCATGACCCAGGAGCTGTTCGAGGCGGTCCGCGCCTTCTTTGAGGATTACAAGAAAACGACCGGCGCCGAAGACGGCGGAAAAGAGAAAGTATAAAAAGCACCCCGCCGAGGGGGGCATGACGGAAAGAGAGCGCCGGGAAATGACAATGGGTCATTTCCCGGCGCTCTCTTATTCTTCCTGGCAGGCCGTGAGCTTCTCCTTCGTCTCGTCGGCGATGCGGATGAGCCGGAGGGCCTGACTCTCCAGCACCCGGCCCGCCTGGGTCAGGGTCTGGGTGCGGCCGTTTCGGTCAAACAGCTGCACGCCCAGCTCCCGCTCCAGGGCGGCCACCCGCCGGGAGACCGTGGAGTGGCTGATGTACAGCCGCCGGGCCGCGGGGGAAAAACCGCCTGCCTCCGCCGCGGCCAGAAAGACCCGCAGACTCTCCAGCTCCATCAGTAGTTGAAGGTGTGGGGCAGCAGCTCGGAGAGCTTGTAGCTGACGTAGCGGTCCCCGGCCTTGGCGCAGAGCACCTCCATGTCCGGGGAAAATTCCGCCAGGAACTGGCGGCAGGCGCCGCAGGGGGTGCACCAGTTTTCGCTGTCGGCGTAGATGGCGATGCGGCGAAACTCCCTGCGCCCCTCGCTGACGGCCTTGCAGCAGGCGGTGCGCTCGGCGCAGATGGTGGAGCCCAGGGCGGCGTTCTCCACGTTGCAGCCGGTGAAGACCGTGCCGTCCGTGCACTCCAGGGCGGCGCCGACGGCAAAGCGGGAATAGGGGACGTAGGCGTTCAGGGACGCGGCTTTCGCGCGGGATAAGAGTTCTCTGTCAGTCATGGTCTTTTCTCCCTTTCATTATATATAAAGTCAGAAGCTGCCGGTCGGATACAGAAGCCTCCCCTGAAAGGGGAGGTGCTGAGCGAAACGAGGCGGAGGGGTTCCTGCCTTGCTTGAAGGGAAAACCCCTCAGGCGCTGCGCGCCAGCTCCCCTTGCAGGGGAGCCCTGTCAGAACATCAGTCCAGCATGATCTCCCAGTTCTGGAAGTTGTAGAGCGGATTGCCAATGTTTGGATCCAGACCGCGAATGACGCCGCGGTGCACGATGAGCTGCTGGCTCTCAAAGCCGATGGAGATCAGCGCGCCGTTGGAGTTGATGTACTCGCACAGCTGCTGGTACACCGACGAGCGCTGGGCCGGGGCGCAGGCGAGATAGTTGTTGATCATGGCGACATAGCCCGTGTCGCGGCTGCGGGAGTAGTTGAGGTCGCTGTCCGGGTCGAGGAGCTCCGTCAGATCGAAGTTGTTGCGCAGCTTGACCTCGCCGTAGTACATGTCGAAGTCGCCCTCCTCCAGGGCGGTGAGGTACTCGTCCCAGGTCAGCTCCCGGACGGTGACCTTGATGCCGATGGACTCCATGTCGCTGGCAAAGCGGCGCACCACGCCGGTCTTGGCGCTGGAGTCGGAGCAGACGATGAAGTTGACGTCGATGTCCTGGGCCGAGCCGGACATGTACTCCAGCATCCCGTCGTCGTCGTAGTCCCGGATGCCGGCGTTCTCCAGCACCACGCGGCAGAGCTCCAGGTTGTAGCCCAGCTGGGAGGCGTACTCCGCCGGGTAGTCGGCGCAGCTGGGATGCATGGGCACCGCGGCGGCCACCGCGTTGCCGTGCATCAGGTTGTCGGCGAAATTCTGCCGGTCGAAGGCGTAGACCAGTGCCTGGCGGAAGCCGTTGTACCGGGCGATGAGGCCCTCCTCGTTGAACATGATGTAGTGGAGGTTGGTGGTGTTGAAGTTGCGGATCTCGTTGGAGGCCGAGTAGCCCAGGTTGGTGTAGCTGGAGGGGTCGTTGGTGACCGCGTCGATGACGCCGTCCTCAAAGTTTTCCAGGATGGCGTCGGCGGTGGCGTGGCTGACCAGATACACCGTGTCCACCGGCAGGTTTGCATAGCCCTCATAGCCCTCGTAGGCCACCAGGGCGGTCTCGTCCTCGTTGTAGGTATAGGGGCCGGAACCCAGGGGACGCTTCTCGTCCATGCTGCCGGACTTGATGATGGGGATGTTCAGCAGCTTGTTGAACTGGGTGTCCCCGATGCCCAGGGTGACGTAGAAGTTCTTCTCGTCGTAGCCGGAGCCCTGGTAGCTGGCAAAGCGCCCGCGGTAGCGGTCCTGGGTGGCCACCACGCGCTCCAGGGAGTAGCGGATGTCCGCCCCGGTGACGGGGGTCCCGTCGTGGAAGACGTGGCCGGGCTGGATCTCAAAGATCCAGTAGGTGGCGCTGTCGTTGGGGGTGCCTGCGTCCAGGACGTTGGGGATGACGTTGAACTCGTCGTCCAGCTCCACCATATTCTCGTACACCAGGTTGCACACCAGCTGGTTGGAGTGGTTGGTGGCGAGGATGGGGTTGAAGCTGTAGTTTTCGTTGCAGTTGAGGGAGAAGACGTTGTCCGCCGCGGGAAAGCGGGTGACGTCCTTGCCCTTGGTGGACAGGGGCACGCCGTCCCCGGTGAGACTGGGGTCCCGGGCGCCGCAGCCGGGCAGGATCAGCAGCATGGCCAGGGCCAGCAGCAGGGCGCATACACGTTTCTTCATGGCGGCACCTCAGAGCATGATGACGCCGGCCTGTCCGCCCCGGCGGCCCTTGGTATAGCGGTGGGACCAGTACTTGTCGTGGCGGCAGAAGGTGCACTCGGGGGAGATGTCGATGTTCTCCTCCGGCACGCCCAGCTGGTTGAGCCGGCGGGCGTTGGCTCCCCGCAGATCCACCAGGGTCTTGCCGTCGTCCCGGCGGACGAAGAGACCCTCCGTCTCGCCGCCGAGCCATTGGGTGACGGCCTCGGGCACGTCGTCGTCAGTCTCAAAGCAGCACTTGCCGATGGACGGGCCGATGGCGGCGCAGACCGTCTCGGGGGCGGCGCCCAGAGAGCTCATGGTCTCCAGCGCGTTTTTCAGAATATCGCCCACCGAGCTGCGCCAGCCGCAGTGGATGGCGCCGATCACGCCGTGCACCCCGTCCCAGAGCAGCACCGGCACGCAGTCGGCGGTAAAGCAGAACAGGGGCAGACCGTGCTGGGCGGTGACGATGCCGTCCGCTTCATAGGGCACGGGGGTCATGCACACGTGGCGGTCGGCGGCGGTGACGATGCGCACCTCGTTCTTGTGGACCTGGTTGGTGACGGCGGCGTCGTCCGGCCCCGCGCCGAACAGGGCGCAGACCCGGCGATAGTTCTCCCGCACGTTCTCCGGGGCGTCGCCCCGGTTGGAGACCAGGTTCAGACTGGCCAGCTCCCCGGTGCTCACGCCGCCGAAGCGGGTGGTAAAGGCGTGCCGGGCCCCGATGCGGTCGGAGCGCATGTACAC
>JBGUNL010000213.1:0-10328 GCA_045117295.1 Candidatus Limivicinus sp.
GGGATAGCGGGAACCCAGGAAAGACCGGGGATCATAGCCGTAGGTATTGGAATCCCCCAGACACAGGATGCGTTTCATCTTCTCCCCTCCTTTTCTTTCACTATACAGAATACCAGGCTGCGGGGCAAGGGGAAAATGATTTTCCCCGCCGGTTGACAGGCAGAGAACGCTGTCGTACAATAAATACACAAAAATTTTGAAGCAATCTGTCCGGGAGGGATTCTATGAAAACACTGTTCAAAAACGGTACCATCATCGACGGCAGCGGCGCCGCGCCGGTGCAGGGCGACGTGCTGATCGAGGACGACCGCATCCTTGAAGTCGGCGGCACGATCACGGCGGACGCGGACCGGGTGGTGGACCTGACAGGTCTGCAGATCTGCCCGGGCCTCATCGATGCCCACTCCCACAATGACTTCTTCTACGACCGGGAAGACGCGGAGAAGTACTACCGCCCCTTTATCCAGCAGGGCATCACCACCCAGATCACCGGCAACTGCAGCTTCTCCCCCTTCGGCATGGAGGAGGACACCCCCTACCGGGACAAGATCGGCGGCGGCCTGTTCGATACCCTGGCCCCCTGCAGCTTTGCCAAATTCAAGGAGCGCGCCGCCGGGAAGCTGTATGTGAACCTGGTGCCCCTGATCGGCCAGGGCTCGGTCCGCGCGGGCATGAAGGGCTACGACCCCACCCCGCTGACAAAAGAAGAGATCGAAAGAGAACTCGGCTATGTGCGCGAGGCCATGGAGGGCGGCGCCTTCGGCGGCTCCTTCGGCTTCATGTACGAGCCCAGCCGCTACTCCAAGCAGGATGAGATTCTGGCCTTTGCCAAAGAGATTGCCAAGTACGGCGGCATCATCACCATCCACCCCCGGGCCTGCTCCATCGTCAGCGCGGACTACCCCCTGCTGACCAGGAAGTCCCATCTGGAGATGGGGCTGGACGAGGCCGTGGAGATCATGGAAAAGTCCGGCTGCCGCCTGGAGTACAGCCACCTGATCTTCACCGGCCAGCGCAGCTGGAAGCTGCTGGACAAAATGCTGGCCACCTTCTACCGGGAGCGGAAGAAGGGCTACCCCATTGCCTACGACAACTACGCTTTCCACTACGGCGCCTCCGTCATCACGGTGGTCTTCCCCGAGTGGTACGCTGCCCTCAGCAAGGAGGAGGCCCAAAAGTCTCTCAACCGCTTCAAATTGCAGCTGACCATCCTGATGTATCGCAAGGTGCTGGGCATCGACTGGGAGGACATGGTGGTGGCCTACATCTCCGACGAACACCCGGAGTACGAGGGCAAGACCATCCCCCAATGTGCAAAGGAGGAGGGCCTATCGGAGCTGGATATGTACCTCAAGCTGGTGGACCTCTCCAAGCGCCAGGGCAGCATCTATCTGGGCAAGTACTACAACGACGCCATTGTCCGCCGTTTGATGGAGGACGAACTCTCCGTCTTCATGACCGACGCCTGGGTGGTGGAAAAGGGCCTGCAGAACATCGCGACCTTCCAGACCTTCCCCCAGTTCTTCCTGCTGGCCAGACGCTACGGCATCCCGGTGGAAAAAATCGTGCGCAAGATGACCGGCGCCACCGCCGACCGCTATCAGATCCCCGAGCGCGGCTATCTGAAGCCGGGCTATAAGGCGGATCTCACGGTTCTCGACCCCGCCGCGCTGAAGGTGGACGAGAGCAAGCCGGACTTCACCCCCGGCGGCATCGCCCACGTCTACGTCAACGGCGTGCCTGTGCTGGCAAACGGCGTCTACTGCGGCGGCACCCCGGGCGAAGTGGTGCTGAAGAAATAAGTATTATGTTAACCTAAAACCTCTCAAAAGACGGAAGCCTTCGGCTTCCGTCTTTTCTTATGGTGTGTTCTTTTCAGCCGCCAAAGTGTCGTCCAGCAGCTCCCGGGCAAGCCCGCCGCGGATCAGCCGGTCCGCCTCCGAGAGCGGGACCCAGCGCCAGCCGTCCACCTCAAAATTCGGTCTGGGCTTTTCCTCCGGGACGGTGACGGCAAAATGCAGCATCAGCGTCTCCGAGGGGGCGTAGTACCGACTGGAGAGATAGCGCGGGTTCTCCGCCGCAAGGCCCAGCTCCTCCCGCAGCTCCCGGCGCAGAGCCGCCTCCGCTGTCTCCCCCTTGTCCACGTAGCCTGCGGGAAAGACCGGGTCAGCTTCCCCGTACTGCCAGATGAGCAGCAGCCGGGTGTGCGCCGGGTTGAAGACCGCCGCCGTCACCGCTGTGCTGAACAGCGGAAAGCGCCAGTCTTGACAGCTTTCACACCAGAGGACAGCGCCGTCCGTGGGATGTTCTTTTTCTGTGAGCCGCGCCCCGCACGCAGGGCAGAAATGCAGTTTCACCTTGTCCCTCCCTGCTCATTCTTCCCGAAGTCCATCGACAGAAGGCTCACAGGAGGAAGCCGCCTTGGCCTCCTCCTGTGCGTTTCCATACTGTTTTTCTCCGATCAGGAAAAGCGCATATCTCTGGGCTTTTCCTCTACCGCGGCGGCGCCGTTCTCGCCGCGCTTTTCCATGGCCTCCAGCTCCGCGCGCTTCTCCGCGATCTTGGCCGCGCGGTGCTCCGCAATGGCCTTGCGCTCGTTCCGGATCTCCCAGTGGATCAGCAGGGTCAGCAGACCACGCAGGACAATGATGGCGCCAAGGATGCCCAGCTCAGCCCATTCCCGGACGATGACGGTGCGCAGCACCTCGCCGCCCAGCTTGAACTCCAGCGCCAGGGCGATGCCCTGGGCCAGCCGCAGCCCGATCTCCATGTCCTTCCGGAACCAGCGGACGAAGCAGTTGATTGCGGTCACCACCATCACGACGACGCCGATCAGCTCCATCAGAATGATGCAGACCTCTATCGTATGATGCAGCAGACCTTCCAGGGTTTCGATCCAGGGCATACGCAGCACCCGCCTTTCTTTATGATAAGATTATTATATCAAGCCGGTGGGATGTACGCAAGAGTGAGCTTGCCTTTTTGGCGGCAGCGCATCACCGTCACATACCGCCCAGGCCCAGCTGCTCCCAGATCTCAGGGCTGAGGGTCTCCAGCGAGTCGATCACCACCGCGCAGTCGGGGTGTACATGCTGCATCACCGTGAGCATCTTATCCTGCGGGATCGCCACGCAGCCGCCGGTATAGGGCTTCACGGGGCCGAGGCAGTGGAGGAAGATCGCGGAGCCGAGGCCCGGCGTCCCCTTCTCGTTGTAGCTGATGTTCAGGCAATATTGGTATTGGTAGGTGTAGTCAATGATATGTTCGCTGTCATCCGTGTTCAGATCAGGCAGGTCCCGGATGCTGACCATCTCGTTGTAGGAATAGCCCTCCCGCTGGTCGCCGGACCAGTAGTCGTCCTCCGTGACCTTGGTATAGGGAAGCTCACAGCCGGGATCGTCGGCGATACCGAAGGCGCAGTTGAAGGAGAAGGCGCCGACGGGCGTCATCCCGTCGCCCTCCGCCTCCTTGCCGAGGCCGTTCTTGCCGATAAAGCCGGGGGTAGACATGATCTGCCGCCAGACGCCCTGTGCATCCTTCTGGTGCATGGAGACCATCGCGGTGGACTGGCCCACGCCCGCCACCACAAAGAGCTGCTCGGCACCCTCCGCCTCGTCCAGGGCGGCGACCCATTCCGGGGAGCATTCATAAGCCTCCCGGTCCTCCGCCAGCTCCTCCGCCCAGCGGAAGCTGCCGGTCTTCACCACCCCGTCGCCGTAGATGGTGCGGAAATCATCCCGCATGGAGATGACCTCAAAGCCGTCGGCCTCCCACTCCTTGCCCAGCTTCTCCGCCTTCGCGGTGTTGCCGTAGTCGCGCACCTCATCGTCGGCGATCAGCATAAAGGCCGCGCTGCGGTAGGGGTTGTCGCTGATGGTGTACATGTGCATGCTCACGTCGCCGCTGCTGTTGCCGAAGGACAGCACCGGCTTCTGGCCGATGTCCTGCACGATCTGCAAAACCTTGTTCATTTTCAGGTTCTTGATGATGAGCCTGTCCGTGCGCACCACGTCGTCGCCGGCCTTGAAGACGTAGTCCAGACCGTCCGTGTCCCCCTGGCCGGTGGCCTCATAGCCCACATCCATGCCGATGATGTTGGCGTACGGAATGTCGATCATGCCCTCCAGCAGGGTCCGGCAGACGGCGCGGTCGCTGCCGCTGCAGACATAGACCCGGAAGTCGTTCTCCTGCAGATAGTCAATGACCTCCAGCATGGGGGCGTAGAAAGCCGTGGCGTAGGTCATGCCCTCAAAGCCGTCCGCATCGCGGATCAGGATGGAGGTGACAAAGTCCGCAAACTCCCTCTGCGTCATCCCTGCGTAGGCGCGGGCCGCCTGGATGGCATGGCGCATGGGCATGTCAGAGGCAAATTTTTGGGAGATCACAGACTCTCTGAGCTCACGGCCCAGGGCCAGCATCTCGGCGTCCGGCGTGATGGATTCGTCCTTGAGGATCCGCCAGGCCAGCAGGTAATATTCCAGATAGGTGGGAAACAGCTCGCCGTAGAGGGTGCCGTCCATGTCGAAGACCGCGATGCGATCCTCGACGGGGATGTAATCCGGGGAGGCTTCGTCCGTGACCGCCTCCACGTATTCGATCAGCGTGTGCAGAGCGGGGGCGTCCGGATTCCAGTCGGCAAAGGCATCCTCCGCCGCCGGCTCCTCTTCGTCCGGCTTCTTCCCATCCGCTTCGGCGGCTGGCTTGTCTGCTTCATCCGTGGATTTGCCCGTGTCCTCCGCATCGTCTGCGGACTCGTCTGTCTCATCCGCGGGCTTGGCTTCCCTGTCCGCGAATTCATCCGCTTCCTCTGCCTCATCTTCCGCGTCCAATACGCCGCCGTCGATCTTCTCCGGGGCGTCCTTCGTCTCTGCCGGCTCCGTTTCCGCTTCGGCGGCAGACGGCTTGGTCTCCTCTGCGTAGGCCGTGCCGAAGCAGCACAGACTCATCAGCAGCGTCATGATCAAAATCAGAGATAACAGTCTCTTCATGGGGGTTGCCCTCCTGTTCCGGTTTTTTCCAATTCTGGCTCTTATCGGTATTATAACACCGGTTGGTCGGCTGTGTGAAGATTTTTCTCTAAAAACCGAATAACATTATATGGTCCTGCGGGGCTTGATCTCCCCTTCGGGGACTGGGCCGGCACGTTGTGCCGGCCGTCGCTGCCATCTCGCTGCGCGAGAGCAGATTCTTCACAACCTGTTACCCGCACCAAGAGGGGCGCTCCTTTCGGAGCGCCCCTCTTGGTGCGGGTAACAGGGGTCGAACCTGCACGCCTTGCGGCACGAGAACCTAAATCTCGCATGTCTGCCAATTCCATCATACCCGCGTCTGTATCGCTGTTATAAGAAAAGCCTGCTGCTCTCGCAACAGGCTTTTTGGAGCGGCTTACGAGGCTCGAACTCGCTACCTCCACCTTGGCAAGGTGGCGCTCTACCGGATGAGCTAAAGCCGCATCAACAACGGTAGTTATTGTACCACACTTTGCCTGAAAGTCAAGCCTTAATTTCCCAAGTTTTCGCTCTCTTCCGAAGCTGCCGCTTCAGGAACTTCTTCCGTCTCCGCCGCTTCCGGCGTGGGGACCACATCCTCATAGCGCAGGCTCCCCTGGCATTTGGGATAGGAGGACACGTCCCAGCGGTAGAGGCCCCAGAAGCCCTCGTCGCTGCGCAGGAAGCCCCACTCCATGCCGTTTCGGACGCACTGGGTCACGTCCACGTGATAGTAGCCGCCGTCGACAAGGACGATATTCCAGCAGTGATCCAGCCAGTCCAGCTGGCCGTACACGATGCGGCAATCCAGCCCCAGCTGCCGGCAGAGGGCCACATAGGCAAAGGCGATGCCCTCGCTGTCGGCCTCGCCGCCCACCAGCGCCTCATAAGCGCTGTTGCGTCCGGTCTCCTCGGATACCGCGCAGTGCTCCGCCAGATACCGGCAGGCCGCCAGCGCCCGCTCCGCCTTGGTCATGCTCCCGGTCTCCAATTCCGCGAAGGGAGTGATCGCCTGCAGCTGCTCCCTGCAGTTTTCCAGCTCCTCATGGCTCATGCCATAGTGGATGCTGATCTCATACAGGCGCTGGGTGCCGGTGCCGCTGTAAATGTTGACGCTGGCCGTGGGCTCCTTTGGCACCACGGTGGGATCCTCCCGGTAGGCCTTGAGCACCTGGGCCGCCATGTCGTCAGCGGTAAAGCCGCTGCGGCCGACCAGCAGCGCCAGCTTCTGCTCTCCCCGGTCCATGGCGTCGCGAATCACCGTCTCCGCCTCGGAAGAAAATGCCAGATGCCGGATATTCTCCGGGCTCTCGGTCATCCGGGAATAGCTGATGTGGACGCTGGCCTCGCTGATGGTCACGATCTTGTTGATCTCATAGGCGATGTTCTCCACGCAGTAGGCGCAGAGGGCGTCCTGAGTGCGCACCGTCCAGCACGCGGAGGCCATATCTTCGGTGGTGTCCCCTTCATAGGCCGCGTCAAAGACGATGCTGCCTTCGGTCTGCCCGGCGTAGGCCATGTTCAGCAGCGCCTGCTTGAGGGCGTTGTAGTTGCGCACGGTGATCTTCCCATCGGCGGAGCTGGGCTCCTGGGCGGAAGGGGCAAAGTCGTGCACCGAGACGTATTCCCGCGCGAAGGGGGCGCAGCCCGTCAGCAGGCAGAGGGCCAGCAGCAGCGGAATCAGCGCATGTTTCTTCATGCTCATCTCACCTCGGAGATATTTTCAAAGCCGTTTCCAAAGACGTTCTTGGCGTTTGTCACGATAAAGAAGGCCCGCTCGTCGATGCTCTTGACCACGCGCTTGAGCTCCCCGATCTGGGGCCTCTTGACCACGCACATCAGCACCTCCCGCTGGGCGCCGGAGTAGGCCCCGCGGCCCTCCAGGATCGTGACGCCCCGGTGGAGAGCGCCGTCCACGATCTCGTGCATGACCACTTCGCTCTTCTCGCTGATGATGTAGCAGAGGCAGGCGTTGTCAATGCCGTAGAGGGCAAGGTCGATCATCTTGGTGGTGGCGTACATGGCCACCAGGGAGTACATGGCGCTCACATACCGACCCAGGATCAGGGCGTATGCCGTGATGATCACCGCGTCCATGAGCAGCATGAGGGTTCCGAAGTTGATGTAGGAATAGCGCTTGCGCAGGAGCTTGATCACAATGTCGATACCGCCGGTGGTGGCGCCCACATAGTACACCATGCCCATGCCAATGCCCTTGATGACGCCGCCGATGAGCGCCGCCAGCATGGGATCGTCGGTGGCGACAATGCCGATGGTGGAGAAGAAGTCCACCATCAGAGAACTCAGGCCCATGCCTACCAGCGAACCCACCAGAAAGTCCAGGCCGAAATGCCGCCAGGCGATGAGAAACAGCGGGACGTTCATCGCAATGGTCAGCACGCCGACGGGCAGCCGCGTCAGCTGGTTGATGATCATCGCCATACCCACAACGCCGCCGGTGGTGATGGCGTTGGGATAGCAGAAGAACTGAAACCCCAGCGCATAGATGACGCAGCCCAATACGATGAGAATGTATTTGCGCAGAAGATAAACAACGCGATTTGCTTCCGTCTTCATGGCTTTTCCTCTTAACGTTTCCTTTTATTCATCCAGCAGGGACAGCTGCTGCTCGGCCCGGTCCTCCGCCTTCAAAAGCGCGCCGGCGCCCGGCAGGGTCTTGACGCGGTAGCGGGCGGCGCTGCCGATGGCGGTGTCCTTGAGGGGCACGGCCTTTTCCAGCACCCGCTTGGGCTTGAGCGTCATGACGTTCACGCCCTGGGTGGAGCGGCTGGACTTGGGCTGGAGCTGGGCGGTGTTGAAGATCAGCACCCGCCCGTCGCTGGAGAAGCAGGCCAGGTCCGTCTCCTCCTCGATGAGCATCACGGTCTTGACCGGGCTCTTGTCGGAGCAGGCGTTGACCAGCTTCTTGCGGTTGGTCTTGGTCTCATAGGCGGCAAGCTCGATGCGCGCGGCCTTGCCATTTTCAAACACCAGCAGCAGATGCTTGCTGTAGTCCCCCGGCAGGATCAGGGAGAGGATGCTCTCCCCCTCGTCCATCTGCAGCCGCTGGGGCAGATAGACGCCCAGCTGGGAGGCTTTGCCGTCCTCAAAGTCGGAGACCCGGGCCTTGTACATCTGCTGGCGGTCGGTCAAGAGCAGCATCTCCGCCCGGTTGGTGGTCTCGAAGGTCTGGCTCAGGCCGTCGCCCTCCTTGTACTTCTGCTCCCCGCTCATGCGCAGGGACTGGGCGGTGATCTTCTTGAAGTAGCCCTCCCGGGAGAGGAAGAGGGTGACGGGATAGTCCTCCACCGTCTGCTCCTCGGTGAACTCCTCGATCTCCGCGGCGTAGACGATGCCGGTTTTCCGAGGCTGGCCGTACTTCCTGGAGATGGCCTTGAGCTCGTCGATGATGATGCCCTTGAGCCTGCGGCGGTTGTTGAGGGTGGCCTCCAGCTCCTCGATATCCTGTTCCAGGGCCTCGGTTTCCTGGGTGCGCTTGAGGATGTACTCGCGGTTGATGTTGCGCAGCTTGATCTCCGCCACGAACTCCGCCTGGGTCTGGTCGATGCCGAAGCCCACCATGAGGTTCGGCACCACATCGCTCTCCAGTTCGGTTTCGCGGATGATGGCGATGGCCTTGTCGATATCCAGCAGGATGCGCTTGAGGCCCTTTAAGAGGTGCAGTTTCTCCTTTTTCCTGCTCAGGTCAAAGTAGATGCGCCGCCGCACGCACTCCAGGCGCCAGGCGGTCCACTCCTCCAGGATCTCCCCCACGCCCATGACCTTGGGGTTGCCCGCCACCAGGATGTTGAAGTTGCAGGGGAAGGAGTCCTGCAGCGGGGTGAGCTTGAAGAGCTTCTGCATGAGCTTCTCCGGGTCGGCGCCGCGCTTGAGATCGATGGCCAGGCGCAGGCCGGCCAGGTCCGTCTCGTCCCGCATATCGTTGATCTCCCGGATCTTGCCGGCGGTGATCAGCTCCCGCACCTTGTCGATGATGGCCTCGGAGGTGGTGGTGTAGGGGATCTCATAGATCTCGATGATGTTCTCTTTTTCCACGAAGCGCCAGCGGGCGCGGACCTTGAAGCTGCCGCGGCCCGTACGGTAAATGCTCTCCATCTGGGCCCGGTCGTAGATGATCTCGCCCCCGGTGGGAAAGTCCGGGGCGGGCATGGTGCTCAGAAGATCGTGCTCCGGATCCCGCAGCCAGGCCACCGTGGTGTCGCAGACCTCCTGCAGATTAAAGCCGCAGATCTGGCTTGCCATGCCCACGGCGATGCCCAGGTTGGAGGACACCAGAACGTTTGGGAAAGCGGTGGGCAGCAGGGTCGGCTCCTGCATGCTGCCGTCGTAGTTGTCCACAAAGTCCACGGTGTCCTTGTCGATATCCCGGAAGAGCTCCGCGCAAATCGGCGAGAGCTTGGCCTCCGTATACCGGGGCGCGGCGTAGGACATGTCCCGGGAAAAGACCTTGCCGAAGTTGCCCTTGGAATCCACAAAGGGCGTCAGCAGCGCCTGGTAGCCCGCGGAAAGGCGCACCATGGTCTCATAGATGGCGGCGTCCCCGTGGGGGTTGAGCTTCATGGTCTGACCCACGATGTTGGCGCTCTTGGTCCGCCCGCCGGTGAGCAGGCCCATCTTCAGCATGGTGTACAGGAGCTTCCGGTGGGAGGGCTTGAAGCCGTCGATCTCCGGGATGGCCCGGGAGACGATCACGCTCATGGCGTAGGGCATGTAGTTGGTCTCCAGCGTCTCGGTGATGGGCTGCTCCAGCACCTCGGCCCGGAGGCCCATGACGTTGGGGTTGTTGTAATTCTTCTTTTCTGGTTGCTTTTTCTTTGCCATCTTGTTACGCTCTTACTTCGTTTTTTTGACCTTTTTCCCTGTCACCAGGTTGCGCTTGCACTTGGGGCAGGCGGTCACCGCCAGCACGCCCAGGAAGATCACCTTCCCGCAGTGGGGGCAGCGGCAGTGCTTGCAGTCGATGTAGATGCCGACGATGAACAGAATCAGCGTGGCGCCGGCAAAAATGCCCTGCAGGGTCATGTTCTGGCGGAAGACGATGGACAGCACACAGCAGACCACCGTGGCCATGATGACCTTTTTCAGCAGGTCCCGGCCATAGATAAATCCATTGACGTAGCTTTTCATGGGCCCTCCTTATGAGATATCCGCCATGTCCAGATAGCGGTAGCCATATTCCGAAATGTGGTTCTTCCGCCCCTCCAGGTTGTCCCCCAGCAGCAGGTCGAAGACCTCCCCCATCCTCTCCGCGTCCTCGGGCATGACCTTGATGAGGCGGCGGGTCTCGGGATTCATGGTGGTCATCCACATCATGTCCGG
>JBGUNL010000214.1:0-4868 GCA_045117295.1 Candidatus Limivicinus sp.
TTCATTCTGGTCATGTCAGTTTACTCCTTTCTCTCAGATTTCTGCGCCGCACTTCTTGCAGACGCGGACCTTCTTGCCGTCGGCGATCTTGTGGCCGACGCGGGTGCCCTTGCCGCACTTGGGGCAGACGAGCTGAACCTTGGCAGCGTAGAGGGGGGTCTCGACCTTGATGATGCCGCCCTCTTCGCCCTGTCTCCGGGGCTTCTGATGCTTGGTGGCGACATTGACGCCCTCGACGATGACCTTCATCGCCTTGGGGTCGGCAACAAGGACCTTGCCCTGCTTGCCCTTGTCCTTGCCGGACAGAACGACAACTTTATCGTCTTTCTTAATGTTCATTCTCTGTGCCCTCCATTAAATCACTTCGGGAGCCAGCGACAGGATCTTCATGTACTCCTTGTCGCGGAGCTCACGGGCGACGGGTCCAAAGATACGGGTGCCGCGGGGGTTCTTGTCACCGGTGTTGATCAAAACCGCAGCGTTCTCGTCGAAGCGGACGTAGGTGCCGTCAGCGCGGCGGACGGGCTTGACGGTGCGGACGACGACGGCCTTGACCACGTCGCCCTTCTTGACGGAGCCGCCGGGGGCCGCCTTGCGGACGGAGCAGACGATCACGTCGCCGATGCTGGCGTACTTGCGCTTGGAGCCGCCCAGCACGCGGATGCACTTGAGTTCCTTGGCGCCGGTATTGTCGGCGACCTTCAGATAAGTTTCCTGCTGAATCATTCTGGTGCGCCTCCCTTACTTAGCCTTCTCAACGATCTCGACCACGCGCCATCTCTTGTCACGGGACAAGGGGCGGGTCTCCATCACGCGCACGATATCGCCGACACCGCACTCGTTATTCTCATCATGGGCCTTCAGACGGTAGGTCCGGCCGATGATCTTCTTATAGGTCTTGTGGGCAACACGGTCCTCGACGATGACGACGACGGTCTTGTCCATCTTGTCGGATACGACCTTGCCGACGCGGGTCTTCCGGGAAGTAGTTCTTTCTTCGTTCATTATTCCTTACCTCCTCAGTTCTGCTTCTCGCGCAGCACGGTCTTGACGCGCGCGATGTCGCGGCGGGTAGCAGAGATCTTGGTGGGGTTGTCAAGATGATTGGTGGCATGCTGCATACGGAGCATGAACAGATCCTTCTTCAGGTCAACCAGCTTGCTTTCCAGCTCGGCCACGGACATGGAGCGAATTTCGTTTGCCTTCATCTTATTCACCACCGTTCTCAGACTCGGTGCCCTTGGCGACGATCTTCGTCTTGATGGGCAGTTTGTGGCTGGCAAGGCGGAGAGCCTCGCGGGCGGTCTCTTCGGGCACGCCTGCGATCTCGAACATCACTCTGCCGGGCTTGACGACAGCGACCCAGTACTCGGGGGAGCCTTTACCGGAACCCATACGGGTCTCGGCGGGCTTGGCGGTAACGGGCTTGTCGGGGAAAATCTTGATCCAGACCTGACCACCGCGCTTGGTGTAACGGGTCATGGCGATACGGGCCGCCTCAATCTGGTTGGAGGTGATCCAGCCGGGCTCCTGCGCGGCCAGACCGAACTCACCGTAGTTGACAACGTTGCCGCGGGTGGCTTTGCCCTTCATGCGGCCGCGCTGCACTCTGCGGTATTTAACTCTCTTGGGCATTAACATTAGTTGTTGCCTCCTTCCTGAGCGGGAGCGGCGGGACGGGGCCCGCGGTTGAAGCCGCCCTGGCCGGCGGGACGGGCGCCGTAGGGACGGCGGTCGCCGGACTGCGGGGCGCGGTTATCGCGGTTGTCGCGGTTGTAGCCGCCCTGACGGCGGTCATCGCGGCGGCCGCCGCGGCGGTCGTCACGGCGACGGCGGTCACCGGCGGGCTTGGACAGATCCATGGTGCGGGGGGTGGTGCGCAGGGTCTGGGAGAGGACCTCGCCCTTGTAGATCCAGACCTTGACGCCGATGCGGCCGTAGGTGGTGTTGGCCTCGGCAAAGCCGTACTCGATGTCGGAGCGGATGGTCTGCAGGGGGATGGTGCCCTCGTGGTAGCACTCGCTGCGGGCGATCTCGGCGCCGCCCAGACGGCCGCCGCACTTGACCTTGATGCCGCGGGCGCCCATGCGCATGGCGCGGCCCATGGCGTTCTTCATGGCACGGCGGAAGCCGATGCGCTTCTCCAGCTGCTGGGCGATGTTCTCGGCGACCAGCTGCGCGTTGGTGTCGGGAGTACGGACCTCAACGATGGAGAGGGCGACGGGCTTGCCGATCATGTCGGAAACCTGCTGCTGCAGCTTGGTGATCTGCTCACCGTTCTTGCCGATGACGACGCCGGGTCTGGAGCAGTGGATATAGATGCGGACCTTGGCGTTGTCGCGCTCGATCTCGATGGTGGGAACGCCGGCGGAATAGAGGGTCTTCTTCAGAAACTCGCGGATCTTGTAATCCTCGACGATCAGATCGCCGACCTTATCCTCGCGAGCATACCAACGGGAATCCCAGTCCTTAATAACGCCTACACGCAGGCCGTGGGGATTAACTTTCTGTCCCATAATTCTGCCTCCTTCCCTTAGTCTCTCTCAGCCACGGCGATGGTGATGTGGCTGGTGCGCTTGTTGATGCGGTACATACGGCCCTGAGCTCTGGGCATGCCCCGCTTGAGGATGGGGCCGGCGCCGACGTAGGTCTCGCACACATAGAGCTTCTCGGGATCCATTTCAAAATTGTTCTCAGCATTGGCGACGGCGCTGTCGAGCACCTTGATCATCAGCTCGCAGCCGGCCTTGGGGGTGTTCTCCATCAGGGCCTTGGCAAGCTTGACGTCCTTGCCGCGGATCATGTTGCAGATGATCTCGACCTTGCGGGGAGAAATACGGGCGTATTTGTGCTCCGCACGGGCAATTTTCTTTTCGTCCATTGTTTCTCCTCCTTACTTGCCGGTCTTGCTGCCGGCGTGGCCGCGGAAGGTGCGGGTCGGGGCGAACTCGCCCAGCTTGTGACCAACCATATCCTCGGTGACGTACACGGGCACATGACGGCGGCCGTCGTGGACGGCGATGGTGTGTCCGACGAAGGACGGGAAGATCGTGGAGGAACGGCTCCAGGTCTTGACGACCTGCTTGTTGCCGCTCTTGTTCATCTCATCGACTCTCTTCAGCAGCTCGGGGGCGGCGAAGGGGCCTTTCTTAATGCTTCTGCTCATGGTTCGTTCCCTCCTTACTTCGCGTTGCGGCGCTTGACGATGAACTTATCGGTGCGGTTCTTCGTCTTGCGGGTCTTGTAACCCAGGGCGGGCTTGCCCCAAGGAGTGACAGGGCCGGGACGGCCGACAGGGGACTTGCCTTCGCCGCCGCCGTGGGGGTGATCCACCGGGTTCATGACGGAGCCGCGGACGGTGGGACGGATGCCCATGTGGCGCTTGCGGCCGGCCTTGCCGATGTGGACGTTGGCATAGTCGATGTTGCCGACCTGGCCGATGGTGGCGTAGCAGTCCATGCGGACCTTGCGCATCTCACCGGAGGGGAGGCGGACGGTGGCCATGCCGTTTTCCTTGGCCATCAGCTGGGCGGCGACGCCCGCGCTGCGGACAAGCTGAGCACCCTTGCCGGGGTAGAGCTCGATGTTGTGGATGACGGTGCCGACGGGGATGTTGGCCATGGGCAGGGCGTTGCCGGGCTTGATGTCGGCAGCGGCGGAGGCCATGATCACGTCGCCCTCGTTCAGGCCCACGGGGGCCAGAATGTAGCGGCGCTCGCCGTCGGTGTACTCCACCAGCGCGATGTAGGCGCTGCGGTTGGGGTCGTACTCCAGGCGGAGGACCTTGCCCTCGACGTCCAGCTTGTTGCGCTTGAAGTCGATGACGCGGTACTTCTGCCGGTTGCCGCCGCCCTGGTGGCGGACGGTGATGTGGCCGTAGCTGTTGCGGCCGGCGTTCTTCTTGAGAACCTCGGTCAGGCTCTTCTCGGGCTTGACGTGCTTGGCAACTCCGTCAAAACCGGAGACGCTCATGTGGCGTCTGGAAGGAGTAGTCGGTCTGTAGGTTTTGATAGACATTCTGTTCTTCCTCCTTATGCCATGCCTTCAAAGAGCTCGATGTTCTTGGAATCGGCGCTCAGCTTGACAACGGCCTTTTTCCAGGAAGCGGTCTTGCCCATGGGGTAGGCGCCCTGGCGCTTGGCCTTGCCGCGGACGTGCTCGGTGGTGACCTTGATCACGGTGACGCCGAAGATCTCCTCGACGGCCTTCTTGATCTCGATCTTGTTGGCGTCCTTGGCGACCTCAAAAGCGTACTTCTTGATGTCCAGGTCTTCCATGGACTGCTCGGTGATGATGGGGCGGATGATGACGTCGTATGCGGTCTTCATCAGGCGAACACCTCCTCGATCTTGGCAAGGGCGGCCTTGTCAACCACCATCTTGCCGTTGGTGAGAATCATATAGGGGCTGAGGACGGTGGCGAAGGTGGTCTCGACGCCCTCGATGTTGCGGGCGGACTTGACGACGTTCTCGTCCACGTTCTCGGTGACGACCAGGGCCTTGCCCTCGACGCCCAGCTTGCTGAGGAAGGTCTTGAAGGTCTTGGTCTTGATCTCGTCCATCTTCAGGCCGTCAACGACCAGGATCTCGCCCTCGGCAGCCTTGGAGGACAGCGCGGACTTGAGAGCCAGACGTCTGACCTTCTTGTTGAGGGTGTAGCTGTAATCCCGGGGCTTGGGAGCAAAGGCGACGCCGCCGTGGTACCACACGGGGGAGCCGGCGTAGCCGGCGCGGGCGCGGCCGGTGCCCTTCTGGCGCCAGGGCTTGCGGGTGGTGTAGCTGACCTCACCCTTGGTGAGGGCGCTCTGGGTGCCCTGACGGCAGTTGGCCAGGTGATTCTTGACCACGTCGTGCAGGACGCTCTTGTTC
>JBGUNL010000215.1:0-2533 GCA_045117295.1 Candidatus Limivicinus sp.
TCATGGCAGAGCTCACGCCCATGAAGAAGCAATACAACGAGATCAAGGAGCAGTACCCGGACTGCCTGCTCTTCTTCCGCCTGGGGGACTTCTACGAGATGTTCAACGAGGACGCGAAGACGGCCTCCCGGGAGCTGGATCTCGCCCTCACCACCCGGGACCGGAGCGTGGAGGACCCGGAGGAGCGCACCCCCATGTGCGGCGTGCCCTACCACAGCGCCGAGGCGTATATCGCCCGGCTCATCGCCAAGGGCTACAAGGTGGCCATCTGCGAGCAGATGGAGGACCCGGCCCTGGCCAAGGGTCTGGTGCAGCGGGACGTGATCCGCATCATCACCCCCGGCACCGTCACCGAGAGCTCCATGCTGGAGGAGGGGCGCTCCAATTACCTGGCCGCGGTGTACCTGGCCACCCGGGAGGGGGGCGTCGCCGTCTGCGATGTGTCCACGGGCGAGTTCTGCTGCGCCGCCTTCGAGGGGGACGCTGCGATGCACATCGTCAACGAGCTGGGGCGCTTTGCCCCCCGGGAGGTGCTGCTCTCCCCCGGCGCGAAGGACAGCGCGGAGATCTTTGATTTTGTCACCAAGAAGCTCTCGGCCATGCCCGAGGAGGACACGGAGAGCTTTGAATACCTGAAGGCAAGCGTCCTGCTCTGCCGCCAGTTCGGCTTTTCAGACGTGGACGGGGCGGGTCTCGACGGCCAGCCCGGCGCGGTCTGCGCCGCGGGCGCGCTGCTGGACTATCTGATCCGCACCCAAAAATTTGACCTGAGCCACATCAACCGCCTGGACGTGTTCTTCGGCGGGCGCTATATGGAGCTGGACTGGACGACCCGCCGGAACCTGGAGCTCACCGAGTCCCTGCGCAGCGGGGAGAAGAAGGGGAGTCTGCTGTGGGTGCTGGATCGCACAAAGACCCCCATGGGCGGGCGCCTGCTCCGCGCCTGGGTGGAGCGGCCCCTGCTCTCCGCCGTGGCCATCCGCCGCCGCCTCGCCGCGGTGGAGGAGCTGACGCGCGACAACGTCACCCGGGGCGAGCTTATGGGCACCCTGCGGGAAATCGGGGACATGCAGCGCCTGGTGGGCCGGGCGGTGTACGGCACCGCCGGCGGCCGGGACCTGAGAACCCTGGCCCTCTGCGCCGCGGCCCTGCCCCGGCTCAAGGAGCTGCTGCAGCCCTTCACCTGCCTGGAGCTGCGGGACATCGCGGCCATGGACGCCCTGGAGGATCTGCGTTTTGAAATCGACCGCGCCATCTGCGACGATCCCCCCTTCTCCGTCCGGGAGGGCGGCATCCTCCGCCCCGGCTACTCCGAGGAGGTGGACCGCCTGCGCAACGTGCGCGACAACGGCGCCAGGATGGTGCAGGAGCTGGAAACGCGGGAGCGTGAGCGCACCGGCATCAAGAAGCTGAAGGTGGGCTACAACAAGGTCTTCGGCTATTACATCGACGTGCCCCGGTCCGCGGGGCTGGAGAACGTGCCGGAGGACTATATCCGCAAGCAGACCCTGGTCTCCAACGAGCGCTACTTTACCCAGGAGCTCAAGGAGCTGGAGAACACCCTGCTCACCGCCCGGGACCGCATCAACGACCTGGAGTACCGATACTTCTGCGAGGTGCGCGACAGCGTGGCCGCCAAGGTGGATCGGGTCCAGGCCGCGGCCGACTGTGTGGCACGGCTGGACGTGCTCTGCTCCCTGGCGGAGGTGGCCGTCCGCAACCGCTACTCCTGCCCGGAGATCGACACCTCCCGCACCCTGCACATCGTCCAGGGCCGCCACCCGGTGGTGGAGCAGGCCATGAAGGACGTGCTCTTCGTCCCCAACGACACCTATCTCAACGACCAGGAGGACCGGGTCGCCATCGTCACCGGCCCCAACATGGCCGGTAAATCCACCTACATGCGCCAGACGGCGCTGATCGTGCTGATGGCCCAGATGGGCTCCTTCGTCCCGGCCAAGTCCGCAACGATCGGCATCGTCGACCGGGTCTTCACCCGCATCGGCGCCTCCGACGATCTGGCCGCCGGCCAGTCCACCTTCATGGTGGAGATGCGGGAGACCGCCGAGATCCTCAAGCACGCCACCGCCCAGAGCCTGCTGATCCTGGACGAGATCGGCCGCGGCACCTCCACCTTCGACGGCATGGCCATCGCCCGGGCGGTGCTGGAATACTGCGCCGACAAGCGAAAGCTGGGGGCCAAAACCATGTTCGCCACCCACTACCACGAGCTGTCCGCCCTGGAGGGGGAGCTTAACGGCGTGCGCAACTACAACATCACCGCCAAGAAGCAGGGGGGCGACCTGGTCTTCCTGCGCAAGATCGTCCGCGGCGCCGCCGACGACAGCTACGGCATCGAGGTGGGGAAGCTCGCCGGCCTGCCCGAGGCGGTCATCCAGAAGGCCAAGGGCTACCTCAGGGAGCTGGAGAAAGACGGCGTCAGCGCCATCCCCGCCGCGGCGCCGCTGCGGGACGACGGGCAGATCTCCCTGTCCGACGTGGGCAGCGACGAGGTGCGCCGCATCCTGCGGGA
>JBGUNL010000216.1:0-2302 GCA_045117295.1 Candidatus Limivicinus sp.
CGGCGAGAATCGCGGGAATTCCGAACTTGGTGTGAAGCATGCCGGTGCAGAAACCCGCCAGCATCCCGGCGAGAATCGCGACCAGCAGCGCCGCCCAGGCGGGCCAGCCGGCCAGAATCAGCATGACCGTGACCGCGCCGCCCGTCGTGAACGAACCGTCGACCGTCAGGTCGGCCACGTCCAGCAGACGGAAGGTGACATAGATGCCAAGCGCCATGATGCCCCAGACCAGGCCCTGGGAGATGCCGCCGGGCATGTTCCGAAACAGTTTGAGGATATTTAGAGAAGCGAAATATTCACTCACCGAAAAAGCTCCTTCTTATCAGAAATGCCCGCTCCCCGCAGGGAGCGGACGAAAGATGCGTGGATTACTCTTCAGTCTCGATGGCCTCGAAGCCTTCGGGAATCTCAACGCCGAGCAGCTCACAGTTGACAGCGTTGTACTTGCCCGTGAAGGGGGCGTACTCGATCTCCATGGTGGAGATGTCGGCGCCGTTGGCCAGAATCTCAGCGGCCATCTCGCCGGTGACAACGCCGAGGTCATAGTAGGAGATGGAGAGCGTGACGCAGCCGCAGCCGGCGCAGAGGTTCTCCTCACCGGCAACGACAGGAACCTTCTTTTCAAGGCAGACGTTGTTGATGAGCTCTGCATTGGAGGCGGCGGTGTTGTCGGTCGGGATATAGAGCACGTCGCAGTCGTCGCAGGCATTGGCAGCGACCTGGGCAACGTCATTGGAATCGGCAAAGGTGTAATCCTTGACCTTGTAGCCCATCTCTTCGAGGATCGGGCGAATCTCATCGGCCTGGAACTTGGAGTTGGGCTCGCCGGAGCAGTAGAGCAGGCCGACGTTCTTGACGTCGGGGAAGAGCTCGTTCACAACAGCTGCAAGCTCAGCGGCAGGGACACCGTCGGAGGTGCCGGAGATGTTGGTGCCGGTGGCGCCGTTCCAGTCGTCAATGTCAAGGGCGCTGGCATAGTCGGTCACAGAGGTGCCGAGAATGGGGATCTGGTTGGTGGAGGACTGAGCCGCCAGCAGAGCCGGGGTGGCGTTGGCGAGGATCAGGTCGACCTCGTCGCTGACAAACTGATTGCAGATGACCGCACAGGTGGCGGAGTCGCCGGAAGCGTTCTGAACGGAGAACTTAACGGCGTCTTCGCCGAGCTTCTCTTTCAGGGCGTCCTGGAAACCCTCGGTTGCGGCGTCAAGCGCGGGATGCTGAACCAGCTGGCAGATACCCACATTGTAGGCCGGCGCAGCGAAAGCGGCGGCGCTCAGGCTGAGAACCAGAACAGCCATCAGAACAAAGGCAAAGATCTTTTTCATTTGGGGTTCCTCCTGTTTATAGGTTTTTGAATCAGCGCGAGGGATGAAAAAAACCGCCCGGTGAAGTCCGTGCGGCTTAAATCATTCGGTTTATAAAAATGATAATCTTTGCAGCACAAACTTCTATTACCTTTTCGTAAAGTAATAGCGGTAGTAGTATGCAGCAAAGAAATCGGCTTTCATAAAGCGCCTCCCGTTGAAACTGTGGCTCACTTTAGCACTTTTTGGTGCTAAAGTCAAGAGCGCTCTTGTATTTCCGGGGAAAGAATGTTATCATGTACAAAAATTTGAAGGAAAAGAGAAAAAGATTATGAAATATGTCATCGGCGCAGTCATCGGCCTGCTCTGGGGTACCCTGGTCGCGTGGCTGAACTCCCGGATCAACAAGGCTGCCATCGAGAAGAACAGCACCAAAGCCATGATGGGGGCAAGCATAGGCCGGACCGCCATCGACATTGCGGCGCTGGGGCTGGTTTTCCTGCTGCGCAACGTCCTGCCGGGAAATTTTGAAGCCACGATCGTCGGGACAGCGGCATCCCTGGGGCTGCTGACGGTGTTCTTTGCGTTTCAGCTCTCCAGACCCGAGCCGAAAGAGAAAACCGGGGCGGACGTACAGCCGGAGAAAAACGAAAACGGGGGAGAAGAGACGAAGTGATACACGAGATCCTCTTTCCGATGGATCTGACCTGGAAAATGGTCCTTCTCGTACCGATCGGCGTGTTTCTTGCATCGGTGGTGGACGGCATCGCGGGCGGAGGCGGGATGATCTCGCTTCCAACCTATTTTCTTGCCGGCCTTCCGGCGCATCTGGCGCTGGGGACAAACAAGCTCTCGTCCTGTATCGGAACCTCCGTTTCCGCGGCCCGCTTCATCCGCGGCGGTTTTGTGGACTGGAAGCTGGCCGCGCCGTCGGCGGTGCTGGCGATCATCGGATCCTATTTCGGCACCAAGCTGCAGCTGGCGGTGGATGAGCACTA
>JBGUNL010000217.1:0-4109 GCA_045117295.1 Candidatus Limivicinus sp.
ACGCGATCCTTGCTTGCCAACGCGACGCGCGGGAAGCGTGCGACGCGATCCTTGCTTGCCAACGCGACGCGCGGGAAGCGTGCGACGCGATCCTTGCTTGCCGGTGCGCACACCGGCGTGGCAATCCGTACAAAGAGAAGCAAAATGAAGAAGTCATTGCCGCGGCGTTTTGCCAAAGAGAATCCGAAACGATTCCCCCAGGTGCTGATGGCGGATCTTGGTCGCGTCAAAGCGTACGCTGCGGAAGGCGGCCTGCATGATGGGCCCGGTGCAGAAGGCGCAGATCAGCGTGCCGATCCCCACGGGGCCTCCCAGCAGCCAGCCGATGAAGGTGGCAAGGCTCAGAATCCCGATGCTGACGGCTCCGATGGGGATTCTTCCGGCGCGCTTGGCAAGTCCCACCAGCAGCGTGTCCCGGGGGCCGCAGCCCAGTGCGGCCTTCATGTAGACAAACTGGGTGTAGGCCATGATGACAAGGCCCAGCAGCATCACGGGAATCCCGATCAAAGGCGAGGCACAGGGGGCGACGACGCCCAGGCGGTTGAACAGATCCACGGCCTTTCCCACGGTCACCGCGTCGATGAACATGGCGATGCCGATGGGCTCGCGCAGCAGCACGTCGATGAGCAGAATGGTAAAGGAGATAGAGATGGACGCCGTGCCGTAGAGAACGCCAAGCGTCCGGGAAAGACCCAGGGAGAGCACGTCCCAGGGCCCGGCGCCGATGTTGGCCTGGATGGTCAGATAGACCCCAAAGCCGTTGAAAAACAGGCCCACCGCCGCCATCAGCGCGTTTGCAAAAATGGCGCCCGGCGTGGAGTTGTCCTGCAAGGTTTGCGGAATGCGCATGCATATCACCCGATGCAAATAAAATCGGGAGAAGCATACCACAGGCAGAAGAAAAAAGCCACATTTATTTTAGCCGGAGGTGGGGGGAGCTGTCTGCATTTCTTTTCGCTTGCGGGAGTTCAACTCCCCCCGACGCCACAAGAAAAGCCCACCCCGAAGGGTGGGCTTTCTTGTTGAGCAAAGATTGTTATTTTAACAAAATCAGGGTTATCGTTAAAACTCGTAACACCAGCATCAGGATTCCTTGAGTGACTGTATCTCGGTCCTTACCACGGAGTACATATAATCCGGAGATTCAAGAATAAAATATTTGTGGTCATCTGGTTCAACCGGATCACAGCCAATACTGAATTCTTTCTGTTCAATTTGCAAGTCAATATAATTTGATTCGTGCTTTCCTTGAACATTTAAACACTTGTAATCATCGTGGAAATCAATATAACAAGAAAGCTTTGAAATACCGTATTCGGCAAGAGTGTTGAGCAGTTTGCCGCTCAAATAATGGTCAAGTAAGATTTCAAAGGGAGACCATTGTTCCTTTTCGATTGAATCAAGATAGTTCCGTATTCTTTTTTTCTTGGAAAGAAACATGAAACCCGACTCCTTTGTCATCAATTGATAGTAAAAAAGGATTGCAACCTTGTCAAGATAGCAATCCTTTTTTGGTGGAGGTGGGGGGAGTTGAACCCCCGTCCGAAAGTACTTTAACAGGAACTTCTCCGGGCGCAGACGGTTGTTTGCATTCCCTCGTCCGAGCGGGAGCCGTCACCCTCGGGGACTTGGTAGCTTCATGATGCATGGCGCGCTCAAAGCTTTGCGCGCTCACGTTCACCACTTGTCGACGCTCCCTCCCGGGCCGTGGTCCTCCCGGGCGGAGCGCTCGCTAATTAAGCAGCGAGAAGAACTCTATCGTTGTTGTTCTTTAATTTATAAAAGGTCGCCCATTTTAAGGATGGTAGGCGCATCCGCCCGCTATTCCTGCCTCCGCGCCCCCGTCGAAACCGTTACACCCCCGCGGCGTCAGAACAGCAACATTTGGTCAGGTGTCCACGCGAGGCGTGAACACCTCGACCGATGATGCTGTTCTTCCTTTCCGATCCGAAGCGTGAAGCTTCGGATCGGGAGAGAACGATAGAGCCGTTCGGTTTCCTCTCAAACCCGAACCCACTGCGTTGGGCTTCGGGTTTGTAAAGAACGATAGGAGTCTCCGTCTTCCTTTCCGATTAAAAGCCGCTTTGCGGCTTTTAATCGGTTAGATGCGAAGGGTTTTTGTTTGCCGGGAAAAGGAACAAAATAGAGCCTTTACTCCTTGACGGGCTCCGGGTAGTCGGAGCCGAAGGTCTCGACCGTGACCTTCTTCATGACCTGGGGGATGCGGGGCTTGTCGTTGTAGTCGGTGCGGACGGAGCAGATCCTGTCCACCACTTCGATGCCCTCGATCACCTTGCCGAAGGCGGCGTACTGGCCGTCCAGGTGGGGGGAGTCCTCATGCATGATAAAGAACTGGCTGCCGGCGGAGTTTGGAGCCATGGTGCGGGCCATGGACAAAACGCCGCGGTCGTGCTTGAGATCGTTCTTGAAGCCGTTGACGGCAAACTCGCCGCGGATGCAGTAGCCGGGGCCGCCGATGCCGACGCCCTTGGGGTCGCCGCCCTGGATCATGAAGCCGGGGATGACGCGGTGAAAGATCACGCCGTCATAGAAGCCCTGCTTGACCAGGGAGATGAAGTTATTGACGGTGTTGGGGGCAATCTCGGGATAGAGCTCAGCCTTCATAACGCCGCCGTCTTCCATTTCAATGGTGACAATGGGATTGCTCATCGATAATTCCTCTCTTTCATGGCGCGGTCAATGTCGCGCCTGGTCTCGCGCTCTGCGGCGCTGTCGCGTTTGTCGTGCAGCTTTTTGCCCTTGCACAGCCCCAGCTCCAGCTTGACGCGGCTGTCCTTGAAATACAGGGACAGGGGGATCAGGGCGACGCCGTCCTGCATCACCCGGCTCTGCAGCTTGAGGATCTCCTTCTTATGCATGAGCAGCCGCTTGGGGCGCATGGGATCTTTGTTGAAGATGTTGCCGTGCTCATAGGGGCTGATGTGCAGGCCCCGGGCAAAAAGCTCGCCGTCCTTGACGGTGCAGAAGGAATCCTTCAGATTCACCTGCCCGGCCCGGATGGACTTGACCTCGGTTCCGAAGAGCTCCACGCCGGCCTCAAAGCGGTCGAGCACAAAGTATTCATGGAAAGCCTTGCGGTTGCTGGCAATCTCCTTGACTCCCGTCTGTTTCGGCAAGCGTCTCACTCCCTTCCCGTCCAATGTCCGCCAAGTGGCAGATGGTATTATATCACAGCGTTGGGAGGAAGAAAAGAAGAATTTGTAAATGTGCGCGGGAAGAAAAGGAAGCTTGACTTGTAACCAAAATGAAAACCAAAGAATTCAAATCACAACTTTTACGATACCAAAATGCCGGAAACAGTCAAAAAAACTTGATTTTTTTTTGTTTTTTCGCCTAAAAAAACTGGTATTTCCAGGAGAGCTGTGCTATACTGCAATTGCGCATTATGTAAATCATTTTAATGTAAATCGAATTATGTTTGTTGAACCCGGGGAGGGGATTCCCATGGACCTGACGGAGAAGCAGCTCAGCAGAGAGCTGAAATACAGCGGCGTGATCGTGGACGTGACCATGGACATGGCCGAGCTCTGCGACGGGCGGAAGGCCAAACGCGAGGTGGTGCACCACCCGGGCGGCGTCTCTGTGCTGCCCCTGGACGATGAGGGCAACTGCTACATGGTCCGCCAGTTCCGCTACCCCTTCGGAGAGACGGTGCTGGAGATTCCCGCCGGGAAGCTGGAGAAGGGCGAGGACGTGATGGTCTGCGCCGTGCGGGAGCTGTCGGAGGAGACGGGCTTTGCCGCGGACAACTTTGTGGATTTCGGCGGGGTGTATGCCTCTCCCGGCATTTCCACCGAAATCATCCGCATCTATCTGGCCACCGGGCTGCGCCCGGGGAAGAGCCACCCGGACGACGGGGAGTTCCTGAACGTGGAGAAGATTCCGCTGGACACGCTGGCGGAAATGGCGATGAACAATGAGCTCAAGGATGCAAAGACCGTCATCGCCGTGCTCAAGGCAAAACAATATCTGACGTCCAAATAAAGAAAAGCTTGCCTCAAAGCGGCATATATGGTAAAATCAGAATTCGGTGAGCCTTTACCCGGGCAATATCCGATTTCACGGGAAGGTGTACAGTTTGGAAAAGT
>JBGUNL010000218.1:0-3388 GCA_045117295.1 Candidatus Limivicinus sp.
GAGAGGCCCTTGCCTGCCCTGCGGTCGCGGTCCGCCTGGCGCAGAACCTTGGAGCGGGACACATACTGGGGGTCGCGGCGGCTGAGGGCAAACTCGCTCAGGCGCTCGGGATTGGAGCGATAAGAGGAAGTCTCACCGGAGGGGATCAGCTCATCCGTCGTGGTGACGGGGTCGGTGATGTAGGAGCAGACCTTCACCAGCAGGTCATCCGTCAGCGCGGGCATCTCGGGCCAGTCCTTGATGTTCGGGCCGAACTTGAGTTCGTGTTCGGGTTCGGGCTTACCCCAGCCGTTGTAAACGCGTTTGGCGTAGACACCGGCGTCGTACTCGTAGACAGGGGTGCTGTACTCCACGTCGAGGTCGGTCGCTGCGGTCAGCTTGCCGCCGTTTGCAGCGGTAGCCGCGATGGAGCGCGCGTCCATGAGGGCGACGGCGGAAAGCTGGCCTTCGCCGGGCTTGGAACCCTCGCGGTTCGGGAAGTTGCGCGTGGTGTGGCGGATGGAGAACTCGCCGTTTGCAGGCGTGTCGCCCGCACCGAAGCAGGGGCCGCAGAAGCACTCGCGGATGATGGCGCCGGCGGAGACCAGATCGAAGAGCCTTCCGTTCTTGGCCAGGGCGGAGTAGGCGGGCATGGAGCCGGGGTAGACGTTCAGGGAGAAGGCACCGTTGCCGCAGCTCTTGCCGCGGAGAATGTCCGCCGCTGCGCAGATGTTGTCATAGGTGCCGCCGGAGCAGCCGGCGATCTCGCCCTGCTCCACCCAGATGCCGCCGTCGTGGTACTTGCTCACCAGATCCATGGTGACGCCCTTGAGCTGCTTGTTGGCATTCTCCTGAACCAGGTGGAGGATATCCCGGGCGTTTTCCTGCAGCTCGTGGATGGTGTAGGTGTTGGAGGGATGCATAGGCATGGCGATGGTGCACTCCACGGTGGAGAGATCCACGTACACGCAGCCGTCGTACCAGGCCACGTCCGCGGGATCCTGCTTTTTGTAGGCCTCGGGTCTGCCGTGAATGGTGTAGTAGCGCTTCGTCTCCTCGTCGGTGACCCAGATGGAGGACCAGCAGGTGGTCTCGGTGGTCATAACGTCGATGGCGTTGCGGTACTCAATGGGGAGATTTGCGATGCCGGGGCCCACAAACTCCATGGCCTTGTTCTTCACATAACCGTTTTTGTAGACGTTGCCGATGATGGAGAGCGCCACGTCCTGGGGGCCCACGCCGGGCTTGGGGGAACCGGTCAGGTAGATGGCGATGACGCCGGGGTAGGCAAAGTCATAGGTGCGGCCCAGCAGCTGCTTGGCAAGCTCGCCGCCCCCCTCGCCCACGGCCATGGTGCCCAGGGCGCCGTAGCGGGTGTGGGAGTCGGAGCCCAGGATCATGCGGCCCACGCCGGTCATGGTCTCGCGGTTGTAGGAGTGGATGTTGGCCATGTTGGTGGGCACATAGATGCCGCCGTACTTGTGGGCCGCGGAGAGGGCAAACTTGTGGTCGTCCTCGTTGATGGTGCCGCCGACGGCGCACAGGGAGTTGTGACAGTTGGTGAGCACGTAGGGGAGGGGGAACTCGGTCATGCCGGAAGCGCGGGCGGTCTGGATGATGCCCACGTAGGTGATGTCGTGGGAAGTCATGGAGTCGAACTTGAGGCGCAGGGCGTCCATGTCCGCAGACTGGTTGTGGGCCTTGAGGATGGAGTAGGCCATGGTGCCCTTCCTGGCCTCTTCCTTCTGCGGCGCCTTGCCGGTGAGAGCCTTGACCTCTTCCTCGTTCTGGGTGAGGGTCTTGCCGCCCAGCAGATAAACGCCGCCGTCATAGAGCTTGATCATGTTCCTGTTCCTTTCTGTTCATAAAATGATGAATCCGCTGCCGAAAGCGGGCTGGTTTTTCTATATTCATTGTACCTTGAGAAGCCGGGCCGGGGCAAGGGAAAATCCCAAATGCAGGGGATAGGCAAAACCGATACCCCTTCAGCGGCTGATGTAAATGCTGCCGTCCATGATGCAGCGCATGGGCGGCGACGCGGAGCTGGCCGGCAACATCGTGGTGATGACAAGCCTCTTCTGCCCGCTGACCATCTTCGCCTGGTGCTTCCTGTTCCAGGTGTTGGGCGTGTTCTGACGGCCCCGCCTCTGCCGCGTGTGTTTTTCGGCCGCATCCATCGCGGCCTTCCGCCATCCCTGCTTCCGCTTCATGGAAGCGGGGATGGTGTTCTTTTCACGGAGGGGCGGCACGGAAGAAGCGGCGAAAAAATTGCCCGGTCTGAGGAACGGGCAGCATGACATCTGCGAAAAAACATGTTATGATGGGCTTGAAAAGTGCCGGGCGGGGCCAGCGCCCCATGGCGCTGATCCGCAGCGGCGCGGTCTTTGCCGCGGAAAACCAGGAAGAGGGAGCATACACCTTTGTATCCTGTGTCACGGCGCCGAAATTTCCCTGCAGCGGCTTTCGCCTTGTGGGGAGGAATGAAATCCGGAGGGACTGGCCGGAGCTGCCGGCGGGCCGGGAGCGCCTGGCCTGGGACGGCCGGACGCCGGAGCGATAAAAGAGAAGGAGAGGTTTGACATGGTTTTGTATGTAAACGCCTGCGCGCGAAAAGAGTCCCGGACTGACCGGATCGCCAGGGCTTTGCTCCGCCGCCTTGGCGGTGAGCAGGAAGAAGTGAGGCTTGCGGAGACGGCGCTGCAGCCCCTCTCCGAGGAGAGGCTCAACAGGCGGACGGAGCTCATCGAGAAAAGAGCGTTTTCCGATCCCATGTTTGACCTGGCCTGGCAGTTTTGCGCGGCGGATGAGATCGTCGTGGGCGCGCCCTACTGGGACCTGTCCTTCCCCGCTGTTCTGAAGCTGTATCTGGAAAACATCTATGTGACGGGGCTGGTTTCGGAATACACCGAGACCGGCGAACCCCGGGGCCTGTGCCGGGCGAAAAAGCTGTGGTATGTGACGACGGCCGGCGGACCGTATCTGCCGGACTTCAGCTATGATTATATCCGCACGCTGGCGCAGCAGTATTTCGGCATCCCGGAGACCGAGCTGATCCGGGCCGAGATGCTGGACGTGCAGGGCTATGACGAAAAGGCACTGGTGGACGAGCAGATCGCGAAAATCGTGGGGAGGGAGCGGTGAAGCAGCCGGAGGGGTGGAAGGAGCTCTTCCCGGAGGAGTATGGAGCGGAAGCGGAAAAAGAATAGGCCGCCGGCATTTGTCTGCGGCCTACATAGAATAGCAGCTTGAGTTGATACCGCTTCAGAGCTTACCGCTCGATTGATAAGGTATGCCACTTGTGGTTGAAAACAATCGGGAAGTCAGCACTCAATTCAAGGACTTCGACTGCTATCTCTGTCCTGCAAACGAGATCCTCAGTTACAGTACCACGAACCGGGACGGCTACCGG
>JBGUNL010000219.1:0-9302 GCA_045117295.1 Candidatus Limivicinus sp.
AGACCCCAGCGGCGCTGACGGGAGATGCACCAGTCGGCGCGCTCGCGGATCATGGCGCCCATGCGCTCCTTGCCCCAGGCGGGCAGCCAGCGCACATCCTCGCAGGCGGCCACGGCCTCCTCCTTGAAGGAGTCGACGGAGCAGAACCACTGGGGGGTGGCGCGGAAGATGATGGGGTTCTTGCAGCGCCAGCAGTGGGGGTAGCTGTGGATGATATCCTCGGAGGCGAAGAGCACGCCGCTGGCCTTCATGTCGGCCAGGATCACGGGGTTGGACTCCTCCACGGCGAGACCGGCGTACTTGCCGGCGTACTCGGTATGGCGGCCCTGGTCGTCCACGGGCACCACCATCTCGATGCCGTAGCGCATGCAGGTGTTGTAGTCGTCGGCGCCGAAGCCGGGGGCGGTGTGGACGCAGCCGGTACCGGAATCCATGGTGACGTAGTCGGCCAGCATCAGCAGGCTGGTCTTGTCCAGGAAGGGATGGCGGGCCAGCATGTACTCAAAGAAGCTGCCCTCGTGGGTCTCGACGATCTCCCAGGAGTCGATGTTCCCGGCCTTCATGACGGCGGGGATCAGGGCCTCGGCCATGATGTACATCTCGCCGGAGGGGACCTTCACGACGGCGTAGCTGTCGCCGGGAGAGAGGGTGATGCCCAGGTTGCCGGGCAGGGTCCAGGTGGTGGTGGTCCAGATCAGGAAGAAGAGCCGGGACTTGTCCAGGTGGCTCAGCTTGCCTTTGTCGTCTGCCATGGGGAACTTGACGTAGACGGTGGTGACGGGGTCGTCGTGGTACTCGATCTCGGCCTCGGCCAGGGCGGTCTCGTCATGGGCGCACCAGTAGACGGGCTTGAAGCCCTTATAGATGTGGCCGTTGCGGTACATCTTGCCGAAGATGCGGACCTCGTCTGCCTCGAAGCCCTTGTTCATGGTCAGGTAGGGGTGCTCCCAGTCGCCGATGACGCCCAGGCGCTTAAAGCCGTCCATCTGCCGGTGGACGTACTTGTCGGCGTAGGCGTGGCAGGCGGAGCGGAAATCCGCAACGCTCATGGCCTTGTGGTTGAGCTTCTGCTCCTTGATGATGGCCGACTCAATGGGCATGCCGTGGTTGTCCCAGCCGGGGATGTAGGGCACGTGGTAGCCGCGCATCATGTAGCTGCGGTTGATGAAGTCCTTGAGGGACTTGTTCAGGGCGTGACCCATGTGAATGTCGCCGTTGGAGAAGGGAGGGCCGTCATGGAGATTGAAGAGAGGCAGCCCCTCGCTCTTTTTCAAATGCTCGCGGTAGACGTCCTGCTCGGCCCAGGCCTTCAGCATCTCGGGCTCGCGCTTGGGCAGACCCGCGCGCATGGGAAAGTCGGTCTGGGGGAGGTTGAGTGTTGCGTTATAATCCTTTGCCATTTGTTTCCTGCTCCTGTATGTCTATAAATAAGTGATAAGGGGCGCACGCACACGCGCGCGCCCCGAAACCTCTGGGAAATCAGAGGGAGAAGGTCTGGGTGTTGTCCAGCTTGCGCTGGCGGGCGGTGTAATCGGGGGCGGCGGGGATGTCGATGCGGATGGCGGGATCGGGGGAGAGCTTGGCGGCGCTGTCCTCAATGGCGCGGACGGTGTCGTCCACATCGGGCTCCTCTGCGGCGGGGGCGGCCAGACCCATGTCGCTCATGATGCCCTCCAGCTTGCCCAGCTGGGAGTTGCACAGGGCCTTGGCGGCCTCAAAGAACTTGGCGGTGGCGGCCTTGGCGTCGGCCAGGCGCTTCTCCTCGGCGTCGGCGCGGTCGGTGATGGAGCCGATGGTTTCCTGGGCCTTCTTCTCGGCGTCGGCCACGGTGGCGGCGGCGCGCTGGCGCGCCTCGCTCTCGATCTGGACGGCGAGCTTCTGGGCGGAGAGGATGGCGTTGTTCAGGGCTTCCTCATTGGCGCGGTACTCCTCAATCTTGTCGACGAGGACCTTCATCTTGCTCTTGAGAACGGCGTTCTCCTTCTGGGTCGCGGCCACGTCGTCGGCCAGCTCCTCGAGAAAATCGTCCACCATGTCTCTGTCGTAGCCGTTGAAGCGGACGACCTCAAAACCCTTCTCGCGAATATCCTGTGCAGTAATCATAGCTTATCCACCTTTCCAATCTTTTGCGATCCCGTCGGGATCAGAAGTAATGACCGGAGGACTCCGGCTGCTCGGGCTGCGCGCCCAGAATGTCCACGTTCTGGGGCGTAATAAAATACGTTTTTGCGGACACGGGAGTGATCTTCCCGCCGAGGGCAAAGGCGATGCCGGACAGGAAATCCAGCAGGCGCCGGGCGGTCTCCGCCGGGACGTTCTCCAGGGTCATCACCACGGTCAGATCCTGCTGCAGATAGCCCACCAGCTCTCCCGCCTCGTCAAAGGTCTTGGGGGAGAAGAGCAGGACCGAGGTGTCCTTGCCGCCGAAGTTGACGGTGCCGGACTTGCGGACCTTGCCGCCGGGCTTCTTCAGACCCAGGTTGCCGAAGATGCCGCCGCCGGACTCGCCGGCCGGCTTCTTGGCCTGCTGCGGCTCCTCCTCTGGCTCCATGCCGCCGGCGGAATCGGCGAAGGCACTCTCAAAGGCCATCTGTGCCGCGGACACCGCGCTCTTCTGCTCCGCCTTCGGCTGGGGCTTGAAGCTGGGGTCGGCGCCCTCGAAGAAGTCCTCCTCGTCGTCATAGGGCTGCGTCAGTTTTTTCAATCCATCCATGAAACCCATGGGCAAACCTCCAACTGCTGATCGCTGTCAGCTTTTCGCGGGGTAGATCCGGTGCCCAAAAATGGCCGTGCCGACGCGCACCATGTTTGCCCCGCAGGCAATCGCAGCCTCATAATCGCCGCTCATACCCATGGACATAAAATCCATGCGTACATTATCGTATTTTTTTTCGCCATTGTCAATAAAAAGCTGGTGCAAAAGCTGAAAATAGGGGAGATTTTCCTCCGGGCTCCGGCAGATGGGCGGGATGGTCATCAGTCCGCGGACGCAAATACCCGGAAATTCGGCCGCCGCGGCCAGCATTTGAGGCAGCATTTCCGGGGCAAAGCCGGATTTGGATTCCTCCCCGCCGGTGTTGACCTCCAGCAGGATGTCCTGGACGATGCCCCGTTTGAGGGCCTGTTTGTTGATTTCCCGCATCAGCTCCACGCTGTCCACGGAGTGGATCAGCTCCACCAGGCCCACCAGGTACTTGACCTTGTTTTTCTGCAGCGAGCCGATGAAGTGCAGCCGCGCGCCCGCATAGGCGCCCTGCGCGTTTTTCTCCAGCAGCTCCTGCACGCGGTTTTCCCCGCAGGCTGGCAGGCCCGCGGCGATAGCCTCGCGCACCCGGTCGGCGTCGTTCATCTTGGTGGCGCCGATGAGCAGAATCTCCTTGGGGTCCCGGCCGGCCTTCTCCGCCGCCCGGGCGATGTTTTCCCGCACAACTCCCAGATTTTCCGCAATGGTCATGTGAAACCTTCTCTCTGTAATGGAAATAAACGGTTCGTTCTATCTTCAGGCATGTCGCCCCGTTCGCCGGAACCGACCCGCGCAGGAAGGCACAGATGGAAACCACGCGGCCTGCTTTCCTGCGTCTTTGCGGGCGGCCGGGGCGTCCGCCCCTACGGGGGCATCCCGGGCTTTCGCCGTAGGGGAGGGGCTTGCTCCTCCCGCAAGGGCATCCCGGGCGAATGCTTTTACGGTACGATCTCCGCCTCCGCAAAGCGCGCGCGGCAGAGAAAATCCTCCCCCTCCGTCAGCCGCAGCAGCAGGGCTGTGCGGCCGGTATCGTCCGCCGCCGCGGAGAGCACCCGTGCGGGCAGAGGCCTGTCCCACCCGTCAAAGCGCAGGCGGAGGGTATCCCCCTTTTCGGGGGCGTCCCCGCCGGCATAAAAGGCGGCAAAGCAGACGGCCCGCCCGGTGACGAGCTTGGCTTCGCCGGGGGTCTCCGGCGCCGAGGCCAGCAGCTTGTCCAACTTCTCCGGGGTGAGCTCTGCCGCGTCCTCCGGCGTGAGAAACTCAAGGCCGTCACACCCGGCAAAAAACAGCCCGGAGCCGCGCCCGGTCTCCTTCGCGGAGAGCCGCTTGCCGTCCTCCGCTCCCGCGGGGGTTTCCCCCGGCGGGAGGACCAGCTCCCGCCGCAGGAGGATGCCCCGCAGCGTTCCGCCGTTTCCCGGGGGCGTCTCGGCCGGGGCGTCCGCCGCCTGCTCCGGAATGCGCCCAAAGAGGGCCGCCCCGCCCCAGGCGGAGACGGCGACAAACAGCAGCGCCGCCAGGGCGGCGTAGAAGCGGGAGGCGGACAATCAGCCCTCCGGCTCAAAGGCGATGGGCTTCGGCGGGACGACGGTGGAGATCGCGTGCTTGTAGATCAGCTGCTGCTTGCCCTCGGAATCGAGGATCACGGTGAAGCCGTCGAAGCCCTTCACCACGCCGTGCAGCTGAAAGCCGTTCATGAGAAACATGGTCACGACAGCCTTGTCCTTCCTTAACTGGTTGAGGAAGCAATCCTGGAGGTTCTGCGTTTTCTGCATATCAGCCAACTCCTTCTTTCGGAGCGGCTTTCCTCCGCCGCTCCGGTATGTTTTTTTCGTGTGGCAGTCACACGAAAACAGCATACCCGCGGCTGGTCAAAAACGCGGTCGAAGGCTGTCGGGCGGCTTCAAAATCCGGCTCGCCCGCCCAGTCGATGCGCAGGCAGTCGGCCCAGCGGCCAAACCAGGTGAGCTGCCGCTTGGCGTAGCGGCGGCTGTTCAGCGCGATGAGCGAGGCGGCCTGCTCCTTTGTCAGCTCCCCTTTGAGCGCCAGCACCGCCTCCTTGTAGCCGATGGCCTGCATGGCGGTGCAGTCCGGGCTGAGCCCGGCGGAGAGCAGCCCCTCCACCTCCTCAAAGAGCCCGGCTTTCACCATCCGGGCCACGCGGCTGTCGATGCGCCGGTAGAGATCGGCGCGGTTTTCAAAGCCCAGCACGATCCGGGCCGCCTCATAGCGGGGCGGCCGGCGGCGGGTCTCCTCGTCGTGCGCCGTGGCGGTCACGCCCGTGAGCCGGTAGATCTCGATGGCCCGGACGATGCGCCGCATGTCCCCGGGATGGAGGCGGGCGGCCCGCTCCGGGTCAAATTCCCCGAGACGGCGGAGCATCTCCTCTCCGCCCACACGGCGGTATTCCTGCTCCAGCTCCTGCCGCAGGGCCTTGTCCTCGCGGTTTTCGGCAAAGTCCCGGCCCGCGACGAGGGAGTCGATGTACAGCCCTGTGCCGCCCACCAGGATGGGGGTCCTGCCCGCGCTAATCAGCCGGTCGCAGACGGCCCCGGCCTCCTCCACATAGCGGGCCACGGAGTAGTTCTCCGAGGGGTCGGCCACGTCCAGCATGTGGTGGGGGGCGGCGGCGCGCTCGGCGGCATCTGCCTTGGCGGTGCCGATGTCCATGCCCCGGTAGACCTGCATGGAGTCGGCGGAGACGATCTCGCCCCCGAAGGCCTTGGCCAGCTCGATGCCGAGCCTTGTTTTCCCTGAGGCGGTGGGCCCGGCGACGACGATGATTCTGTTATTCATCCGGCTCACCGGCCCTTTCTGTCAGTGTGGAGTGTGGAGAGTGGAGAGTGGAGTGTGGAGTTATGGTGTGCCTGCGGCACGTTTGATTCCGATCCCTCCGCCTCGCTCCGCTCGGCACCTCCCTTTCCCAAAGGGAGGCGGCAAACCCTTTGGCCCCCTTTTCGTAAAGGGGGCTGTCAGCGAAGCTGACTGGGGGATCGATTGTGATCGTCCGCTTTGCGACGGCACATCATAGGGCAAAGCCCCTCCTTAATCGTGCCTAGTCCCTTTAGGGGCGGACACCTTCACTCCAAACTCCTAACGCAACCCTCCACACGCAATCAAACGATCCGTTTGAACAGCTTGTCCAGATCCCGCCTTGTCAGCACCACGGAGACGGGTCTGCCGTGGGGGCAGTACTTGACCTGCCCGGAGAGCACCGCGTCCACGATGCGCTGCAGCTCCGCCCGGTCGGTGTCCCAACCGGCCTTGATGGCGGCCTTGCAGGCCACCGTGTGCAGGATCTCGTCCCGGGCGCTCCGGGGGTCCGGGGCCTTGCCGCCGCGGAGCTTCTCCAGGATCTCCTCCACGGCCGCCGCGGCGTCGGCGCTGGCCATGTCCGCGGGCACCGCCCGGAGGATATAGTCGCTCTCGCCGAAGGGCTCGATCTCAAAGCCCAGCTCCTGCAGCAGCGCGCCGTTTGCCTCGATGATCTCCTTGTCCTCCTCCGTCAGGCGGAGGGTCACGCCGGCAAGCAGCGTCTGGGCCATGATCTCGCGGTCCTGGCTTTTCAGCCGGTCGAAGATCATGCGCTCGTGGGCGGCGTGCTTGTCGATCAGCAGCAGCTCCCCGTCCACCTCCACGATGATGTACAGCTTCAGGGCCTCCCCCACGATCTTGTGGTCGGGGACGCCCGGCTTTTCCACATTTTGAACAGGGTTTTCCACATTTTTGCCTGTCGAAAACCCGGAAACCCCTGTGTTTTCAGGCGCTTGCGGTCGAACGGGGGCGGCGGGAGCGCCGCGGGGCAGATCGAGGCGGGTCTGGTAGGGCATCTCATAGCTTGCCAGCATCCCCTCGGCCGCGTCTTTTTTCCCCGCCGGGGCCGCGGGCTTGACCGCATAGCCCTGGGCCCGGAAGGTCTCCGCGCTCATGCTGCGGTAGAAGTCGGGCCGGGGCGCGGGGCGCGCGGCGGGAGAAGCCGGAGCGGGCGCCGCGGGCCGGGCGGCGGGGGCAGGCGCGGGCGTTGGCACGGCAAGGCCGGTGCGGTCCTCGTCCGTCAGGGCCGAGAGCACCGCGTGGTACACCAGGTCGAAGACCCGCTTCTCCTGGGAAAACTTGACCTCGGTCTTGGCGGGGTGGACGTTCACGTCCACGCTGGCGTTGGACAGCTCCAAATAGATCACGCAGGCGGGGAAGCGCCCCACCAGCAGGGTGTTTTTGTAGGCCTGCTCCACGGCGCTCTGCAGCAGCTGGGAGCGGATGAAGCGCCCGTTGCAGTAGAAGTACTGGGCGGCGCGGTTGCCCCGGCCCGCCGCGGGGGAGGAGACGAAGCCGTGCACTTTCATGTCCCCGTCCTCGCCCCGGATGTCCAGCAGGTCCTTTGCCAGGTCCCGGCCCAGCAGGGAGTAGACCGCGGACGCGGGTCTGCCGTCGCCGGGGGAGAAAAACTCCTCCTTCCCGTCGCGGATGAGGCGCACGGAGATCTCGGGTCTGCCCAGGGCGCAGCGCAGCGCCGCCTGGACGCAGGCGGAGGCCTCCGCCCGGTCGGATTTTAAAAACTTGAGCCGCGCGGGGGTGTTGAAGAAGATGCTCCTGACGGTCATGACCGTGCCCTCGGGACAGCCGGTCTCCTGCATCTCCTGGATCTCCCCGGCGGTGAGGGTCATGTAGGTGCCGCTGTCGTCGTCCCGGCGGCGGGTGGTGAGCTCCACCTCGCTGACGGCGGAGATGGCGGCCAGCGCCTCACCCCGGAAGCCCATGGTGCCGATGGCCTCGAGCCCCTGCTCGTCGTGCAGTTTCGAGGTGGCGTGGCGCAGAAAGGCCACCCCCGCGTCCTCGGGGGCCATGCCCTTGCCGTCGTCGGTGACGCGCAGATACGTGGCGCCGCCGTCCTTCATCTCCACGGTGACCATGTGGGCCCCGGCGTCAAAGGCGTTTTCCATCAGCTCCTTGACCACGGAGGCGGGGCGCTCCACCACTTCGCCGGCGGCGATCAGATCCGCCACATGGGGGGAGAGGATGTTGATTTCTGCCATAGAGGGTTCCTCCGGAATAGGGTACTTTCGTGAGTCTCTATTATACATGATTTTTGTTGAAACTTCCATAGGCATTATGATAAAATAAAGACTCTGCAAGAACGAAGAAAAGGAACGAAACATATGGCATACGAGAGAAAAACCATTGATATAGAGCGCGTCAGGGAGCAGCAGGCTGTCTGCGCCAAAATCTTTGAGCGCGTGGCGGGGGACGGACAGCGGCCGCTCGCCATGGTGGACACCTACGGCTGCCAGCAGAACGAGGCCGACAGCGAGAAGCTCCGCGGCTATCTGAGCGCCATGGGCTACGGCTTTACCCAGGACGAGTACCAGGCGGACGTGATCGTGGTCAACACCTGCGCCGTGCGGGAGCACGCGGAGATGCGCGTGCTGGGCAACGTGGGCGCCCTGAGCCACACCAAGAAGGCCCGGCCCGACCAGATCATCGCCGTCTGCGGCTGCATGGTGCAGCAGGAGCACATGGCCAAAAAGATCAAAAAGTCCTATCCCATCGTGGACCTGGTCTTCGGGCCCCACGAGCTCTGGCGCTTCCCGGAGCTGCTGCTGCAGGTGATGCGCACGAAAAAGCGGGTCTTCGCCACCGAGAAGGACGATGGGGCCGTGGCCGAGGGCATCCCCCTCAAGCGGGACGGGAAAGTCAAGGCGTGGCTTTCCATCATGTACGGCTGCAACAATTTCTGCACCTACTGTATCGTGCCCTACGTCCGGGGCCGGGAGCGCTCGCGCCTGCCGGAGGACGTGGTGGCGGAGGCAAGGCAGCTGATTCAGGAGGGGTATAAGGACATCACGCTCCTCGGCCAGAACGTCAACTCCTACGGCAAGGATCTCGAGAATCCCGTGGACTTTGCGGATCTCCTGCGCATGGTCAACGACATCCCCGGGGACTTTGTCATCCGCTTTATGACCAGCCACCCCAAGGACGCCACGGAGAAGCTCTTCCGGACCATGGCGGAGTGCGAGAAGTGCGCCCACCACATCCACCTGCCGGTGCAGTCGGGAAACGACCACATCTTAAAGGTCATGAACCGCCGCTATGACCGGGCCAAATACCTGGAGGAGGTGGCCTGTGCCCGGCGGTACATGCCGGATCTGGTGCTGACCACGGATATCATCGTGGGCTTTCCCGGGGAGACGGAGGAGGAGTTTCAGGACACCCTCTCCCTGTGTGAGGAAGTGCGCTACGACGCCATGTTCACGTTTATTTACTCCAAGCGGGTGGGCACCCCGGCGGCCTCCATGCCGGACCCCTACACCCGGGCCGACAAGCAGAAGCACTTTGACCAGCTTGTGGAGCTTGCCAACCGCATCTCCGGCGAGAAGCACCGGGAGTACGAGGGCAGGACCCTCCGGGTGCTGGTGGACGGGGAGACGGGCAGGGAGGAGTACAACCTCTCCAGCCGCACGGGCGGCGGCCGGCTCGTCCACCTCAAGGGCGACCCCGCCCTCATCGGCCAATTCGTGAATGTGAAGATCACCACCAGCAACACCTGGGCCCTGTACGGGGAAGT
>JBGUNL010000220.1:0-10090 GCA_045117295.1 Candidatus Limivicinus sp.
AATAAACGTCACGGCGGAGCTTCTCCGCCGTGCATTGCTGTGAGGAGGCGTCGCGATGCTGAAAAGGGTCTATCTGGAGATCACCGACGTCTGCAACCTGCACTGTGCCTTCTGCCCCGGCACCCGGCGCGCGCCCCGCTTTCTGCCGCAGGAGGATTTTGAGACACTCACCGACCGGCTGCGGGGAAAGACGGAGTATCTCTATTTCCACCTGATGGGGGAGCCGCTGCTGCACCCGGAGCTGGAGGATTTCCTGCGCATCGCCGGGGAGAAGGGCTTTCGCGTGCTGCTGACCACCAACGGCACCCTGCTGCCGGAGCATGGGGACATGCTGCTGCGGTCTGACGCGCTGCTGAAAACCAACGTCTCCCTGCAGTCCTTTGAGGCAAACGCCGGCGGGGAGCTGGACGAGTACCTGGACGGCTGCCTTGCGTACGCGGCGGCCTGCGTCCGGGCGGGGAAGCGCTGCGAGCTGCGGCTCTGGAACCGGGGGGGACTGGAGAGGCTGAACCCGCGCATCAAGGCGCGGTTGGAGGCGGCCTTTCCCAAACCATGGAAGAGAAGCCGGGAGGGCTGGAAGCTGGCCGAGACCCTGTGGCTGGAGCCGGGGCAGCACTTTGACTGGCCGCGGCTGGAGGGGGAGGACCGGGGCGAGAGCGTCTTCTGCTACGCCCTGCGCGATCAGATCGGCGTCCTCTGCGACGGAACCGTGGTGCCCTGCTGTCTGGATCACGAGGGGGATATCCCCCTGGGAAACCTCCTGACACAGGCGCTGGAGGAGATCCTGGCATCCCCCCGGGCCTGCGCCATCCGGGAGGGCTTCTCCCGGCGGCAGGCTGTCGAGCCCCTCTGCTGCACCTGCGGCTTTGCCAGAAAGTTCTGAACAAAAAACTCCACCGGGCAACCGGTGGAGTTTTATATCAGCAGAGAATCAGTATTTGTATCCGATCATGTCGGCCAGCTCTTCGGTGATGATGACGGTGGCGTCCCGATGCAGCTTCATCAGCGTGGCGGGGCAGGCGGTGGTGATGGCGTCGGTCATCAGCAGCTGGCGGGCGGCGTCGGCCTTGCTGGCGCCGGAGAGGATCATCAGCAGGCGCTTGGCCATCATGATCTCGCCCATGCCCATGGTGACGGCATAGCGGGGGACCTCATCCCGGGAGGCGAAGAAGCGGGCGTTGGCGTCGATGGTGCTCTCGTCCAGGACCTCCTTGTGGGCGTGCCACCAGAGCTCCTTGCCCGGCTCGTTGAAGGCCAGGTGACCGTCGGGGCCGACGCCCAGAACCTGGACCTCCACCTCGCTCTCGGCGATGACCTTCTGGAACTCGGCGATGTTGGCGTCGATGTCCCCGGTGCCCTTGGCCACGTAGGTGTTGGCCTTGTCGATGTTGATATGGTCAAAGAGGTTGGAGTCCATGAAGTAGCGGTAGCTCTGGTCGTGGGTGGGCTCCAGGCCGATGTATTCGTCCAGGTTTAAGGTGTGGACCTTGGAGAAATCCAGACCCTCTTCCCGGCAGCGGCGGGCCAGCTCCTGATACATGCCCACGGGGCTGGAGCCGGTGGCGAGACCGAGGCAGCAGTCCGGCTTCTCGCGCACGATCTTCTCGATGATATCGGCGCCGGCTGCACACTGACTGGCGTAATCCTTGGCAACGATGACTTTCATTTTATATGCCTCCTCTGTAGGTTTTTGGACGCAAACAGTATAGTCTTCCGATTTTTATTCGTCAAGAAAAAGCTTTGTGCGTGAGAAAAATTGTCTCGCGTTGCAGCAGAACAAGCGCTGTGAGATTAGGCACGGCCAGCAGCGCGTTGATAGAATCCGCCAGTATCCACACTTTATGCGCCGGGAGCAGCGCTCCCGCCGTAACGGCCAGAAGGAAAAGGGCGCGGAGAAACCCCGTGCCCCGTCCGCCCGTCAGAAAATCCAGACAGCGCAGGGCAAAGCGCAGGGCGCTCAAAACGCTGGTATAGGCAAAGAGCGTGACGCACAGGGCCAGGAAAAGGGCAGCGCCGCGCCCGCCCAGAAGGGAGACAAGGGCCCGGGCATACAGTCCTCCCTCCGGGGCGGCCCCGAAGGGGATCGGCCCCGCGGCGCAGAGGATGCAGAGCCCCGTCAGCGTGCAGACCAGCATGGTGTCGGCAAAGACCTCGAAGACGCCCCAGAGCGCCGCCGCGGCGGGATCGTCCGCCACATCGTCCGCGTGGGCGATGGCCGCCGTGCCGAGTCCCGCCTCATGGGAGAAAGCGCTGCGCCGGACACCCCAGCGGATACAGGAGCGGAGCGTCACCCCGCAGGAGGCGCCCAGAGCCGCCCGGGGCGAGAAGGCGCTGCGAAGAATGAGAGCAAAAACGCCAGGCAGACGCTGCCGGTTTTGCGCCAGCAGAGCCAGAGAGACCGACCCGAAGAGCAGGGCCATCAGCGGCACCAGCAGGGCGGCGGCACGGTCGATGCCCGCGGTCCCGCGCAGGGAGAGCAGAAGCGTAACGCCGGCAAAGAGAAGACCCGCCGCAAGGCGAAACCCGGCCCGGTCCGGCGCCCGGCCCCCGGCCAGCATTTCTCCGGCGTCTAAAAGGGAGAGGGAGATGGCGTTCATCTGCACCAGACAGCCCATGCCGAAGGCGGAGAGCAGGGCAAGCCACGCATAGAGCCGCGCGGTCCGCTTCCACCCCAGACCGCCGCCGATATAGTCCGGCGGGCCGAAGCCGCGCTGCCCCTGCCGAAAGCGGAGGACAAGCGCGATCTCGCTGTATTTGACCAGCATCCCGGCCAGCGCCGCCATCCAGATCCAGAACAGGGCCCCGGGGCCGCCCATGGCGATGGCCTGGGAGGTGCCGATGATGTTGCCGGTGCCCACCGTGGAGCCCAGGGAGACGGCGGCCGCCCGGCGCTCCTCCCTCCGGGCGGAGAAGGGGAGAACCAGGGCCCGGGACAGACGGCGAAGAGGCAGGGCCCGGGTGCCGACGGCGAGGAGCGCGGCGCAGAGGAAAAGCATGGGAAAATAAAAGCCGCCCCAGAGCAGACCGGCCCCTTCCCGCAGCAGAGCAAGAAGCATAAGTTTCCTTAAGATTCACAAAATCCTGTTTATTTTTCATCCGCGTTGTGCTACCTTATCCCGGAGCGCATGCGGACGCGGCTGCTTGAGGATATGAAGCCTTTTGGAAAACCATGCGTCCGGATGCTGTGAAAGGAGAATGACATGAAAAAAAGCTTCAGTTTGCTCCTCGCGCTGCTGCTGATCCTGTCGATCCCGCTCTCGGCCTTTGCCGAGGTCACCCAGAGCCGCGCGGTGATCGGCGCCAATCTGGACGGGCAGCAGATCGAGGACGTATACCGCACCTTCGGCGTCCGGCGGGGCGACGTGATCGAGCTGACCGTGACCAACGCCGAGGAGCGGAAGTATCTGGAGGGCTATGTGGACGAGAGCCTGATCGGCACCCGCTCCATCTCCTGCGTGTATGTGGAATTGCTGCCGGCGGGCAGCGGCATGTCCGTCACCACCAGCAACATCACCTGGTGCACCGGGGAGATGTACATCAGCGCTCTGGCCACCGCCGGCATCACCGACGCCAGCATCATCGTGGCCGCGCCCTTTGAGGTCAGCGGCACCGCGGCCCTCTCCGGCGTGTATAAGGCATACGAGGATATGACGGGGAGGAAGCTGGACGACCTGGCCAAGGCCGTCAGCACCCAGGAGCTGACCATCACGGGCGACCTGGCCAAGGAGATCGGCAGCATGGACTCCACCTCCATTGTCAACGAGCTCAAGCTCATGCTCAACGAGACCCAGAAGATGAGCGACCAGGAGATCCGAAACGTCATCATCGACATTGCCGGGCGCTACAACGTCAGCCTCACCGAGACCCAGATCAATCAGCTCATCTCCCTCTGCCGCTCTCTGGAGGGCCTGGACCCGGACCAGCTCAAGCAGCGGGTGGAGGAGGTGCAGGGGACGCTGCAGAAGGTCTCCGAGGCCAAGACCAAGGTGGTGGGCTTTGCCCAGACGGTCAAGAAGGTGGTGGACTCCGTCACCGGTTTCTTCAACCGCATCAGCGACCTCTTGAGCCGCTTCCAGTCCAAAAAGTGACAGGCAAAACGAAAACTCCCGCAGAGCACTCTGCGGGAGTTTTTGCACAAGGTTTGTTTACACGCGCGCCGGCTGCCGGGTCAGGCGGCGGGAGAGGGCGGCGTAGGCGCCGTGCAGCAGGCGGGCGGCCAGGATACAAAGCGCCGTGCCCACAGTGAAGGTGAGCGCAAGCGTCAGCCACAGGGGCAGACGCCCGTTCAGCAGCACGTACAGGGAGGAATCCGCCAGAGAGAAAACCGGGGTGTGCACCACGAACAGACCCATGGACCAGAGGCCCAGACGGGGGAAGGGACCGCGGGCGAGGATGCGCTTTGCCCACCGGGAGTGAAACAGGACCAGCAGCAGGAGAAAGGCGCCGAGACCTTCCAGCAGATAGAGGAGCAGCCCCTCCTCCAGCGGGGCTTTGATGCACAGTACCGCCGCGAGAAAGAGAACGAGCAGGGGTCGGGGCCGGGTCAGCGCGGGATGGCGGTCAAAGAGCGCCAGCGCCGGGCGCAGCAGCACCCCCAACAGGGAGACGGAAATCCACACGCAGTATCCCGGGGAGATCGGCAGAAGCAGCATGCCCAGGGCCACCGGAATCTCCACCCGGACGGCGGAGGACAGACGCTCCGGCAGATAGCCCAGAAGCCTGCAGACGAGGCTTGCCAGAAACAGCTGCTGCAGGCACCAGAGAGTGGCGTCGTAGGTATCCTCAAAGAGGAAGCTGTCCCGCAAAAGATAGACCAGATTGTAACGCCAGCCGTCGGAGAGCACCCGGGCCGCCGCCTCGTCCGGCGCGTGAAACAGGAAGGACACACCGCGGCAGCCCACCAGATAGAAGCTCTCGGTCACCAGCACGAAGAAGGCAAACTGCAGATAGCGCCGCAGAGCGTAGCGCCCGTACTCCCGGAGGGAGAAGGGCTTCGGCGCGGAGGCAAAGTAGCCCAGCAGCACGAAGAAGAAGGCCACCGAGAACTTCCCGGTCAGTCCGCCCAGCAGCAGGCGGGCGGGCATCCTCTCCCAGAGCCCCAGCGCGTCCGGCAGCAGGTCGGCGAGAAAATGCGTCGCCATGATGACAAAGATGGCAAAGAAGCGGCAGCTGTCGATCCAGCCCTCGCGTTTCATGGGGCAGCCCTCCTTTCGGGAAATGTGAACGGAAGATGAAATGTTTTCCGCAAGGGGAGACAAAGCGGAAAAAGTGTGATACAATCAAGCGTCAGCGCCCTGCGCCTATGGAAAAGCCGCGAAGGCAGAATCCTCTGCCGCCGCGGCTGGCACTCCCGGCGCGATTCGAACGCGCGACCTTCCGCTTAGGAGGCGGATGCTCTATCCTGCTGAGCTACGGAAGCAGATTGCAGCTTCTTTCAAAGCCTAAGTATTTTACCGCACAAGCGGCGGGATGTCAAGTTCCCAGACTCTTTGCACAGAAGGGATCCACATGCTCAAATTAAGCAACATCAAAAAAGATTACATCGTCGGCAACGCCCCGGTCCATGCCCTGAAGGGCATCCATCTGGAGTTCCGGGAGAACGAATTTGTCGCGATCCTGGGCCACTCCGGCTGCGGCAAGACCACGCTGCTGAACATCATCGGCGGTCTGGACCAATATACGGCGGGAGACCTCATCATCAACAACAAGTCCACCAAGCGCTTTACGGACGCCGACTGGGACTCCTACCGCAACCACTCCATCGGCTTTGTATTCCAGTCCTACAACCTGATCCCGCACCAGACGGTGCTGTCCAATGTGGAGCTGGCACTGACGCTCTCCGGCGTCGGCCCTTCCGAACGGCGGCAGCGCGCCGTGGAGGCCCTGGAAAAAGTGGGCCTGGGGGACCAGCTGCACAAGAAGCCCAGCCAGATGTCCGGCGGCCAGATGCAGCGTGTGGCCATCGCCCGCGCCCTGGTGAACAACCCCGACATCCTCCTGGCGGATGAGCCCACCGGCGCCCTGGATACGGAGACCTCCGTGCAGATCATGGAGATCCTCAAGGAGATCTCCAAAGACAAGCTCATCATCATGGTCACCCACAACCCGGAGATTGCTACCGCCTACGCCAGCCGCATCATCCGGCTCAAGGACGGCCTCATCACCGACGACAGCGCCCCCTATGACTCCGGGACCGGGGACACGGCGGAGGAGCACCGCATCTCCCGCTCGGAGAAGACCTCCATGAGCTTTTTCACCGCCCTCTCCCTCTCCACCAACAACCTGCTGACCAAGAAGGCCCGCACCATCCTCACCGCTTTTGCCGGCAGCATCGGCATTATCGGCATCGCGCTCATCATGTCCCTCTCCAACGGCATCCAGAACTACATCGACAAGGTACAGGAGGACACCCTCTCCAGCTACCCCATCACCATCGAGGCCGAGAGCGTGGACATGACCAGCATGATGAGCTCCCTCATGGGCGTGCAGGCGGAGGCGGAGGAGAACCAGCACGAGAAGGACGCGGTCTATTCCAGCACCATCCTCTATGAGATGATGAACTCCATGGTCTCGGCGGAGAAGCAGGTAAACAACCTCAAGCCCTTCAAGCAGTATCTGGAGAACAATGCCGAGATCGCCTCCCACGTCAGCTCCGTGCAGTACTCCTACGACCTGGATATGAACATCTTCGCCCGGGACGAGGACAACAACATCGTCAAGACCGACATTACCGAGCTTCTGCAGACGGCCATGTCCGCCACCTTCGGTGGGGATTACAGCACCTATTTTGCCACCTTCGGCTCGGCCTACACCATGATGAACGCCTGGCAGGAGATGCTGCCCGGGGAAAACGGCGAGGCCATCAGCCCCCTGCTCAAGAGCCAGTATAACCTGATCTACGGCAAGTGGCCGGAGAAGTATGACGAGGTCGTGCTGGTCATCGACAAGAACAACGAGGTCTCGGACCTGGTGCTGTACGCGCTGGGGCTCAAGTCCAACGAGACCCTCTCCGAGGACATGGAGGCCTTCATGAACCAGGAGAGCCTGCGCACGGATCTGGAGAGCTGGAGCTATGAGGACGTCTGCTCCCGCAGTTTCCGCTATGTCTATCCCGCCGACCAGTACCAGTACGACGCGGAGAACGAGGAGTACGTCAACATGGCCGACGAGGAGCTGGGCCTCAAGACCCTGTTCAACAACGGTCTGGACATCCGCATCGTGGGCATCATCCGCCAGAACGAGGACGCGGTCTCCGGCATGATGAGCGGGGCCGTGGGCTACACCCACAAGCTGGTGGAGTATGTGGTCAGCCAGGCCGCGCAGAAGGAGCTGGTGTTGGACCAGCTGGCGGACACGGAGCACGACGTGTTCAACGGCCTGCCCTTCCTGGATGAGAACGACGAGGCCATGACCAAGTCCAAGAAGATTCAGGCGGCCAAGGACTATATCGCACAGGCAGACACCCAGGAGCTGGCCGACCTGTATGTGGAGTACATGTCCGTCCCCGAGGACGACTACATCGACGAGAAGATCGACGAGCAAATGGAGGACACCACCCGCAAGGATATCGAGGAGATGATCCTCGACTACTACCCGGGCTACGCCTCGTATCTGGAAAAGATGGACGACGACACCCTCTTTGACTATGTGCGGCAGATGATCTCCGAGCAGGTCAAGGAGCAGTACGCCATCCAGATGAAGAACATGTACCACTACCTGTCCGCCTCGTCTCTGGCCAGGGACTTTGAGCTTTTGAGCCTGGAGGACGACGATTATGTCTGGCTTTACGAGAACGCCATGCCCCCGGTCTATTCCGAGAGCACCCTGCGGGCCAATCTCAAAAAGCTGGGCTACGTGGATCTGGAGAGCCCCAGCGTCATCAACATCTACGCCTCCACCTTCGAGGACAAGGACGCCATCGCCGGCGAGATCGAGCGCTACAACGACAGCGTGGACGAGGAGGACGAGATCGAGTACACGGACTTTGTTGCCCTGCTGATGAAGTCCGTCTCCTCCATCATCAACGTCATCAGCTACGTGCTCATCGCCTTTGTGGCCATCTCCCTGGTGGTCTCCTCCATCATGATCGGCATCATCACCTATATCAGCGTGCTGGAGCGCACCAAGGAGATCGGCATTCTCCGGGCCATCGGCGCTTCCAAAAAGGACGTCTCCCGCGTCTTCAACGCCGAGACCTTTATCATCGGCCTCTTCGCGGGCCTGATCGGCATCGGGGCGACCCTGCTGCTGAATATCCCCATCAACATCATCGTCCACGATCTGACGGATATCCAGTCCATCAACTCCACCCTGCCTGTCGCGGGCGCCGTGGGCCTGGTGGCCATCAGCGTGTTTCTGACCTATATCGCGGGCCTGATCCCCTCGGGCCTCGCGGCCAAGAAGGATCCCGTGGAAGCGCTGCGGACCGAATAAGAGAGTGGGATACCATGGATAAAACCGAAAACAGCAAGTTCATACGCATGACGACCCGGCCCATCCCCGGGCTGATCTGCACCCTGGCCGTGCCCACCATCATCTCCATGCTGGTGACGGCGCTGTACAACATCGCCGACACCTTCTTTGTCGGCCAGGTGGGGACCGAGGCCACCGCCGGCGTGGGGCTGGTCTTTCCCGTGATGGCGATCATCCAGGCCTTCGGCTTCTTCTTCGGCCAGGGCTCCGGCAACTATATCTCCCGCTCTCTGGGCGCCAAGAGCTACGACAAGGCGGAGACCATGGCCTCCACCGGGGCGATCTGCGCGCTGCTCTTCGGCATGGTGATCCTGCTCTTCGGGCAGATCTTCCGGGTGCCGCTGCTCTCCCTTCTCGGCGCCAGGACCGACCTTGTCACCGCCAAGACCGTGGGCTACGCCTCGGACTATCTGGTGCTGATCCTCTGCGGCGCGCCCTTCATGTGCATGTCCTGCGTGCTCAACAACCAGCTTCGCTTCCAGGGCAACGCCTTTTTCTCGATGATCGGTCTGGTGTCCGGCGCGGTGCTGAACGTGGTGCTGGACCCGCTGTTCATCTTTTCGCTGCGCATGGAGGTCTCCGGCGCCGCCCTGGCCACCAGTCTCAGCCAGGCCGTCAGCTGCGGCCTGCTGTACATCGGCACGCTGAGAAGCGACAGTCTGAAGATCCACCTGCGCAACTTTAAGCCAAACCTCTATTATCTCAAACATATCGCCATCGGCGGCACGCCCTCTCTCTGCCGCCAGGGTCTGGCCAGCATCGCCACCCTCTGCCTCAACGCGGCGGCGGGGGCCGCCGTGGGCCCCGCCCTCTCCGACGCCGCCATCGCGGCCTTCTCCGTGGTGAGCAAGATCATGATGCTGTTCTTCTCCGCCCTGCTCGGTTTTGGCCAGGCCTTCCAGCCGGTGTGCGGCTTTAACTACGGCGCGGGGAAATACGGCCGCGTCCGTGAGGCCTATCGCTTCTGCCTCAAGGTGGCGCTCGTGTTTCTGGCAATCGCCTCCTGCTTTGGTTTCGTCTTTTCCGAGCGCCTGGTGGCGCTGTTCCGGGATGACCCCAACGTCATCTCCATCGGCTCCGTGGCCATGCGCTGCCAGTGCTGCAGCTTCACGCTGATGGGGCTTGTGGTCACCACCAACATGCTCTACCAGAACATCGGCCGGGTGGTGGGCGCCACGCTGCTGGCCGTGGCCCGGCAGGGGCTGATGTTCATCCCTGTGGTGCTGATCCTGCCGCACGTGTTCAAGCCGCCCATCTGGGGCGTGTATCTGGCCCAGCCCACAGCCGATCTCTTCGCCTTCTGTCTGGCGCTTCCGCTGGCCGTCCGGCTCTACCGGGAACTGAAAGCCCGGGAGGAAACGCCGGAAACAAGAGAATCGGAAGCCTGAAAAGGACCCCTCCGGGGTCCTGAGACTGTCAAAAAACCTGCGGTTATGAAGGACGATAGAGCCGCAGGGGAGCTCGAGAGGGCAAGGCCCGCCTCGAGTTGGATAAACCGCCGTCCGGAAAGCCTTGATTTCTCAAGGCTTTCCGGATAATAGCATTTTGCCCGAAGCAAAATGCTCGGCGACTGAAGCGCAGTCAAAAAAGTCCGTCAAGGACTTTTTTGACAAGCTGA
>JBGUNL010000221.1:0-3866 GCA_045117295.1 Candidatus Limivicinus sp.
AGCGGAATGTTCTGCTTTTATTGTACGGAAATTTGCCCGTCTTTGCAAGAGCCAACTGCCGCACGGCCCGCAAAAAAGCCCCGCGGATTCTCCGCGGGGCTTTTTCCTCTATAGGCGCTCTCCGTCCAGCGGACGAAAAGTGCTGAAAAATCAGATGGCGGGGAAAATCGTGGGGACCCAGAGCATGTAGAGAACTACGTACAGAGCAAACACAGGGAAGCCGGCCTTCAGGTATTCCTTGACCGTGTAGCCGCCCTGAGCAAAAACCATGGCCTGGGTGGCGGAAGCGGTGGGCAACAGGACGGAACAGGTGGCGCCCATCTCGGCCGCGATCATAATCGCGCGGGGATCGAACCCGCAGGCCACGCTGACCACGGCGGCCAGCACGCGGAAAATATTCAGGGTGCTGGTATTGTTCATGAACTGGGTGCAGGCGCAGGTGGCGATCATCACGATGAAGGCGATGAGCCGGGGACTGGTCATGCCGCCCAACGCATTCTGCATGAAGTCGGAAATAACCTGGTTGGCGCCGGAGGAGGTGATGCCGGCGGCAAGGGCGATGGTGCCGGCGTAGATGGCGATGACCTTCAGGTTGATGGCCCGGATAGCTTCCTTCTCACTGAGAATGCCGGTGAACACCACCAGCAGGGCGCCGATGGACGCGCACTGAGCGGCGGTGAGGAACTTGACGTAGTTGGAGGCGATCATGGCCACGATGGAGGCGGTGAAGATCACATAGGTCAGCTTTTCCTTGGCGGGGGAGAGCTTCTTTCCGTCCTTGCCCGCGCCCTTGGCGGAGGCCATTTCGCCGACGCCGTCGTAATTATCGGGGGTGAAGCGGTAGCCGATGAAGAAGATGAACAGGGTCACGATCAGCACGACGGGGAGCCTTGCAAACATGAAGGTGAGCATGGTGAAGGTGGGTTCGCCGCCCAGATTGGAGACCAGCTCATTGCTGACGCTGAATGCGGTCAGGGCCAGGCCTACGGGGATGACCGCAGCCCATATGCTGGAGAGGTCGACAGTGGGCTTCAGCAGACGCTTGGGGGAGATCCCCGCCTTGTCCGCGACACCGTAGCACACGGGCATCAGGGTAGCCATGGTGGAGGAGGTGTTGCTGAAGGTGGTCAGGAGAATGGAGAGAAGGCCGCAGCCGATCACAGCGCGGCGCTCGCTGCTTCCCTCGGGGACGATGAGGGCGGAGATTTTGGACAGAAGGGAGGTTTTTGCAAGGGCGGCCGCCAGCACGAACATGGCGGCAAAGAGGACGGCGGTGGAGCTTGCAAAACCGGCCCAAGCCTCTTTGGCGGTCAGGATCTTGGTCACTTCCAGAACAACAATGACGCCGACCGCGATGGCAGCATAGGAAAACTTGTTGCTGGCAAAGCCAAGAATCATCAGGACTGCGACTGCGAAGACAATGATGACGGGGGTTGTCATGTTTGTTTCCTCCTTATAAATCGGTTATTCTTCCGACAAAATGGACAGATTGACGGTATACCACTTGTAAGGCTCCGGATTGAAAGCCCTGGCAGGGCTGCCGGCGGAAGCCAGGATCTCGTTTACTTCCCGGAAGTAGGCGTTCAGATCCTCGTTTTTGGCCCGCGCGTTGTTGTGGTGCAGCGGCATCATAAGCTGGGCGCCCATATCCAGAATCTGCTGTGCACAGTATGCGGGCGTGTAGCTGCGGATGCGGTGCCGGAGCATCAGATTGGGTTTTTCTTCCACCATGTGCTTGACATGCTCCTCATAATCGCGGCCGGCAGAAAAGTCGATTTTGAAATTCTGCTGCGTTTCGATCATGAAGTTCATGTTGAACATGGAGCCAAGGGGGCCCAACGTGGTGGGGCATGGAATATCAAAGCCCTCGGCACCGTCGTACAGATTACCGGGATCGCTGGGGCGGCGGAAGCGGCCCTCCCGGAAGGAGCGGTTGTCGTGGGCGCCGGGGTATGTCTTCAGCGTGAAATCGTCGAAGTAATAGGTGTTGCCCGGGTACAGGGGATAGATCGCAGCATAGGGGATGTCAAACACCCGGGCAAGCTCCTCGCAGCAGGCGGCCGGACAGAGCACGCGGCCGTAGAACTTGTTCCAGAGTTGGCCGACCAGATTGCTGTGGTCGCCGTGGACGTGGTTGAGGATGATATAATCGGCACCGGTAAATTCATCCACACTGAAGCCGGTCTGTGCGTAGACGTCTCGCTCCATTTTCTGATTCCGGGTGAGCTCCGTCATGCCTTCGTACTTTGCCGCGTCATGGTAGAAGGGATCGGTGACGATGACTTTCCCGTTGGGGAGGACAATCTCATAGCACTGGACAGAGATCCAGCGGATGCGCAGGGCCTGCGATGTGATCTGGTTCAGATAAGCTTCACTCATGGGCATTTCCTCCTTAAAGAAGAGATCAGATCATTCTGTTATACTGACTTTTGATGATTTTATCTTACGTTTCGCCGGCCGGTTTGTCCAATATCCCTTTGGCGCAAACCCATAGCCGAAAGGAATGAGTACAGCAAAAAAGCCTGGGGCGGGGGTCATGCTGTCCCCCGCCCCAGGCCGCTGGATATCTTATTTTACAAGGTCTTTCAATACCGCACAGAGCATCTTGAATTCACGGGTGAACTGAAATCCGTTCAGGCATACCAGGCAAGTCTGGTAATACACATTCTGGTCCGGATGGATCATGTACAGATCCGCGTTGCGTTCTGTTTCGGGATCCTTTTTTACGATGGGCGCGAAGGCGCTGGCGATTCCCGAAGTGACCATGGCGATGCGGCTTTGGTTGTTCATGACGCCGATCAGCTCAAGGGACAGACCGTTTTTCCGCATCATCTCCTCCACGATGGAGCGGCTTGCGCTGCCGGGGGTATTGACGGCAAAGCGCTCGCCGGCCAGATCCTCAAGCCGCAGCACCGGGTAATCCACGCCGTCCAGATGCACAGCACGCCCGGCAATGTCGCTTCCGGCACGAAGATACACGCCCATACAGGACTGGATGATGGGCTCGTAATAAAATTCCTCCCGCCGCTCTGTGACGGAGAGGAAGGCCGCGTCCACGGATTTGTCCAGAATCCCGTTCTGCAGTCCCAGGGTATCCCGCGTCTGGATCTGGATGATCTGCTGCGGGTTCTCCAGATAAAACCGTTCCAGAATCGGGCCCGCCAGATCTACTGTGCGCTGATAGGTCAGGCCCAGACTCAGGGAGTTTTTCCGTACCTCTTTCAAGCGCCGCAGCTGCTCCTGAAAGCGCGCATGGGACAGAAGTATCTCCCGGGACATGCCCAGGAACAACTCCCCCTCGGGGGTCAGTTTGACCGAGATACCTTTGACCCGCTTGAAAAGCAAAATGCCGTATTCGCGTTCGATCTTCTGCACGCACTTGCTGAGAGATGGCTGGGCGACATGGAGCTTCTCGGCGGCCCGGCCAATGCTGCCTGCTTCTGCAATAGCGGTGATATACTGCATGTCCTGTATGTTCATCGCGATTCTGTCCCCTTTCTTCCGGCCTGCCGTCGGGGGTGATGAAAGCTGATTTCATTATATTCAATCCGTTCCGGGATTGTCAATTCACATGTGACGCGAAAAGCCCCGCGGAGATCCGCGGGGCTTTCCGGAAAAGAGAGGGATCAGTTGTTGCGGTAGAAGTTGATGAGGCAGCCGTCCACGATGATCTGCCGCTCGGGATCGGTCAGGGCGCCGACGGAGCAGGAGAAGGGGGTGACCGTGCCGTCGGGCTTGACGGCGTAGGCGGTGATGTCGTCGTTCTTCTCCAGGATCGCCTTGCGGAGACCGGGGACAAAGATGTAGTCGCCCAGCTCAAAGACCTCGGGATTTTGCACCAGGAAGGGGGTCATGCCCCAGTTGAT
>JBGUNL010000222.1:0-4434 GCA_045117295.1 Candidatus Limivicinus sp.
ATCTTACAAAAATTTTATGAAATTTTTTTCTGGCATTTTTTTCATTTTTGTTGTATGATATAGACATCAGAAATAATATAGGGGAAATATTGTATGTTTTCGGTTGGCGACAAGATCATCTACGGGGAAAACGGCGTGTGCACCGTCTCCAAGGTCGGGCCGCTGGAGATGTCCGGCGCATCCTCGGACAAGCTTTTTTACCATCTGGAGCCGCTGGTGGGCAGCGGCACCTATTACACCCCGGTGGACTCCGGGGCCTTCATGCGTCCCTGCATCAGCCGGGATGAGGCCGAGGCGCTGATCGACGCCATGCCCTCCATCGCCCCGGCTATCTGCCATGACAACCGCTTCAACCACGTGGATGCCTTTTACAAGGAGCTGTTCCGCCAGCACAGCTGCGAGGCGCTGGTGGCCATTGTCAAGGGCCTGCGGGAGCGGATGAACGAGAAAAAGACCAAGAGCAGCCGGGCCGAGAGCACCATGAAGCGGGCCAAGGACATGCTCCACGGGGAGCTCTCCATCGCCCTTGATATGGAGATCGGCGACGTAGAGGCCTACATCCTCCGGCGCATCGGCGAGCAGTAACGGCCAAAAGAAGAGCGGCAGGAAGCTTTTCCTGCCGCTCTTCTTTTTGTCTGCATCAGATGAGATACTGCTTGATCTCCTCGGGGCACTTTTCCCTGTCGGAGCTCATGGAGATCACAAACTCCACATTCTCCCGTTCCGCGTATTCCGCCAGCCACTGGATAAAGGAGACGACGTTTGCGCCCTCCTTGTCGTTGACCAGCTTGTAGAAGTTGTCGATGAAGAAATGGGTAATATCGTAATTCCCGGCGTGGAGGCCGGAGATGAAGCCTTTCAGAAATTCGTAGCTGCCGATGGAGTAGCTGCCGGCGTCGATGAGGCGGGCCTGATAGGGGATGTCATAGGTGAGCTTGCGATCCTTCTCGATGACGACCACGTCGCCGCTGCCCTCGATGACAGCCTTGCACACGAGGCCAACCAGTTCCTTCGTCTTGCCGGACCCCTTCAGTCCCATGATGATCTTAACCATAATGACCACACTCCTTTTCAGAAAAAAATGTTGAGGGGTTTTCTTGGTTCTAGCTTACCATCTTTCCCGCCCGGGCGCAAGGGGCCAGTTGTTAAAGGGAGGTAAATTTTCTTGCCCGGGGTTTTGTTGACTACGCCGGGGGCCTGTGCTAAAATTTGAGCATGGAGTCAAACGCTCATCGGTTTCCATTCTACAGAAAAAGAGGTGTAAAGCTTGAAGGATCTCAAACATCTGATCTACTTTGAGAACCTGCTGCAGGATGCGCAGAACGAGCTGGTCACGAAGGCAATTGCGGAGGGGCAGCACGCCCTGGGGTACAACTGCTACTATGTCCCCGAGACGCTGCTGAACCTGCCCGGCTGCTTCTCCTCCCGTCTGCGGGCCCCGCGCTGCACGTCCACCGACGTGGCAGGCTACTACATGACCAACCGCACATGTCCCTACGCCCGCTCCATCCTGGAGCGCGCCATCGAAGGCGGCTACAACTATCTTGACGCCCTCTTCGGGGCCGAGTCCTGCGCCACCATGGAGCGCATGGAGGAGCACTTCACCCTGCTGCACCCGGTGAAGAACGAGAAGTTCTTCTCCACCATCATCGATCCCCCCATGAAGGGCGATGCAAACAACCTCAACTACTACAAGGTCCAGCTTCGAAACAAGATCCTGGAGCCCCTGCAGGAGCACTTCGGCGTGGACATCTCCGAGAAGGCCCTGCAGGCCGCCATCGACGACCACAACGCCGTCAGCGCCATCATCGAAAAGATCGGCGAGCACCGGAAGATGGAAAACCCCAACCTCACCGGCTATGAGTTCCACGTGATCCAGCTGGTAAGCCAGGTCTGCCCCCACAAGCTGATCCTCCCCTACCTGCGGGAGACGCTGTGGGAACTGGAAAACCGCGAGCCGGAGCCCAGGTTCCCCTTCCGCGCGAGGGTCGCCCTGGTGGGCTCGGAGGTGGACGACCCCGACTTCACCAAACTCATCGAGACCTGCGGCGCCATGGTGGTGGCCGACCGCTACTGCTTCGGCAGCTTCCCCAGCCGGGAGCAGATCGTGATCCGGGAGGGCGAGACCGCCTTCGACGCCATCTGCCGCCACTACCTGTACTGGAACCAGTGCGCCCGGTTCATGGACGGCATGAAGATCGACCAGCGCACCAGCGAGGTCCAGCGTCTGGTGAAGGAGTTCAGGGCCGATGGCGTCATCTACGAGAACATGAAGTTCTGCGAGTTCTGGAGCTACGAGAAGGTGCTGCAGAACCACATCTTCACCAACGAGCTCCACATCCCCTGCTGCACCATCGAGAAGGAATACGCCCTCGGCGCCGTGGGCCAGCTGCGCACCCGCTTCCAGGCCTTTATCGAGTCGCTGGAGATCAAGCAGATTCAGGGAGGGAAGTAAGATGAAAATGACCGACAAGCTCCTTGCCGCCGTGGACAAAAAGCTCCAGCGCTTCGACCCTTTGTGGCAGGCCGAGCACGGCACCGGCGGCCTCCGGTCCCGCTACTACGACAAGACGGGCGTCGCCAAATACCGCGAGTGGCGCGGCGTGAAGGACACGCTCTACGACTACAGCGCCTGGATCAAGAACCTGGTGGCCATGGCCGGCATGGTGGTCTCCGCCCCCCTGCCCATTCTTAAGGGCTTCTGGGAGTACCGCTGGATGGGCTCCTATCTTGGCACCTTCATGTTCATCGACCGGCTCTTTGAGGGCTACCGCGGCACGGAGCTGCGCATCGCCCACATGAACATGTACGGCATCGTGCAGAACCTCACGAAGAAGATCGCCTTCATCCTGGCAAACGACGCGCGCCTCGGCGGCGGCCCGGAGACCGACAAGTGCATCCCCTATGACGAGACCATCCCGCCCCTCTTCCTCAAGGGCTTCAAGGGGCTGACCCCCGTCCCCATGCAGACCCTGCCGGAATTTATCATCTGCGACATCGACCAGCATATCGAGCCCTACTACATTGACGTGGCCGAGTCCTTCGGTCTGGCCGCCGACGTCTGCTCCCGCTGCGCGGCGGAGGCCGGCGTGGCCCTGGACGACGCCTTCCCCATTCTGGGTAAAGTGATGCTCTCCACCAACATGCCCTGCAACGCCTCCGAGGCGACCTCCATGTTCCAGCGCCGCCGCATCGGCCTGCCCGACTTCCCGGTCACCATGGCCATGCAGCACACCCAGAAGGAGGCCATCCCCTACTCCCGCCAGGAGCTGTTGAACGCCATCGCCTTTGTCGAGGAGCACTACGGCGTCAAGTACGACTGGGATGAGTTCTACAAGTACGCCGAGATCATCAACGAGCAAAACGCCATCGAGCTGGAGAAGTGGGAGATCTTCAAGACCCCCTACTCCGCCCTCTCCGGCATCGCCGAGACCCTCTACAAGCTCTATGAGTGGCAGTCTGCCAACGGCGCCGACCCCTACTTCAACAAGATCGACCGCAAGGTCATCGAGATCATGCGCAAGTGCTATGAGGAAAAGTACGTCCCCTTCGGCGGCAAGACCCGGCACCGCGCCTTCCTGTGGGGGCCCTCCGCCGTGTACTACACGGACTTCCCCACCTGGACCCAGAACTGCTGGGGCATCACCATCGTGCTGAACATGGACTCCACCATGGGCTACAACCAGATCGACACCTCCGACCGGGAGAAGGCTCTGGACGATCTGACCGCCCTGGAGCAGCGCGCCACCATGCGCCACCACGCCGTGGGCGGCTGGGACAACGTCAACGCCGTCTGGGACTGGGCCAAGAGCTTCAACTGCGACATGGTGCTCATGAACGACAACATCGCCTGCAAGGGCATGCTGGGCGTGCACGCGCTGATGGAGGAGCAGGCCCGCGATCTGGGCTTCCACTTCATCTTCATCGAGCACGATCTGGAGGACAGCCGCACGGTGTCGAGGCAGGATATGCGCAACTGCGTCAACAACTACATGTCCGTCGTGCTCAACGAGAAGCCCCTCGACCCCACGCTGGTGGAGTTTGACGACGCCCAGGCTTACTGAGAAAGGAGGAAGAAGCTGTGAAAAAAGCGCTCGTGTTTCTTGTAAAGCTGCTTGGCAAGCTGGCGCTCATCGCGCTGGTCCTGTTTGTGGCCACCTTTACCATATACATGACCAACGCCGAGAACAAGCTGATCTACTACGTGGTCCGCCCCTTCCTCAACAAGCACTACGACAGCCAGGTCAGAGACAAGAGAATCGTATAAAACCAAAGGCGGCGGGGAAACCCGCCGCCTTTTCTTTATTTTATCCCCATTGTGTCATTCTGAGCGCATGCGAAGAATCTCAAAGGGCAGCGTCTGTACCGTGTCCGGGGGGCTGAGATCCTTCGACTCCGCTGCGCTCCGCTCAGGATGACAGCCTTGGGGATTTG
>JBGUNL010000223.1:0-1903 GCA_045117295.1 Candidatus Limivicinus sp.
AGAAACGGGGCCTCGCTGCTGCCGAAGATGCTGACGGCCACGAAGACCGCATCCATCAGAAACAGCATTTTCAGATACTTTTTTGCCACCAGGAAATCCTTGTACAGCAGGGCTTTCATGTCTCTCCCTCCTTTACCATAAAGACGAACAGCTCCTCCAGCGTGACGGGGCTGGTCTCCGCCCCGGCGGGCAGCGCGTCCCGCCGCACGATGGCGCTGACGCCGTAGGGGCTCTCCTTCTTCCCGATCACCGCCGCGGGGTCGAGTTTTTCCAGTTCCGCCCGCTCACAGCGGAAGAAGGCGTATTCCTCCAGCAACCGGTCCTTCTCCTCCAGAAGCATCAGCTTCCCCTTGTGGAGAAAGGCGATGTAGTCGCAGAGCTTCTCCAGATCGCTGACGATGTGGGAGGAGATGAGGATGGAGCGCCCCTCGTCCCGGGTGAAGTCCATGAGCAGGGAGACCACCTCGTCCCGCACCACCGGGTCAAGACCGGAGGTGGGCTCGTCCAGCAGCAGAAGCTTCGGATGGTGGGCCATGGCCATGGCGATGCCGAGCTTCATCCGGTTGCCGCGGGAGAGCTCCTGGAAGGGCTTGTCTGTGGGCACGTCCAGCTTCTTCAGCAGCGCGTCAAAGGCCGCGGCGTCCCAGCTCCTGTAGATCCCGGCGAGCATCTTCCCCGTCTGCCGCGCCGTCATGCACCAGGGGAGGCCCGGCTCGTCCATCACCACGCCCAGCTCCTCCTTGACGGCGCTGAGATCGTCGGTGATCTCTGTCCCCAGCAGGCGCGCCGTGCCGCCGTCCGGCTTCGTCATGCCCAGCAGCAGGCGCATGGTGGTGGTCTTGCCCGCGCCGTTTTCCCCGATGAGGCCCAGGATGCAGCCCTCCGGCAGCTCCAGGCTCAGACTGTCCAGGGTGAAATCCCCGTAGCGCTTTGTCAGTCTCTGTATTTCGATGGCGTTCATGTTGCTTCCTCCTCCAGACGCCTGTACAGCGCCCACACTTCCTCCTCTGTCAGGCCGCAGTCCGCGGCCTGAGCCCTGGCTTTGCGCAGGGTCGCCTCCAGCTCTTCCATTCGCCGCTCCCGCAGGGCGTCGTGCCCGCCGCCGGAGACGAAGCTCCCCCGCCCCGGCTGGGTGTAGATGAGCCCCGCCGCCTCCAGCTCCTCATAGGCCCGCTTGGTGGTGATCACGCTGATGGCCAGATCCTTGGCCAGGGCGCGGATGGAGGGCAGCGGCGCGTCCGCCGGCAGCGTCCCGTTCAGGATCTGTTTTCTCAGCTGGCCCACGATCTGCTCATAGATCGGGCGGCCGCTTCTGGGATCGATCAAAATGGTCATGGCCTCACCTGCTCCCAACAACTGTGTATACACAATATACACAGTATGCACAGATTTGTCAAGCGGAAATTTGACGTTGACAAACCCAAAAAATCTGGTATATTGTTTCTGAACTGAATACACCTTATCAAGAGTGGTGGAGGGAACGGCCCTGTGAAGCCCGGCAACCTGCAAGATGCGTGGTGCCAAATCCGGCGGTGAGACGAAAGATGAGGAAGTACCCAGCTTTGTTGCGCACCCCGGTCCGGGGTGTGTTTTTTTATGGTATGAAAAAAATAGAGATACAGGAGGAAAAAACCATGCGTCATTATCTGTTTACGTCCGAGTCCGTCACCGAGGGGCATCCCGACAAGATCTGCGATCAGATCTCCGACGCCGTGCTGGACGCCATCCTGGAGCAGGACCCCGACGGCCACGTGGCCTGCGAGTGCACCGTCACCACCGGCCTGGTGCTGGTGGTAGGCGAGATCACCACCTCCTGCTACGTGGACATCCCCAAAATCGCCCGGGGCGTCATCCGGGACATTGGCTATGACCGGGCCAAGTACGGCTTTGACTGCGACACCTG
>JBGUNL010000224.1:0-4073 GCA_045117295.1 Candidatus Limivicinus sp.
CGTGGCCGTTCTGGCTGACTCCACCTCCCGCTGGGCCGAGGCTCTGCGTGAGATGTCCGGCCGTCTGGAAGAGATGCCCGGCGAAGAAGGCTACCCCGCCTACCTCGCCTCCCGCCTGGCCCAGTTCTATGAACGCGCGGGCGTGGTGCAGTGCCTCGGCAGCGAAGAGCGCCGCGGCTCCGTCACCGCCATCGGCGCTGTGTCGCCTCCGGGCGGCGATATTTCCGAGCCTGTCTCCCAGGCCACCATGCGCATCGTCAAGGTGTTCTGGGCGCTGGACTCCAGCCTGGCCTACGCCCGCCACTTCCCGGCCATCAACTGGCTGACCTCTTACTCCCTGTACGTGGACACCCTGCGCCCCTGGTACACCGAGCAGTTCGGCGAGAAGTACATGGCCAACCGCGAGAAGGCCATGAGCATCCTCCAGGTGGAGAGCGAGCTGCAGGAGATCGTCCGCCTGGTCGGTATGGACGCCCTGTCTCCCGCGGACCGTCTCACCATGGAGACCGCCAAGAGCATCCGCGAGGACTTCCTGCAGCAGAACGCCTTTGTGGACGAGGACGCCTACTCCGCCTACGCCAAGCAGTTCAGGCTGCTGGACATGGTGCTGGAGTTTGACGTGCAGTGCCGCGAGGCCCTCAAGCAGGGCGCGGACGTCGAGGCCCTCTTCGCCATCCCCGTGCGCGAGAAGATCGGCCGCGCCAAGATGGCCGACGCCAAGTCCTTCGGCGCCGATTACGACGCGATGATCGCCGAAATGAAACAGGAGATTGCAGATGTTGTCGCCGGAGGTGAGGAAGAATGATCAAAGAGTATAAAACCATAAGAGAGATCGCCAGCCCTCTGATGGTCGTGGATGGCGTCGAGGGCGTCACCTATGACGAGCTGGGCGAGATTGAGCTCCCCAACGGCGAACTCCGCCGCTGCAAGGTGCTGGAGGTGGAGGGAAGCAAGGCGGTCGTACAGCTGTTTGAGTCGGCCCAGGGCATCAACCTGGCCGAGTCCAAGGTCCGCTTCCTCGGCCACCCGCAGCAGCTGGCCGTGTCCGAGGATATGCTGGGCCGCGTCTTCAACGGCATGGGCAATCCCATCGACGGCGGTCCCGCCATCCTGGCCGACGCCCACATGGACATCAACGGCCTGCCCATGAACCCCGCCGCCCGCGCCTACCCCGCTGAGTTTATCCAGACCGGCGTCTCCACCATCGACGGCCTGAACACCCTGGTCCGCGGCCAGAAGCTGCCCATCTTCTCCGGCTCCGGTCTGCCCCACGCGGCCCTGGCCGCCCAGATCGCCCGCCAGGCGAGAGTTCTGGGCGACAACGAGACCTTCGCCGTGGTCTTCGCCGCCATCGGCATCACCTTTGAGGAGTCCGAGTACTTCATCAACGACTTCCGCCGCACCGGCGCCATCGACCGCACCGTGGTCTTCTCGAACCTGGCCAACGACCCCGCCGTCGAGCGTATCGCCACTCCGCGTATGGCCCTGACCGCCGCCGAGTACCTGGCCTTTGAGAAGGACATGCAGGTGCTGGTCATCCTGACGGACATCACCAACTACGCCGAGGCTCTGCGTGAGATCTCCGCGGCCAAGAAGGAAGTCCCGGGCCGCCGCGGCTATCCCGGCTACATGTACACCGACCTTGCCACCATGTACGAGCGCGCCGGCCGCCGCCTGGGCAAGAAGGGCTCCATCACCATGATCCCCATCCTGACCATGCCCGAGGACGACAAGACCCACCCCATCCCCGACCTGACCGGCTACATCACCGAGGGTCAGATCATCCTCTCCCGCGACCTGCACCGCAAGGGCCTCGTGCCTCCCGTGGACGTGCTGCCCTCTCTGAGCCGACTGAAGGACAAGGGCATCGGCGTCGGCAAGACCCGCGAGGATCACGCCGGCACCATGAACCAGCTCTTCGCCGCCTACTCCCGCGGCAAGGACGCCAAGGAGCTGATGACCATTCTGGGCGAGGCCGCGCTGAGTGACGACGACAAGCTCTTCGCCAAGTTCGCCGAGGAGTTTGAGAAGGTCTACGTCAGCCAGGGCAACACCACCAACCGCTCCATCCAGGAGACCCTGGACATCGGCTGGAAGCTGCTGAGCATCCTGCCGCGCCGCGAGCTCAAGCGCATCAAGACCGAGTACATCGAAAAGTACATGCCGAAAGAGTAAGACCTCGTTTCGCAATCGAATCAAATTATTGGAGGTGATGCTTTTTGGCAGGTACGACAATAACCCCGACCAGAATGGTGCTCAACCAGCTCAAGGGCAGACTGAAGACCGCCCGGCGCGGCCACAAGCTGCTCAAGGATAAGCGCGACGAGCTGATGCGCCAGTTCATGGACGTGGTCAAGCGCAACAAGCAGCTGCGGCTCCGCGTGGAGGAGGGTCTGACCGAGGCCTTCGCATCCCTGCAGGTGGCCAGCTCCATCATGTCCCCGGAGATGATGGAACAGGCGCTGCTGTATCCCCGCCAGAGCGTGGAGCTGGACATGAAGTTCAAGAACATCATGTCGGTGAACGTCCCCCTCTACAGCTTCCAGACCAAAAACAACGATCCCACGGAGATCTACCCCTACGGCTTCGCGCAGACCAGCGGCGAGCTGGACGACGCCCTGGAGCACATGGCCAAGGTCTTCGAGGATATGCTGGAGCTGGCGCAGGTGGAGAAGACCATGCAGCTGCTGGCCGAGGAGATCGAAAAGACCCGCAGGCGCGTCAACGCCCTGGAATACGTGATGATCCCGGATCTGGAGAAAAATATCAAGTACATCTCCATGAAGCTGGAGGAAAACGAGAACTCCACCAAGGTGCGTCTGCTGAAGGTCAAGGAAATGGTTCTGCAGGAAGCGCACAACTACAAGCAATAACTGCTGCCAAGAAAAGCAAAAAACAGCACGGACTTTCGTCCGTGCTGTTTTTAGGTCACAGACAAAGTCCCAAGGGCTTTGCCCGTGCGCTTTGCGGCCCGCCGCACTTGCGCCGGCGGGGTGATTATGCTAGTATAAGGAAAAACCCGCTGGCAAGCCTGCCGGAGATCATCCATGAATCTGACCTTTTCCCTTTCCAAAAAAAGACTGCTCTGCACCGCGGCCCTGGGGGCGCTGGCGTTTGCCCTGGGGCTGCTGTTTGCGGTGCCGCCCCTCTGGTGCGCCGCTGCCGCCCTCTGCGTCGCGGCGGCAGGCCTGGTGCGTGTCCGCATCACCGGGCGCGGGGCCTGGTGGGTCCTGGCGCTGCTGGGCTGCGCTGCGGCGCTGCTCACGGTGCTGCTGGTGCAGATCGCAAACGAGACCATCCGCCTGGTCTCCGTCTGGAAGCTGCTGCTGGGGGCGCTCTGCGTGCTGGTGCCCATGCTGGCGCTGGCGCTGCCTCTGTCCTTTCTGCCGAAAAACGGCGGCCGCATCGCGATCGGACTGACAAGCGGCCTGCTGCTCTTCCTCGGCATCGTCAACGCCTTTACCTATGCCGCCCGGGGCACCGGCATGTCCCCCTCGGACTTTGCTGCCGCGGGCACGGCTATCAACGTGCTGGGCAACTACCACCTGCGCTTCACCCCCTGGATGTACCTGGCGGTGAGCGTCTGGGCCGCGGCGGCGCTGGCCCTGACCGGCGTGGAGACCGAGGCGCCCGCCAGGCGCTGGCCCCTGCGCATCGCGGCGCTGGTACTGGCGATCGCCCTGACTCTGGGTCTGCACATGGGTCTGCGGCCCATCCGCTCCCTCCCCTGGGGGCGCGAGGGCGCGGTCAACAACGGCTTCCTGCTGAACTTCACCCTCGAGCTCAACGAGCTGATCGTTACGAAGCCCGCGGGTTACAGCCCCGCGCAGATCCGCGCGGCGGAGGCAGAATACGCCCCGGAAACGCAGGTCCCCGACAAGCTGCCCACGGTCATCGTGGTCATGAACGAGGCCTTCTCCGACCTCCGTGTCTACGGGGAACTGGAGACCGACCGGCCCGTCATGCCCGTCATCGACGGCCTGACGGAGAATACCGTCAAGGGGCACGCCCTGGTCTCGGTCTACGGCGGCACCACGCCCAACTCCGAGTATGAATTTTTGACGGGCAACTCC
>JBGUNL010000225.1:0-9609 GCA_045117295.1 Candidatus Limivicinus sp.
GCCGCACCAAAGGCGCATTTCTTTTCCGGTGTCTTGTTCGGGCCTAGACGTGAAAGAAACCGGGGGCAGCTGGCGCCCCGATAAGTCCAGCAACGCTGTCGACCGGGCGTCCAAAATGCGTGGGGTATCGAGGGGGCGGGCGCCCGTCCCCTCATCTATGCGGCATCTGGAGTCAGGCACGTCGTTCAATACGCGCGCGGGCGTGCGGGCGGTTCGATTCCGCCTTGCCGCACCAAAGGCCGGCAGGCCATTTAGAGACCGGGTCTCTGTGTTGTGAAGCGTGGTTCGAGTCCGCAAGCTCGATGGTTCGACTCCTGACAGCGCAAGGTGCAACACCAACACGATGCAAGCAAAGGCTGGCTGACGAGCCATCCGTGAAAGCCGGAGCGGGAAACGCGGCAGCACGTTCATATTATATATGCGCGTGCGCGCGTTTCTTGCGAGACTTTTTTCCGGCTAACGTCAGGACACAACGTGATGGAGGATCATCGGGGAGATGAAAAAGCTCATGAAGTACTACGTCATCTCCGGACGGACTGTCGAGGAACAGGCGAGCCTGCTGTCCTCGAAAGCCGACCGGAAAAAGCCGAGAGGCATCCGCCGGGCAGGGAGCAGCTCCGAGAGCAAGATCAAGGCCAACGAGAGGAGCAGCGTCCAGAGACTCGCCCGGGGGATCGCGTGCAACTTCTCCGCCGGGGATGGGTTCGTCACGCTGAAGTATGACGCCAGCCACTATCCGGGCAGCCCGAACGCCGCCGAGAACGTGCCGGGCTCCGAGGGCTACGAGAAGGCCGCCGGGGATCTCACCCGATTTCTCCGAAAGCTCCGCACAGAATACCGCAAGCAGACCGGGAAGGCGCTGCCGGGATTCTGGGAGACAGCAAACTGGAGCCCACGGCGGCAGGCTCCGGCACGGATCCACCAGCACCTGGTCATCCCCTCCGACGCCGTGGCGCTGGCCCGTTCGATCTGGCCGGCCTTCGGCGGGGAGGGCACCGTCATTGTCAAGGACCTGGACAGCGATCCCGACCGGACAACACTGGCCGAGTACATGGTGGGCAACGTCCACGGGAAGCTGCCCGGGCAGAAGGGGTGGAGCGGGAGCCGCGGGCTCGTGCAGCCCGTGCTCTCCGAGCCAGAAGAGATCCAGAGCGTCGACGAGCTGGCGCCGCCGCCCGGCGCCGTCATCAAGGACGTGAGAGAGATCCAGGATGAAGACGGACTCGTGATCGGGAAGTACATCCGTTATGTGCTGCCCGTGGCGCCCAGGCTGCGCGGCGGACAGATCATCATGCCGAGAGCGCCAAAGAGAGGAGGGCACAGATATGCCGCGGATTAAATGCTGCGCCGCCTGTAAGGAGAAGCTGGAACGCGTCAGGATCACCGGGAGGAGCGAGCCGGCATACATCCTGGAGGAACTCCAGGAGGAACCGAAGCCTGGTCCGTGCCCGCTGTGCTTTACCACGGCCCACCTGAGCCTGTATGAGCTCACGCGCCGACAGGTGCGATACATCCGCCGATCCGGGGGCGGCGAGCGCGAGAAGGCGGGAGGCACGCGATGAAAGATTCCGAAAGCCGCCAGACCTTGCGGAAACATCTCACTTGTGGTATACTGAATATGCAAAATCAAGCGATCCTCTGCCCCAACTGCCGCCGGAAAATCCGCGGCGTCCGCGTCCCGCCGGGCGGCGAGATGCACGGAATCAGCGTGCAATGCCACGCTTGCAGGGCGGAGATCATCGTGAATATCGACCAGGCCAGCGCTACGTACACAAGCTCGCGCCGTTGATTGCAGTTCAGTATGCATGTCAGCGACGCGGGCTTTTTGATTTTCTTGGTGATAAACTTGCTGGATAAAATTTCTCCGACGCGCCTGGATCAGCTGCGGAAGCTGACCGCAAAGGGGCGTGAGGATCTGTTCTACTCCTGGAGCGAGTGGGCCGGGCCGGACGGCGTCCGCCAGGCCGTGCTGAAGCTGGATAACTGCGAGTGCCAGATCTGCAAGGCGCGCGGGAAGTACAGCCGCGGCAGCATCGTCCACCACGTCAAGCACCTGAGGGAGCGACCAGACCTGGCGCTCAGTATCTTCGACCCGGACACGGGGGAGCGGCAGCTGGTCACCGTGTGCAAGATGTGCCACGAGGAAGAACATCCGGAAAGTCTGCGGCGGTGCGCGCCGAATAAGGCGCCGCTCACGGCGGAGAGATGGGACTGATCGAGGACACCCCCCGGTCGAAAAAACGAAAAAAATTTTCGTCGGGCCGAATCTGGAGGGTCCCAGACAAAAGAGAGAAAACGGCGTGTGCGCGCTGCCGCCGTGCGCGCGGGAACAATAAAACGCCGGCAATTATGGGGGAACGCCCGTGAGCGGGAGGACCTGCTCAAAAACGGCGGCGTTTTGCTCAACGGAGCGGGAACTTGCCAGAAACTGTGCGGAGGTGAGCGGGATGGCGAAATCGAAAAATATCAGAGCGACCAAAGCCTTCCGCGATCTGAAGGACAGTTTGAAAGACAGCCTGGAAGCGCGCGGCCTGGTCGAGCCGGTATACACGGAGCTGCTCAGCCGGTATCTGGATCTCTGGTGCGAGTACCAGCATCTGACCGACGACATCAACGAGCGGGGCGTCGTGGTCATGGATGAAAAGCGCGGGATGCTGGTGGAAAACCGGAGCCTGACAATCCGGCACCAGACGTCCAACAAGATGCTGGACATCTACGCGGCCCTGGGCTTCCGCGATATCAGCGCGCCGAGATCGGGAGCCAGGCCGAACGCGCTGCCAGAAGACGATGAGCTCTAGCATCCCGCCGGCGGTAGAGACCTATCTCCGCCTGGTGGAATCCGGGAAGCCCCGCGTGTGCCCGGAGCAGACCGCGCTGGCTGCTTACATCCGGCGCGTTTTCGAGAACGAGGAACTGATTTTTGAGGCCGAGCGCTTCGAGAAGTATGTAAGATTGCAGACATACTTTCCGTTCCGGCTCTTCCCATGGGAGGAGTTCCTGATCGCCCTTTGGCTCTGCACCTACAAGGCGCCCGGGATGCCGAGATGGAAAAAGCTGTTCACCATGGTGGGCAGGGGCGCGGGGAAGGACGGCCTGATCGGCTTCATCGCCTTCTGCGCGGTGAGCCCATACAACCCGGCCAAGGGCTACGACGTGGACATCTGCGCCAACGACGAGGAGCAGGCCATGCGGCCGGTGAAGGACGTGACAGACGTCCTGGACAGCCCGAAGCTCATGGCCAAGCTGAAGAAGCACTACTACCACACGAAGGAGCTCATCCAGGGCCGGAAAAACCGGGGCGTCATCAAGGGACGGACCAACAGCCCGACCCACCGGGACGGCATGAGATCCGGGATGATCGTGTTCAACGAGGTCCACGCCTATCTCAACTACGACAACATCAAGGTGTTCCGGACAGGCCTCGGCAAGAAAGACGAACCGCGCGAAGGCGCCTTCACGTCAAACGGGAACGTCTCCGACGGCCCGCTGGACGATATGCTGGAGCGGGCGCTGCGCATCCTCTTCGGAGGCGAACCGGACAACGGCTTTTTGCCGTTTGTATGCCGGCTGCCGAAGGAGGAGATGGTCCATGACCCGGAGAACTGGAGCATGGCAAACCCGAGCCTCCAGTACATGCCGACGCTGATGGCGGAGATCCAGGACGAGTACAACGACTGGAAGGACGCCCCGGAAGAGCACGGCGATTTCCTGACCAAGCGGATGGGCATCCGCAAAGGCTTTGAGGAAATCACCGTCACCGACTACGACAAGGTCAAAGAGACCAATAAGCCGCTGCCGGACATGACCGGCTGGAGCTGCACCGTCGGGATCGACTTTGCAGAACTGAGCGACTTTGCCAGCGTGGACCTGCACTTCCGACGCGGTGAAGATCGGTTTGATCTCAACCACACCTGGATCTGTAAACAGTCCAAGACGCTGCACCGGGTGCGCGCGCCGTATATGGACTGGGTCAAGGCCGGGATCTGCACGCTGGTGGACGATGTAAGCATCCACCCGCGGCTGCTGGCGGAGTACATCCGGGAGATGGGGATGCTGTACAACGTCAAGATCCTCTGCATGGACAACTTCCGCTGGACGGTGGTGGCCGACGCCATGCGGGAGATCGGCTTTGACGCAGCAGACAAAACCAGGGTGAAGCTGGTGAGGCCTTCCGACATCATGAAGGCGGACGGGACGATCCAGGAATGCTTCAACCGCAGCCTGTACCACTGGGGAGACAACCCCTGCCTGCGGTGGGCGGTGAACAACACTAAGCGTATCCGCAGCGGGAAAAAGGCCGGAACAGATACTGGGAACTTCTACTACGGCAAGATCGAGGCCAAGAGCAGGAAGACTGACCCCTTTATGGCCCACGTCGCTGCCATGACGGCGGAGGAACTGCTGGGCACCGGGGAACCGCTGAAGGCGCCGCCGATAGGCGCCATCCGAATATAGTCTGAGCCCGCGCCTACAACAGGCCAGCGCCGATTTGACACAGGGAAAGATGTGTCAGATCGGCGCTTTTTTGTTTGGCAGCGGGGGAAGGGAGAGAGGGCCGATGGGCCTGAAGATTTTCAAAACGAAAAGAGCCACCGAAGGACAGGAGCAGATGCGCGACGTGACAGACGTGGTGTGCGACGCCGTATCCGACGCCGCGCTGGAGTTCCAGATCCGCGAGCTCTGCTTCTGGACGTGTGTCAATTTCGTCGCCAATGCAATCGGCCGCTGCGAGGTGAAGACCTATGTGGAGCGCACAGAGACCCGCGGGCGCGAGTACTACATGTGGAACGTGGAGCCGAACACCAACCAGTCCAGCTCCGCCTTCTGGCATAAGGCCATCGCCAAGCTCTTCGAGGAAAACGAGGCGCTGATCATCCCGACCAGGAAGCGGGACGGCTTCGACGCCGTTGTGGTGGCTGACGACTGGATCGACGGGGAAGAGTTCCCGTCCCGCCAGAACGAGTACAGCGGCGTGGTGGTGGGAGACATGGAATACACCAAGACCTTCTACGAGCGGGACGTCATCCACCTGAAGCTCCACCACACCGATCTCAAACCGGTGATCAACGGGATCACCGCCAGCTACATGAAGCTGGTGCAGACGGCCATGAGCGCCTACGGCTGGGACAACGGCCAGCACTGGAAGGTGCACGTCAACCAGATGACGAGCGGGAAGGACGGGTGGCTGGACACCTTCCAGCAGATGCTGGAGAAACAGATCAAGCCCTTCATGGCCTCCGGCTCCGCGATTCTGCCGGAGTTTGACGGCTATGACTTCACCAACCTGGGCGGGAAGAACGCCACCGCCAAGAACGACACCAGAGACATCAAAGCCATGATCGAGGACATCTTCTCCTTCACATGCCGGGGCTTCGGAATCCCGGATGTGCTGATCAAGGGCGAGGTGGAGAACACCGGCAACGCGACGCGCCGGGCGCTGACCACCGCCATCGACCCGATCTGCGACCAGATCGGGGAGGAGATCACCCGCAAGCGCTACGGCTACGAACTCTGGAGCCAGGGGAGCTATGCCAGGATGGACAGCTCCGCCATCGAGCATTTTGACCTTTTCGGCTCCGCCGCCAACATCGAGAAGCTGGTGGGCAGCGGATGGAGCGTGAACGATATCCGCCGGGCAGCCGGAGAGGAAACCATCAACGAGTCCTGGGCAGACGAGCACTTCATCACCAAAAACTTTGAACTCGCCCGCGCCCTGATCGCGGCTCAGGAAGGAGGAAACGCGAATGAATAGCAAAACCAAGCAGCGGATGCACTTCTGGGAGATCCGGCAGGCGCTGAACCGTGACGGGGTGCTGCAGCTGTACATCTACGGCGACGTGGAGGGGAACTGGTACGACTGGTGGGACGATGAAGAGCACGTGTCCGAAACCAGCGCCGATTTCTTCCGCCAGGAGCTGAGCCGCTACCCGGACGTGACGGAGATCGAGATCTACATCAACTCCTACGGCGGAGAGGTGTTCGAGGGCACCGCGATCTACAACCAGCTGCGCCGGCACCCGGCACACAAGACGGTGTACATCGACGGCTTCGCCTGCTCCATCGCTTCGGTCATCGCCATGGCGGGCGACGAGGTCGTCATGCCGGCCAATACCATGATGTTTATCCACAACATGTGGATGGGCGCTGTGGGCAACGCCGAGCAGCTGCGGAAGGCAGCGGACGATCTGGACGTGATCAACGCCGCAGGCCGGCAGGCCTACATGCAGAAGGCCGGGGACAAGCTCAGCGAGGAGCGCCTCATCGAGATGATGGACGCGGAAACCTGGCTCACCGCACGGGAGTGCGTGGAGCTGGGCCTTGCCGACCGGGTGGCTGAGCAGGAAGCGGACCTGTCCGCCATCGCCGGCATGATGCAGAAGGCCACGCAGCGCGCAGGAGCCCAGAAAATGGCCGCTCACGCGCTGAGACCAGATAGAGCACCCGCAGCACCGGCAGCCAAAGCAGAACCCGCAGAACCGCCCGCAGGAGATCCTGAGAGCAAAAACCAGGCCAGCATCATGGAGACGCTGGCAAAAATCAAAATCTGAAAAGGAGAAGAAAAACCATGATTTCCAACGACTTCAAGAATGAGCCGAGAACCAGAGAGCAGATCCGGGAGTCCATGCACCAGGCGCTGAAGGCCAACGACGCCGAGGCCTACTCCGCAGCGTTTGACGAGATGATGCAGCGCGTCGGCTACGACCTGCAGCAGGAGTACGACGCCCGCATCCAGGATCTTCAGCAGAGCATGGACACCAAGATCATGCAGGAGCGCGGCGCGAACCTGCTGACCAGTGAGGAGCGCAAGTTCTACAAGGCCTTCGGCGACTGCATCAAGGCCAAGAACCCGAAGCAGGCCATCACCGACGCCAACCTCATCATGCCGGACACCATCATCGACCGCGTGTTTGAGGAACTCCAGAGCGACCACCCGCTGCTCAGACGTATCAACTTCATCCCATCCGGCGCTGCGGCCAAGATCATCACCAACACCAACGGCTACCAGAAGGCCGTCTGGGGCGAGCTCTGCGACGATATCGTCAAGGAGATCCTGGCGGGCTTTGCCGTTGTGAACGCCACGCTGTTCAAGCTCTCCGCCTTCCTGCCCGTCTGCAAGGCCATGCTGGACCTGGGCCCCGAGTGGCTGGACAACTTCATCCGCCAGACGCTTTATGAAGCCTACGCCAATGGCGCCGAGGCCGGCTTCTACGACGGCACCGGCAAGGATGAGCCCATCGGCATGACCCGCCAGGTGGGCGCGGGCGTCACCGTCACCGACGGCGTGTATCCCCGCAAGGCCAAGATCGCCGTCAACGACCTCTCCGTCGCCACCCTGGGCCGCCTGCTGGGCATGCTTGCCGTGGACGCCAACGGCAAGCCCCGCCAGGTGCGTGACCTGATCCTGGTGGTCAACCCGCAGGACTACTTCCAGCGCGTGATGCCCGCCACCACCGTGATGGCGCCTGACGGCACCTACCGGAACAACGTGCTGCCCTATCCCATCGAGATCATCCAGAGCGCCGCTGTGACGCAGGGCGAGGCCGTGCTCGGCATCGGCTACCGCTACCTGGGCCTGATCGGCTCCGAGCGGGACGGCCGGATCGAGTACTCCGACCACTACCAGTTCCTGCAGGACAACCGCGTGTACCTGATCAAGGGCTACGCCAACGGCATGCCGCTGGACAACAACGCGTTCCTCTTCCTGGACATCTCCGGCCTGCAGCCTCTCACCTACAAGGTCGAGATGGTGGACAACCGCGAGCCCTCCACCGACGCCACGCTGGCCAGCCTGCGCATCGGCAACAAGGCGCTGACCCCGACCTTTGCACCGGCCACCACCGCCTACACCGCGGCGACCGGTGACGCCACCAACACCATCAACGCCGTGCCGGCCGACGCTGGCGCCACCGTGGAGATCACGCTGGGCACCACCGTCATCCCCAACGGCACCGCCGCCACCTGGGATGCCGGTGAGAACACCCTGACCGTGACCGTCACCGCAGAGGACGGCAGCACCACCAAGACCTACACGGTCACCGTCACCAAGTCCTGATGAGCGGGGCCGTGCGCGAGCTGCCGGAGGGCCTGCTGGACGATATCAAGGTCTATCTCCAGATCACATGGGATGACAACGTGACGGATCAGCGCGTCACCGGCTTCATCGAGGACGGCATGGCCTATCTGGACGACAAACTGGGGAAGGCCGGGGACTATACCAGCCCCGGCTATCCCAGGACACTGCTGAAAGAATATTGCCGCTATGCGAGGGACGCGGCGCTGGACGTGTTCGAGAACAACTACCAGAGCCAGATCCTCGCGATGCAGAACAACAGGGGCGTGATGAATCTTGTGGAAAGCTGCACATCGTCCTGATCACAAGATCAGCCAGAGCTACAACGACGGCGTGGTCACCATCTACAGAGTGACAGACGCCGCCGCGCCGGGCTATCAGCCGCAGGAGCAGCTGGAGAAGCTGGCCGCGCTCTGCTATGAAAACCGACGCGTGGGCGTGGCCCGGTACTACGATGCCAAGCAGGCCAACACCGAGGTCAAGCGGGTGCTGCGGGTGCAGCACACCACCGCGGAGATCACGCCGCAGAACAAAGCGATCACGGAGGACGGAAGGGAGTACCGGGTGGACCTCATCCAGTTCGTGCCGGACGTCTGGCCGCCCTCCGATGATCTGACCCTGGTGGCCTACAGACAGGGGGCGAGCTCATGAGCTGGTATGAGACCGTGATCGCCATTCACACCGCCGTCACCAACGCGGTGAGCCACGGGAAGCGCCTCAAGTCCGAGAGATACTTTGTCTGGCAGGAGGAGCGGGGCGACGATTTCGAGGCCAACGGCCGCCACGCGGAGCGCGCTATGAGCGGGACGACAGATCTCTTTTCCAAGCAGGAGTTCGACCCCTGGAAGGAAGACTTCGAGGCGCAGCTGAACGCGTCGCCGCTGAGCTGGTATCTCAACAGCGTGCAGTTTGAGGAGGACACGGGCTTCTGGCACTGGGAATGGGTGTGGAGCGTGCGCTATGGCTAAATTTCAGATGCAGGGCATCGACAAGTACCTGGACCAGCTGCGCAAGTTGGAGAAGGGAACAGACGCCGTCTGCAAAACCGCGATCTATGCCGGGGCAGGCGTACTGGCTGACGGGATCAAGGACGCCATTAAGAACCTGGACCGCGTCACAGATGCAGACGCGAAGGCTGCATGGAACGAGGGGAAGCCCGCGAAGATCTCCGTGCAGCAGAAAATCGGCCTTGTGCAAAGCATGGGCGTGACGCCCATCCGGGACAAGTTCGGGAACTACAGCGCGAAGATCGGCTTTGACGGCTACAATGACGTCAAAACTGAGCGCTGGCCGAACGGACAGCCGAACGCCATGATCGCAAGGGCTTGCGAATCCGGGACAAGCGCCATGCTCAAACAGCCCTTCATCCGGCCGACGGAAAAGCGGCTGAAAAACGCCGTCTACCAGGCCATGGATGAGGCGGCGGACAAGGAAACCAAGAAAATTTTAGGAGGATAACCATCATGGATGAAAGCACTTTTGCCAGCGGCGCGGTGGTAACCGGATTCAGCTACCCGGTCGTGGCGCTGTACACGGCT
>JBGUNL010000226.1:0-2169 GCA_045117295.1 Candidatus Limivicinus sp.
CCAGACAATGGAAACCACGCCCGCCGATCTGTCCTACCCGGCGGGAGAGAGGAACAGCATGCAGAAAAACTGGTATCGCCTGGATACGGCGGCCCTCATCTTTCCGGCTATCGCGCGGCGCGACTGGTGCAACGCCTTCCGCGTCTCGGCCACCCTCACCGAAGAGGTGGACCCGGTACTTTTGCAGCGGGCCTCGGACGATCTGCGCCGGCGCTTCCCGTCCTATTTCGTCGCGCTGCGCAAGGGCGCCTTCTGGTACTATCTGGAGGAGAGCCGGCAGCCGGTCCGGGTGCGGCAGGATTACGCCTACCCCCTCACCTTCATGAGCAGCCGGGAGCTGAAGCGCAGCTGTCTGCGGGTGCTCTATTATAAAAACCGCATTGCGGTGGAGTTTTTTCACTCCCTGACGGACGGCCACGGCGGAAGTGTCTTTCTGGCCAATCTCACGGCCCGCTATCTGGAACTGAAACACGGCCTTGCCATTCCCCGGGAAGGGCCGATCCGGGACCTGGACCGGGAAGCGTCGGCGGAGGAGCTGGAGGACAGCTTCCTGAAAAACGCCGCTCCGGTGGCCGCGGGGCGGAAGGAGCCGGCCTCCTACCGCCTTCACGGCACCCGTGAGGCGGACGGGTTCAAGACCCTCACCACCGGAATCGTCAAGACCAGGGACCTGCTGGACGCAGCGCACCGCCATTCGGTGACGGTGACCGCTTTTCTGGCCGCGGTGATGGCCGAGAGCGTCATCGCCATGCAGGATGAGGAAAAGCCTCGCCGCCGCCAGCGGCCCGTAAAGATTACCATCCCCGTGGATCTGCGCCGCCTCTACGGCAGCGAGACCCTGCGGAACTTCTCCCTGGTGCTGAACATCGGCGTCGATCCCCGCTTTGGGGAGTATCGGCTGGAGGAGCTCTGCAAGAGCATTTACCACCAGCTCTGCGCCTCCGCCACGCCCCAGAACATGGCGGGCATGATCGCGGCCAACGTCCAGCCTCAGATGCTGGTGCCGCTGCGGCTGGCGCCGGTCTTTGTCAAGGACCTGGTGATGAACGCCGTCTACCGCAGAAGCGGCGAGAGCGGGGGGAGTCTGAACATCTCCAACATCACCGGCGTGACTCTGCCGGAAGCCATGCAGCCCTATGTCCGGCGGATGGAGTTTATCATCGGTCCCCAGCGGAGCTACCCCAACAACTGCTCGGTGCTGAGCTACGGCGGGACGACCTGCATCAACATGATCCGCAGCATCCGGGAGTCGGAGCTGGAGCGCCGGCTCTTCTCCCGGCTGGTGGAGCTGGGGGTCCCGGTGGAAATTGAGAGCAACAGGAGATAAGCCATGTATTGTGTAAAATGCGGCGTCAAGCTGCAGGAGGGGATGGAGCGCTGCCCCCTTTGCCGCACGCCGGTCTGGAACCCGGAGGACCTTTCCCGGGAAAAGAGCTATCCCGACGAGCTGCCGCGGCAGCATCGGGAGGCGGATCTGCCCGGCGCGGTGGCGCTGACGGTGCTGTCGGCGCTGGCCGTCCTTATCGTCCTGACCGTCTGCTTCAAGCTCTACGGGAGCCTCCGCTGGGGCGGCTATGTGGTTTGGGGAATCGTTCTGTTTTATGTGGTCGCGGTGCTGCCGCGCTGGTTCAGCAACCCCCGGGGCGAGATTTTCGTGCCGGTGGACCACACGGCCGCCGCCCTCTATGTGCTGTACATCTGCCTGAAAACCGGCGGGCACTGGTTTATGAGCTTTGCCTTTCCCGTCATCCTGGCAAGCTGCCTGCTTGTCACGGCCATGATCTGCCTGCTGAAATATGTCAGGGGCGGCAGGCTCTACATCTTCGGCGGCTTCTTGATCGGCCTCGGCGTGTTTACGGTGCTGGTGGAGTTTTTCGAGCATCTCAGCTTCTCGGTGCCCATGTTCCGCTGGAGCCTGTATTCGCTGCTGGGCTTCGGCGCGGCGGGGCTGTTCCTGCTGATTGCGGGCATGATCCCGTCCCTCCGCCGGGGTCTGGAAAAGCGTTTCTTTTTCTGAGCCATGGCACGACATCTTTTTCACACCGAAAAGCGCCGCATCCCCGTGGGGGATCACAGCATCCGGCTGCTGATCCTGCGTCCGCCGGAGAAAAGCGGGGAGGGGGTGCCCGGGGTGTTGTGGGTGCACGGCGGCGGCTACCAGTCCGGCTC
>JBGUNL010000227.1:0-12270 GCA_045117295.1 Candidatus Limivicinus sp.
CCCCTCCAGCGCGTAGTACTCGCATTGCATGGGGATCAGCACGCTGTCCGCCGCGGTCAGGGCGTTGACGGTCAGCAGCTCCAGGGAGGGCGGGCAGTCGATGAGAATGTAGTCGTACTCGCTGTACAGGCTGGCAAGGGCGTCCTTGAGCACATACTCCCGGCGATCGGCTTGGATCAGCTCCACCGAGGCGGCGGCCAGCTCCTTGGAGGCCGGGATCACGTCGCCGTAATCAGTCTCCGCCACGCAGTCTGCCGCGGGCGTGCGGTTGATCAGCATGTCGTAGGTGTTGGGTCGGCGGCTTTTGGGTACGCCCATGCCGGAGCTGGCGTTGCCCTGGGGATCGCCGTCCACCAAAAGAACGCGCTTGCCCATGAGACTCAGGGCCGCGGTCAGATTGACGGAGCTTGTGGTTTTGCCCACGCCGCCCTTCTGGTTGGCGACCGCAACGATTTTTGCCATGGCGGACCTCCCGTTGTTTTGTGAGAGACATTATATCAGCATTGCCCCGCCTTTGCAATGTTCCACGTGAAACATTTTTAATTTGCGGGTGCGTTTTCCACAATGTTTCACGTGAAACAGAGACTCTTCGCTGCCTGCGGCAGATAAAGGAGAGCCTGTGTTTCCGCAGCGGTCGAAAAACGCGAGGAAAAAGCGAAAGCCCGAAGCGTTTTTCGGGCACCGCAAGGCGGAAGCCTCCCGCCGCCTGCGGCGGATGAAGGGAGGCCGTTGTTTCCGCGCGTGTGGCGCCCTTTCGAAAAAGGGAGCTGTCGCGCAGCGACTGAGGGATCGACTTCTGCCTGACAGGTTCGATCCCTCCACCGCCTTCGGCGGTCCCCCTCCCTTTATCCAAAGGGAGGCTTTGCGGGAGGGGCAGAGCCCCTCCCCCTACAGGAAAAACGGAGGACATACTCCAATACGGAGAGCAGCGCTTCCCCCGCTCTGTCACTCCACTCTCCACACTCGCCTCACCCCAGCAGGGCGTCCACGTCCTCAATGGAGATTCCGTGGTGGAGGGCCAGGTCCACGCCGTAGCCGATGACACGGCCGGCGGCGCGCACCCGGCTGTCGATGCTGCGGGGCGTGACAAACATGCCGGAGACCGCGTCCCCGCCGAAGAGGGCAGCGTCCACCACCGTGGGCATGCCCAGGGCCACCACCGGCAGACCGAGGCTTTCCCGGGTAAAGGCCAGGCGGTCGTTGCCCACGCCGGAGCCCGGGGCGATGCCCGCGTCCGTGACCTGCACCGTGCGGCACAGGTGCTCCGCCTCCGCACCGGCCAGGGCGTCGATCACCAGCACCAGGTCGGGCCGCAGCTCCTGACAGAGCGTTTTCACCTGCAGGGCGGATTCCATCCCCGTGGTGCCCAGCACCCCCGGGCGGCAGAGGGCCAGGGAACAGAAGGCGGCAAAGTCCGCCGGGGAACTCTGCTTGAGGTGGCGCGTGACCAGAATGCTCTCCGCCGCCAGCGGACCCAGGGCGTCGGGAGTGATGTCGGGATTCCCCAGGGCGGCCGCCAGCACATGTTCCGCCCGGGCGGGCAGACAGCGCCAGATCAGCTCCGCCACCGCCCGGACGCAGCGGGAAAATTCCCCCTCGCCCCGCCCCAGCCGCTCCGGCAGGGTCAGGGTATAGTAGTGCCCCGGGGCCTTGCCCAGACGGCGTGCGCCCTCGCCTTCCGCAATCTCCAGAATTTCCAGCGGCAGGCCGAAGAGGGTCTCCTCCAAAAAGCGGACGCCGGGCAGGGCGGAAGGCCGCCCCTCCCGCGTGTCAAGCAGCCGCCGGGCCTCGGCGGCCAGGTCGGTGCGGGCATTGAAAAGCATGGTCCATCAGACTCCTTTGCCATCAAGATATGGTATAGTTTGCCCAGTTGGGCCACAATAGATAAGGGGTGAAAAAAAGAAGAACTTTTTTTGAAAAAATGCTTGATTTTCAAGGCTTCTTTTGCTATAATCACTAAACGCGAGTTGTGATGGAGCGTTTTTGCGCCATCGGACAGCTAATTATTATAGGAGGAGGTGGCGATTGAAACATGGCCAACATTAAATCTTCTGCCAAGAGAGATCTCAAGTCCAAGGAACTCAGAGCCAAGAACCGTGCCGATAAGACCGAGCTCAAGACCATGGTGAAAAAGTTTGACGCAGCCGTTGCCGAGGGCAACAAGGACAATGCCGTCAATGCCTATAAAGTTGCTGTCAAGACAGTTGACCGCGCGGCCGCTAAGGGTCTGCTGCACAAGAACAACGCAGCCCACAAGAAGTCCGCTATGGCAAGCAAGCTCAACGAGCTGGCATAAATCCGACAATGGCTTTAATGACCGGAAAGCGCAAGCTTTCCGGTTTTGCCGTTTCAGGGCGGCTCCGAAAAAGCGGCCCTGCCCGGCCCGGCTCTCCGCGGTTTTTGCGCCGCCTGTCCGGCTTGACGGGCACGCGGCGATCCTATATAATGGGGAATACGCTCTGTATAACACAATCAACAAATGGTTAAAGCGAGGCTTTCGCATGAAGAAAAGACTCCTTCTGATCGTAAACCCCGCCGCCGGGCGGGGCGCCTACAAGCTCAATTTTGCCGACGCCATGTTGGCCCTCTCCGCGGGCGGGTATGAGGTCACCCTGGTCTTCACCGAGGGGCGGGGCGACGCCACCGAGATCGCGGCGGGCCGTGCGGCGGACTTTGACATTGTGGCCTGCATCGGGGGCGACGGCACGCTCAGCGAGGTGCTGGCCGGACTGATGCGCCTGGAGAGTCCCCCACCCGTGGGCTACCTGCCCATGGGCACCGCCAACGACGTGGCCACCACCTTGGGGCTCCCCAAAAACGACTCCCTGGCCGCGGCCCGGCGCATCGTCTCCGGCACGCCCCACCCCTTTGACGTGGGCGGCTTCGGGCCGGACCAGTACTTCGCCTACATCGCGGCCTTCGGCGCCTTCACCGAGGTCAGCTACGCCACCCCCCAGGACCAGAAAAAGGTGCTGGGCCATCTGGCCTACGTGCTCCAGGGCATGCAGACCCTGGGCAAAATCGAAGCGATCCACACCCGGGTGGAATACGACGGGGGCGAGTTTGAGGGAAATCTGCTCTACGGCAGCATGTCCAACTCCATCTCGGTGGCGGGCATCGTGCGCCTGCCGGAGAAGATGGTCTCCCTCGGCGACGGCGTCAGCGAGCTGGTGCTGGTGAAGGACCCGGGCAACGTCGCGGCCTTCGCCGAGGTGGTCAACTCCGTCCTCACCGAGCGCTTTGACAGCGATAAGCTGCTGATCCTGCACACCAAGAAGGCCCGCTTCACCTTCGACAAGCCCGTGGCCTGGACCCGGGACGGCGAAGCCGGCGGCGCGGTCACCGACATCACCCTCTGCAACTATCCCAGTCCCGTGCAGCTGATTTTTTAATTCCCCGTTGCAATCCCGGGGCAAACTCTATATAATAAAAAACCGTCGATCACACCGGCGTTTCCCCGCGGAAACCGCCGTACCCCTCATACAGGAAAGGAACCAAAACCATGAAGCGTCAGAAAATCTCCGGCATTTTTGCCGACGCCAGCGCCCTTGCGGATCAGAGCATGACCGTCTGCGGATGGGTCAGGACCGTCCGGGATATGAAGAACTTCGGCTTTATCGAGCTCAACGACGGCAGCTGCTTCAAGTCGCTGCAGGTGGTTTTCGCCCGGGAGAGCCTGGAAAACTATGACGAGATCGCCCGCCAGAACGTGGGCGCGGCGCTGATCGTGCACGGCACGCTGGTGCTGACCCCCGAGGCCAAACAGCCCTTTGAGCTCAAGGCCGACAGGATCGAGGTGGAGGGCGTCTCTACCCCCGACTACCCCCTGCAGAAGAAGCGCCACAGCGTGGAGTTTCTGCGCACCATCCAGCACCTGAGACCCAGAACCAACCTCTTCTCCGCCACATTCCGGGTGCGCTCCGTGGCCGCCCAGGCGGTGCATGAGTTCTTCCAGCAGCGGGGCTTTGTGTACGTCCACACGCCCATTATCACCGGCTCCGACGCCGAGGGCGCGGGCGAGATGTTCCGGGTCACCACCCTGGATCTCAACAACCTGCCTCTCAACGAGGACGGCACCGTGGACAACAGCAAGGACTTCTTCGGCAAGGCCACCAACCTGACCGTCTCCGGCCAGCTCAACGCCGAGAACTTCGCCATGGCCTTCGGCGACGTGTACACCTTCGGCCCCACCTTCCGCGCCGAGGTCAGCTACACCCAGCGCCACGCGGCCGAGTTCTGGATGATCGAGCCCGAGATGGCCTTTGCCGACCTCTACGACTACATGGATACCGCCGAGGCCATGGTCAAGTACATCATCAACCGCACCCTGGAGCGCTGCCCCCAGGAGATGGAGTTCTTCAACGCCTTTGTGGACAAGGGACTGCTGGACCGCCTGCACAACGTGGTGTCGAACGACTTCGGCCGCATCACCTACACCGAGGCCGTGGACCTGCTGCTCAAGAGCGGAAAGAAGTTCGACTACCCCGTCAAGTGGGGCATCGACCTGCAGACCGAGCACGAGCGCTACCTGACCGAGGAGATCTTCCAAAAGCCCATCTTCGTCACCGACTACCCCAAGGAGATCAAGGCCTTCTACATGCGCCTCAACGACGACAACAAGACCGTCGCCGCGGCCGACTGCCTGGTGCCCGGCGTGGGCGAGATCATCGGCGGCAGCCAGCGCGAGGAGCGTCTGGACGTGCTGGAAAGACGCATGGACGAGCTGGGCCTCAAGAAGGAGGACTACTGGTGGTATCTGGATCTGCGCCGCTACGGCTCCTGCCGTCACGCGGGCTACGGCCTGGGCTTTGAGCGCATGGTCATGTACCTCACCGGCGTCAGCAACATCCGCGACGTGGAGCTGCACCCCCGCACCACCGGCAACGCGGAGTTTTAATCAAACACGAAAACGGAAGTCCGCGCGGCGGGCTTCCGTTTTCTGCCATAAAAACCTACTTTACACACCCCGTCCCCTGTGCTACCATTTTTCAAGAGAACGAATCGGAGGTCACACCATGGAGCTTTTGGAACAGCGCATCCTCACCGACGGCAAGCTGCTGCCCGGCGGGATCTTGAAGGTCGACAATTTTCTCAACCACCAGATGGACCCTGTGCTGCTGCAGGCCATGGCGAAGGAATTCAAGCGCCTCTTCGACGGCGAGGGGGTCAACCGCATCCTCACCATCGAGGCCTCCGGCATCGCCATCGCGATCCTGGCGGGCCTGGAATTCCAGTGCCCGGTGGTCTTCGCCAAGAAGAGCAAGACCAAAAACATCTCCGACAACCTCTACCGGGCGGAGGTGCCCTCCTTCACCCACGGCAACGTGAACACCGTGGTGGTCTCCAAAGACTATCTGCAGAAGGGCGACCGCGTCCTGCTGATCGACGACTTTCTGGCCACGGGCGCGGCCCTGGTGGGCCTGCGGGAGCTGGTGCGTCAGGCGGGCGGAGAAGTCGTGGGCGCGGGCGTCGCCATCGAGAAGGTCTTCCAGGGCGGCGGCAGCCAGCTGCGCAGCGAGGGCCTGCGGGTGGAGTCCCTGGCAAGAATCGCCAGCATGGACGACAGCGGCATCGTCTTTGAGCGCTGAACTCCTTCTGGTTTTTGAAGCATTTCCGCCTCCGGGCAGTCATTCCCAAAAAAGCGGGCAGAATTTTGTACAAACCTTACAAATCCAGCCTGTCGTTTCTGGCAATAACTTACAAGAAAAACAGTTGACTTTTGGGCAAAACGCTGTTAAGCTAAAAATGTCCCAGGAAAACTGAATATTCGCTCGATATAACCCAAATGATATGGATTTGAAGTCTCTACCCGGACACCGTAAATGACCGGACTATCGAAGAAACCGACAGGAGAGAGGCCTGCCCCTTTTTCCTTTTGGTATAAGGCATTGGTACCGGGCGCCGATCGTCCGCGCCAGTGCGCTTTTTTTCGCACGGCGCTGTCACGAAAGAACGGCTTGCTTTTTTCGTGACAGCGTCCTTTTCCCCAAATATCAAAGGCCGTTCGGCCCGAAGATAAATAACATAATCTATGAGGAGAATGTACATGAAAAAGATCTTTGCTCTGCTGCTTGCGCTTGCTATGATCTTCGCTCTGGCCGCCTGCGGCTCCAGCGCTCCCGCTGCCGCCCCCGCCGCCGAGAAGCCCGCCGAGGCCGCTCCCGCCGCCGAGGCTGCTCCCGCCGCCGAAGAGGCCCCCGCCGTCAAGGCCGGCTTCATCTTCCTGCACGACGAGAACTCCACCTACGACCTCAACTTCCTGAACGCCGCCAAGGAAGCCTGCGAGAAGCTGGGCGTTGAGTACCTGGTTAAGACCGGTATCCCCGAGGGTCAGGAGTGCTATGACGCTGCCGCCGAGCTGGTGGACGAGGGCTGCAACTTCATCTTCGCCGACTCCTTCGGCCATGAGCCCTTTATGCTCCAGGCCGCCAAGGACTTCCCCGAGGTCCAGTTCTGCCATGCAACCGGCACCCAGGCCCACACCGCGGGTGTTGCCAACTACCACAACGGCTTTGCCTCCATCTATGAAGGCCGCTTCCTGGGCGGCGTCGCTGCCGGCATGAAGCTCAACGAGATGATCGAGAACGGCGAGATCACCGCCGATCAGGCCAAGGTCGGCTACATCGGCGCCTTCCCCTACGCGGAAGTGAAGTCCGGTTACACCTCCTTCTTCCTCGGCGTCCGCTACATCTGCCCCTCCGCCACCATGGAGGTCACCTTCACCAACTCCTGGTATGATCCCACCCTGGAGAAGGAAGGCGCCGTTAAGCTCATCGAGCGCGGCTGCGTTCTGATCTCCGAGCACGCCGACTCCATGGGCGCCCCCACCGAGTGCGAGGATCCCGCCAACCGCGTCCCCTTCGTGTTCTACAACGGCTCCGCCGCCGCTGACTGCCCCAACACCTTCATCGTTGCCTCCCGCATCGACTGGGCTCCCTACATGGAGTACGCCATGACCTGCGTTGCCAACGGTGAGGCCATCCCCGCCGACTGGACCGGCACCCTGGCCACCGGCTCTGTCAAGATGACCGAGGTCAACGAGCAGGCCGCCGCTGCCGGCACCGCCGAGAAGCTCGAAGAGGTCGAGGCTCTGCTGGCCTCCGGTGAGCTGAAGGTCTTCGACACCGCCACCTGGACCAAGGACGGCGAGACCCTGACCGAGTACCTGGCCGACGTGGACGATATGGGCGACTTTGTCCCCGAGACCAACGTCATCGCCGACGGTTACTTCCACGAGTCTGAGTTCCGCTCCGCTCCTTACTTTGATATCGACATTGACGGCATCACCAACATCGACGCCTAATTGAACACTCCGCCCGCGCTCCTCTTTGGGAGCGCGGGCCCTGTGCCGCAAAGGGAAGCGCGTGATCGGCGCGGGTTTCCCTGTACGGCATGGCCAAACACTGCACGCGACCGAAATCCATACGGCACAGCGGCAGTGTTTTTTGCTTTTTCTCCAAACTCCACACTCACACAGAAGGGAGTGCTGTCCTTGGACAACAAGACTGCCGCAGTCACCATGCGGAACATCACCAAGCGCTTCGGCCCGGTGCTGGCCAACGACAAGGTCTGGCTGGATATCTACCGGGGCGAGATCCTGGCCCTGCTGGGCGAAAACGGCAGCGGCAAGACCACGCTCATGAACATGCTCTCGGGCATCTATTTTCCGGACGAGGGCGAGATCGCCATCGACGGCAAGCCCGTCGTCATCCGCTCCCCCAAGGACGCCTTTGATCTGGGCATCGGCATGATCCATCAGCACTTCAAGCTGGTGGACGTGCTCTCCGCAGCGGAGAACATCGTCCTGGGTCTCGAGGGCAAGCTGGATCTCAAGACCGCCGCCAAAAAGATCCGGGAGATCTGCGATCTCTACGGCTTCGAGGTGGATCCGGAGCAGAAGATCTACGACATGTCGGTCTCCCAGAAGCAGACGGTTGAGATCGTGAAGGTCCTCTACCGCGGGGCGGACATCCTCATCCTGGACGAGCCCACCGCGGTGCTCACCCCCCAGGAGACGGACAAACTCTTTACCGTGCTGCGCAACATGCGCGACGACGGCAAGGCCATCGTCATCATCACCCACAAGATGCACGAGGTGGAGGCCCTGTCCGACCGGGTGGCCATCCTGCGCCACGGCCAGTTCATCGGCGACATGCCCACGAAGATGACCAACGCCCAGGAGATGACCAACATGATGGTGGGCCACGCCGTGACCCTGAACATCGACCGGCCCGAGCCCGTAAACCCCAGGCCCCGCATCGAGGTCAAGGGTCTCACCGTGCGCAGCATGGACGGCATTTTGAAGCTGGACGACGTGAGCTTCACCGCCAACTCCGGCGAGATCCTGGGCATCGCGGGCATCTCCGGCAGCGGCCAGAAGGAGCTGCTGGAGGCCATCGCGGGCCTGCAGCCCGTGGAGGCCGGCTCCATTTCCTACATCGAGGACGACGGCAGCCGCGAGGAGCTGCTGGGCAAGGATCCTCTCGCCATCGCGGAGATGGGCGTGGCCCTCTCCTTCGTGCCGGAGGACCGCCTGGGCATGGGACTGGTGGCCAACATGGACCTCTCGGACAACATGATGCTCCGCTCCTTCCGGAAGGGCCGCTCTCTCTTCACCGACCGGCGCAGCCCCAAAAAGCTGGCCGAGACCGTGGTGCAGGAGCTGGAGGTTGTCACCCCCGGCGTGTCCACCCCGGTGCGCCGCCTCTCCGGCGGCAACGTCCAGAAGGTGCTGGTGGGCCGGGAAATCGCCTCCGCCCCCACCGTGCTGCTGACGGCCTACGCCGTGCGCGGCCTGGACATCAACTCGTCCTATACCATATATGATCTGATCAACAAGCAGAAGGCCCAGGGAGTTGCCGTGCTCTACGTGGGCGAGGATCTGGACGTGCTGCTGGAGCTGGCCGACCGCATCCTGGTGCTCTGCGGCGGCAAGGTCTCCGGCGTCGTGCCGGGCCGGGGCGCCACCAAGCGGGATGTGGGCCTGATGATGACAAAGCTGGGAGGGAAGACCGATGCAGAATAAAACACGGACGCCCCTCTTCCACGTGGCCAAGCGCGCGGCCCTGCCCTGGTACAAATCCTGGGCCATCCGCTGCGCGGCCCTGCTGCTGGCGCTGGTGCTCTGCGGCGTGATCACCAGTCTGGTCACCGGCGAAAACCCCGTTGCGGTCTATGGCGCCATCTGGAAGGGCTCCTTCGGCACCACCCGCAAGTTCTGGGTGCTGCTGCAGAACATCGCCATGCTCCTGTGCGTGTCCCTGGCGGTCACGCCCGCCTTCCGCATGCGCTGCTGGAACCTGGGCGCCGAGGGCCAGGCCCTCATCGGCGGCCTTGCCGCCGCGGCCTGCATGATCCTGCTGCCGGGCAAGCTGCCCAACGGAGCCATCATCGTCTGCATGATTCTGGCAAGCCTTCTCGCCGGCGCCCTCTGGGCCGGCATCCCCGCCTTCTTCAAGGCTAAATACAACACCAACGAGACCCTCTTCACCCTGATGATGAACTACGTGGCCACCCAGCTGGTGGCCTACTACTGCGTGGTATGGGAGAGCCCCAAGGGCTCGGCCACCATCGGCATCATCAACCAGAAGACGGAGCTGGGCTGGTTCCCGGTGATCGGCGGCCAGAAATACCTGCTGAACATTCTCATTGTGGCGGCGGTGCTGGTGGCGATGCACGTCTATCTCAACTACTCCAAGCACGGCTATGAGATCGCCGTGGTGGGTGAATCCGAGCGCACCGCCCGCTATGTGGGCATCAAGGTGGAAAAAGTCATCATCCGCACCATGCTGCTCTCCGGCGCGGTGTGCGGCCTGGCGGGCCTGCTGCTGGTGGGCTCCACCAACCACACCCTGACCACCACCATCGTCGACGGGCGCGGCTTCACCGCCGTGCTGGTAAGCTGGCTTGCCAAATTCAACCCCGTCTGGATGATTCTCACCAGCTTTCTGCTGGTGTTCCTGGGCCGCGGCGCCGGGGAGATCGCCACCAAGTTCGGCCTCAACCAATCCTTCGGCGACATCCTCACCGGTCTCATCCTCTTCTGCATCATCGGCAGCGAGTTCTTCATCAACTACCAGATCAAGCTCACCCGCGGTGCGGGAAAGGAGGGTTAAGCGATGTTTGATATCATCTCCTTTATTCCCCGCGCCGTCATGCAGGGCATCCCCCTGCTGCTGGGCAGCACCGGCGAGACCCTCACCGAGAAGTCCGGCAACCTGAATCTGGGCATCCCGGGCATCATGTATGTGGGCGGCATCTCGGGCGTCATCGGCTCCTTCTTCTATGAGGCGGGCAAGACCGCCGCGGACATGAATCCCGTCCTCGCCATCCTGATCCCCCTGCTGTGCTGCCTGCTGGGCTCCCTGCTGATGGGCCTGCTCTACTGCTTTTTGACCGTCACCCTCCGGGCCAACCAGAACGTCACGGGCCTGGCGCTGACCACCTTCGGCGTGGGCTTCGGCAACTTCTTCGGCGGCTCGCTGATCAAGCTCTCCGGCAGTGAGCTGCCCTCCATCATTCTCAGCAACACCTCCAATATCTTTCGCCGCAGTCTGCCCGCGGCCGAGAAGCTCGGCGCCTTCGGCAAGCTGTTTCTGAGCTACGGTTTCCTGGCCTATGTGGCGGTGGTCATCGCCCTGGCGGCGGCCTGGGTGCTCAACCACACCCGGACGGGTCTGCATCTCCGGGCCGTGGGCGAAAGCCCCACCACCGCGGACGCGGCGGGCATCAACGTCTCCCGCCACAAGTACATGGCCACCTGCATCGGCTCCATGATCGCGGGCCTGGGCGGACTGTACTACGTGATGGACTACGCCTCCGGCATGTGGACAAACAACGCCTTCGGCGACCGCGGCTGGCTCGCCATCGCGCTGGTTATCTTCACGGTCTGGCGGCCCAACGTGGGCGTACTGGCCTCCTTCCTCTTCGGCGGCCTCTACATCCTCCACATGTACATCCCCTCCGGCATGAATCTGGCGGTCAAGGAGCTGTACAAAATGGCGCCCTATGTGGTCACCATCATCGTGCTGGTGCTCTCCTCCATGCGCAACAAGCGGGAGAACCAGCCCCCCGCCTCCCTGGGTCTGCCCTACTTCCGCGAGGAACGATAGACAAAGACAAAAAAGAACGCCCCACAGGGCGTTCTTTTCATGTTGCCGACAAAGACCATTTTTGTCATCCTGAGCGAGCGATAGCGAGTCGCGACGGCGCGCAGCGCCTAGTCCTTTAGGGAAGAATCTCAAACGCCAAACACGGTACAATCTCCCGGTGTTGAGATCCTTCGGCTGCGCCTCAGGATGACATGCGGGCGCGGGCGGCAGATTGCCGCCCCTTCGGCGAAACGTTGAAACGTTACTGTAGGGGCCGACACCCTTGGCGGCCCGCGGGATGGGCCCCGGACAAAAACTCCCCGGCGGAAACGTACGCAGGTACGCTTTCGCCGGGGTGTTTTTTCAGAACAGATTGCTCAGAAGCGGCAGCAGATAGAGGACGGTGCCGACAATCAGCCAGATCTTGGCCGAGGACAGCAGCTTGGTCTTCTGGGCCAGGGAGAAGGCCTTGCGGGCCTTGACGGTCTTCACCAGACCCACGATGCCGGGGATGCTGCACAGGCAGCTCAGGATGATGCTCCAGATCAGCATCAGCGTCTCGTCCGGCAGCTGGGGGACGGACTCGTCCTCCTGTGCGTTCTGGGACATGGTGTAGTCGTTGGGGACGTTGTCGGGCCGGGCATTCTGTGCGGTGGCGGCCTCGCGTCTCCGCTGCTCCTCCTCCCAGAGACGCCGGGCCTCCTCGCGCTTTCTGCGGGCCTCTTCCTCCCGACGCAGATCGTTGTCGTACTCCACGCCCTCCATCACGGCGGCATAGCTGGGCGCCTGGACGGCGGTCGCCGCGGATGCTGCGGTCGCTGCCGCTGCCGCTGTGGCTGCGGCGGCAGCCTCCGCGGGCTTTGCCGCCGGGGGCAGTCCCCAGAGATCCGGCTCCAGCGTCAGCTCCGGCACCTTCTCCCCGTTCTGGGCGGGGGCCGCCGGGGCCGACGAGGGCTGCAGGGCGGGATTCGAGAGCAGCGCGGGATCGTCGGTGTAGACGGGCTCGGCCGGCATCTCGGATGCGGTGAGCTTCGCGCCGCAGTTGGCGCAGAACTTGTGGCCCTCTTCGATGGGGGCGCCGCAGTTCGGGCAGTATTTCATGTGTGTCCCCTCCTGTTGAAATGGTACTGTTTCTATCAGACGCAAATCATATGAAAACGTTTCATATGGAACTTCATTT
>JBGUNL010000228.1:0-11054 GCA_045117295.1 Candidatus Limivicinus sp.
CGCAAGCCCATAGCTCTCGCTCTGCAGACGCTCATACATGTAAAGGACCATCGTCGAGGTGCGGTGATTGGGGCCGCCGTTGGTGAGCATGTAGACCTGCTCGAACTGCCGCAGGCCCATGACGCTCGCGAGGGTCACACAGGTCAGAAGCGAAGTCTTCTTGATCAGCGGGATGGTGATGTAGATAGCCTGCTGGAAATCCGTGGCGCCGTCAATGGTCGCGGCCTCATAGTAGGAGGTGTCGATGGTGGTGATGTCCGCCATCATGATGACCATGTAGTAGCCCACATAGAACACCCAGTAGATCAGCACCGCCGGCAGCGCCGTGCTGGCCGTGCCCAGCCAGTCCTTGGCCAGGTCCCCCCGCCCGATCGCGTTGAGCAGGCCGTTGAGCAGGCCGGAGTCCGCCCGATAGATGGCGCGCCACAGCGTGGCCAGGGCGATGCCGGAAATGACCTGGGGGAAGAAATAGACCGTGCGGAAGAACTTCCAGCCCCTGGGCTTGCGGGAGAGGATGATGGCCATGACCATCGCCAGGGGGACCTGGATAAAGCCGGCCACCAGCGCCCAGATCACATTGTTCATGACCGAGCGCGAGAACGCCTTGTCCTTAAACAGCAGGGCGAAATTCTTAAACGCGCGGAAGGTCGGGGCGGAGATGCCGTTCCATTTGAACAGGCTGATCACCACCACATACAGCACGGGAATGACAAAGAAGACCACCATCATGACGATCGCCGGAAGAATAAAGGCGATCAGCGGTCCTCTGTCGGAGCGTTCCAGTTTCAAGAAGCCACCTCCTGGGGTTTAGAAAATGTTGAAAACAGGGTGCGGACGAACCGCACCCTGTTTTTCAGGTTTTGGATCAGGCCGCGTTATCGATCTCGGTCTGGAGGTAGTTGACGAAGTCCTCGGCAGAGCCGCCGGCAACCAGATCCTGAACAGCCGTCGGGAAGGCGGTGGAGAAGGCGGTCGGGAAGGCGCCGTTGACATGCAGCACAGTGTAGTTGGCGTTGTTGGCAATCTCGGTGAACTTCTGGGAGATCACAGAGGTCTCGGGAGACGGGGTGTACTTGACGAAGAACATGGCGCCGGAGGAGAGAGCCAGCTCGGAGACATGGGCGGGATCGGTCACGTACTGGAGGAACTTGACCACAGCAGCCTCCTTGGCGGGATCGTCCTGCTTGGCAGCGGCCAGGAAGCCCTGTACGGTGGTCACGAGACCGCCGTCGCCAAGGCCGCCCTCAAACTTGGGGTTGACAGCCACGTCGCAGTCGTCAGCCAGGAGCACGCCGTCAACAGCGTTGTCTTCCTTGTAGAGGTTGCCGATCCACCAGGGACCGTTGAGGTAGATGGCGGTGTCGCGGTTGAGCCAGTGGCCGTTGACATCGCCGGCGGTGGCGGAGACGGCGCCGTCAAAGGTGTAGTCATACATCTTCTTGAGCACTTCGGCAGCCTGCACGAAGGCGGGATTCTTCAGACCGTCTGCATAGACGTCCTTGCCGCCGATGGCTTCCACGATCAGGGAGTACCACAGCATGGAGGACCAGGCGTTGTCGCCGGCCATCTGGCCCATGGCGTTGTAGCCCTTGGCCTTGGCGTCCTCGCAGAACTGGAAGAACTCGTCATAGGTAGCGGGGAAGTGATCCCAGCCGATCTCGTTAAAGATCTTGGTGTTGTAGATCAGGGGGAAGATGGCGGACTCGAAGGGCAGGATGGAGACCTTGCCGTCCACAGACCAGGCATCAAACGCACCGTCGGCAAAATCTTCGCCCCAGCCGGCGTCCAGATAGGGGGTCAGGTCCATGAACTTGCCGGACTCGGCATAGGCCTGGATATCGAAGGTGGTGTCCAGGATGCACACGTCAGGAGCAGCGCCGGTGGTGATGGTGGTGCGGATCTTGTCGCGGTAGGCCTGGTAATCGGTCTGCTCCTCGACGACGACCTTGATGGCGCCGGCGTTTTCAGCGTTAAAGTCCTCGACCAGCTTGGACATATAAGCGGCCTTGGAGTCGGTGCCGACCCAGATGCTGGGGAAGTTGATGACGATCTCGCCGGCAGCGGCGGAGGCTTCCTCGGCGGGCTTGTCAGCAGCGGGGGCCGCAGCGGGGGCGGGAGCCTGCTGACCGCAGGCGGCCAGAGCAAAGACCATCACAGCAGCCAGAAGCAGAGCAATCAGTTTCTTCATGTTCATTCTCCTTTAATTAACTACGTTAATCAATTTACCGCAAAAAAGAACCTCTTGCGGTTACAGGCCTATTATAGGGAAATGTTTCAAATTTGTAAAGCGATTTGACCTCTCCCATTTGTAGATTCTTCCGGTCGTTTTTTGTGCATTATTCCTAAACGAAGGAGCGGCGGAGCTTTTGGCTCTGCCGCCCTTTGTCGATTATTCTTCTGTTCTCGTCAAATCCCGGCAAGCTGCCGGAAAAGCCCGGCATATTCGCCCTCCGCGCGGTAAAAGACCGGGGGCTTGCCCATGGGGGCGGACACCGTGTGTTCGCCGCCGGCAAAGGTCTCGCCCGTCCAGAGGTGGACCCACTCCCCCTCCGGCAGCCAGCAGAGACGGCTGTCCGCCCCGGGCTGAACCACAGGGGCCACAAGCAGCTCCCCGCCCAGCAGATAGCTGTAATTGTCTCGCTCGTAAGCCCTTGGCTCCTCCGGTGCGGCCAGAAACAGAGGCCGCATCACCGGCAAGCCCTTCTCCGTGTTCTCCCGCACGCAGGCTTTCAGATAGGGCAGCAGCGCGTCGTGCACGCGCACCAACCGCGCCGCAGCGGCGATCAGCTCCGGGGTGTCATAGAGCTGGACGTTGGAGTCCGGGCGGTTGCCCTCATGGCTGCGCATGACCGGCGTGAAAGCCGCAAACTCCGTCCAGCGCAGCAGGAGCTCCGCATCCCGCTTGAGATGGAACAGGGTGGTGTAGCCGCCGATGTCGCTGCAGTGGAGGCCGTAACCGCTCATGCCCGCGGTCAAAGCCGCCGTGATCACCGAGGGCAGACCGTCGTCCTCGGACCAGTCCACGCACTGGTCCCCGCCCCAGAGGAGCGTGGAATATTTCTGGCTGCCGGCGGCGCCGGAGCGCATGAAGAACACACAGTCCCCCAGCACACCGGCCTCCTCCACCGCCTCGCGGTTGCATTTGGCCCAGAGCATGGGCCAGGCGTTGTGCAGCTCCATGCCGCTGCCGCCGAAGCACACCGCGTCCGCGGGCAGGTACTCGCCGAAGTCGGCCATCCAGCCCTTAAAGCCCATGCCGATCAGGTTCTCTTTGATGACATTCTTGTACCAGGCAAAGGCCGCCGGCATCGTGAGATCCACCACGCCGCAGTTAAACTCGCCGAAGTCGAAGAGATAGTCCGCGCCCTCGGCATTTTTGACAAAGTAGCCCTTCTCTTCCGCCTCGGCAAAGAGAACCCCGCCCTGTACCAGATAGGGGTTGATGTAGCCCATCCAGGCCGAATCGTCCGAGGCGATGACCTTGTCCAGCTCCGGGTAAAGCTCCCTGTTCCAGCGCCAGTCCCACTGGAGGCGCTTGCCAAAGGAGGTGACGCGCTTACCCTCCCAGTCCTGGATCCAGACCGCGGAGACATGCATGCCCCCGTCCTTGCAGCGCTGCTCCATCTCCCGGGCGCGGTCGGTGCCGCCCTGCACGCCCAGCCACAGGCCCTGCATGGCCCAGTCCGGCAGCATGGGCTGGCGGCCCAGCAAACCGGTGAGCTTTTCCAGCAGGGTTTCAAAGCTCTCCCCCGCGCCGAGAACCAGGCGGAGAGCGGGCGTCCAGAGCGCAATTTCATGGTAGTACTTCTCCCGGAAGTCCATCTCTGAATACTCGTAGTTTTCCAGATGGGCAAAGTACATCCGCGAGGAGACGAAGGTAGGCTGGGGGAAGAAGGTGGTGTGGTAGTCGCCCCCGCCGCCGTCTGCGGCGTCCGCCAGGCGGGTGATCTCCGTGAGCTTGTTGCGGCCCACGCCCTGCTCCCGCGTCCAGATGGGGTAGTTTCTGCCCCGCAGATCCAGGGCGGAGAACTGCTCGCCGCCGCCGGTGACGTGCTCGGCCTCCTCCGCCGTCAGGCGCAGCCAGAGGCGGTTGACACGCTTGTCGTCGCACGAGCCCTCCAGACGCAGCAGGCCGTCCTTTTCCGAAACGCGCAGGCGGTACTCCCCTTTGAGATCGGGATGGGCAAGGCGCAGGCAGTCCCCCTCCGCCCTCAGAAAGTGCAGGGGCAGGCGGACGTCCGCCCGGTCACGGACGGTGAAGTTGCCGCGGTACATGGAAATCTCTTCCCGGCCCATGCCGAGAAAGAACGCCGGGGCTTCCTGGCTGTGGCACAGCAGGGGACGGTCTCCGGCGCAGATTTCAAAGCTTCCCTCTTCGGGACAGGAAAGGTGGAACATGGTTCCCTCCAATTGTATTTATTCGTTATACCAGTCCTCGGCCGTGCCCTGGCCCTCGGACAGGGCACGCAGGGCGGGCTCGATGGCGTAGCTCATCAGCAGGCAGAGGGCCCCCGGGAGCAGGGGCGCGATCTGGGGCAGGAGCCAGGCGATCAGCAGCGCCCCCGCCAGCTCCAGCAGGAGCAGCAGCGTCCTCCCCCCGTTTCGCACTGCCAGCCACAGGGCAAAGCGCAGCGTGGCGGGGACGGTGTTTTCAAAGCGGGAGAGGAAGGCGAAGATCCAGGGAAAGAGCAGCGGCACCGGCAGAAGCAGCAGACGGGAAAAGACGTAGAGAAAGTCCCCCGGGCGCACACCCATCTGCGAAAAGGCGTAGACATCCGCCGCCCCCAGGGCCATCACCCCCAGGCAGATCAGCCACAGGAGCGTGGCCTGCCGCAAGTTCAGGCGGAAGGCGCGGAAGAATTCCTTTGTGGCCCGGCTGCGCTCATGCCGCACGCATTTGACCATGCTGTAGTAGAGCGCCGTGCTGGCCGCACCCAGGGTGAACACAGGCAGGGAGCAGACCAGCCACAGCAGGCCCAGCCACACAATGTCGATCAGCGCCGTCAGCACCTGGTGAAGCTTGGACTCTTTCATGAGAGCTTAGTACTTGTAGACCTCGAAACCGAACATCTCCGCCAGAGTCTCCAGGGTCCTGGCGTGGCGGCCCTTGATGACCACGAAGTGGGGCTCAAAACCGTCCAGCACGCTCTGCTCCACCACCTCGCGGCTGTTGGAGTCGGTCTTGACCACGATGGAGGTGCCGATGAACTGCTTGGGCTTGTCCAGAGCCTCGCCCTCGGCGAGGAAGAAGCGGAAGGAGCCGTCGGGCTCGCGGCCGATGCGGAAGACGGTGGCCTCAGGGAAGGCCTCGCAGCCGAAGTCCATGGCGGGGCCGATCTTGCGGTTGGGGTGCACGCCCACCACGGCGCCGGTGTCGTGCCGGGCCAGGGAGCAGGCGGCGGCGCCGCAATGCCAGAAGGTGATGGTGTTCTCCCCCTCGTCCAGGCTCACAGGGTCGCCGAAGAAGACGGGCTCACCGGACAGCTGCATGCCGATCCACATGGACAGGGCGCCGTAGATATCGGCCTCGCAGGCGGCGGCCACGCCCTCATCGTTGAGCATGGAGAGCACCGTGCAGACCGGGGTGCCGAAGGCGGTGAAGAAATCGGGCCAGCAGCGGGAGGCCAGGGCGCCGATGTTGTGGCTCCTGACGTAGTCGCGGTAGGCGTTGAGAAGCCGCGCGTGGTCGCGGACGTTGTGCTCCGGGGTCTTGTCAAGGCCCGCGGTGGCTTTCTCGGTATCGGAAACGGCGGCATCCAGAGCCTCATCCGCAAGCTTCTTCGCCTCGTCGATGAGCTCCCGGGCCTCGATGGCTTCCAGCTCCACGCCGAAGGTGTTCATCAGCTCTTGGTCCAGGGCGCGGCCGAAGCCGAAGCCCTGCGGGGTGTGGCCCACGGCGGCCATCTTCAGGCTCTTCATGGCCTTCTTCACCCGGGCGGCCTCGACGCTGGCGCGGCAGGCGGCGATGGTCTCCGCTTCCTCGGGGGCGCCGAAGACATAGGAGAAGGGCCGGTCGTCAAAGGCGCGGAGGGTGTTGGCCGCGGAGTAGGCGCCGGTCAGAGAGTTGAGGCGCAGACGGCCCCCGTCGATGACGGGCTCCCGCAGGGTCCAGAGCAGCACCGGGCAGGTAAAGCGGCGCAGCACCTCGGACATGTAGGCGGCGTTGGCGAAGGTCAGGTTCTGGAAGACGATCAGGTCCGGCTGCAGAGTGTCCATGTAGGCGCGCAGATCGTCGATGGAGAGCAGCATTTTGTCGGGCACGACGAAGCCTTCGTCGATGCCGCGGAGCAGCTTGACGGAGCGGTCAAACTGATCCTGGGCGCTCTCCAGATGGAAGGTGGGAACCCCCACCGGGATATAGACAGGGCAGAAGCTCATGAAAGGATCCTCCTTGCATAATTGCTTAACATCGTGAATCATCATAGCGCCGCCGGGGGCGTCTGTCAACAAAAACTCGGGTGTGAAAAAAAGATTTTTATTCTTTGGCTTCCCATATTGACAAACGCGCGGGGGAAGAATAAACTGCCAATTGGTTAAACCCTTTAATTAAATTTTTGGAGGAACCAAAATTGAGCTACGATCTGAAGGAAGTCTGCAAGGATATCCGCTGTGATATCCTGCGCTGCATCGGCCATCTGGGCGTCGGCCACATCGGCGGCTGCCTGTCCGTGGCGGAACTGCTGGCCGTGCTGTATTTCGAAGAAATGAACATCGACCCCGCCAACCCCAAGATGCCCGGCCGCGACCGCTTTGTCTGCTCCAAGGGCCACGCCGGCCCCGCCGTGTACGCCACGCTGGCCAACCGCGGCTATTTCCCCAAGGAGGAGCTGCTCACCCTGAACCAGGGCGGCACCAACCTCCCCTCCCACTGTGACATGAACCGCACCGTGGGCATCGACATGACCACCGGCTCCCTGGGCCAGGGCTTCAGCTGCGCGGTGGGCGTGGCTCTCGGCAGCAAGCTGGCCAACGACGGCGCCACCATCTACGCCCTGGTGGGCGACGGTGAGAGCCAGGAGGGCCAGATCTGGGAGGCCGCCATGTTCGCCGCCGCCAAGAAGCTGGACAACCTCATCGCTTTTACCGACTACAACAAGCTGCAGATCGACGACACCGTCGCCAAGGTCAACGACATCGCGCCCCTGGCGGAGAAGTGGGCCGCCTTTGGCTGGAACGTCATCGACGTGGAGGACGGCAACGACGTGGAGCAGGTCTCCGAGGCCGTCAAACACGCCAAGCTGGGCGCCGGCTCCGGCAAGCCCACCATGGTGATTCTCAACACGCTCAAGGGCTGTGGCGTGCAGTGGATCGTGGATCTGGGCGCCGGCAACCACAACTGCCCCGTCTCCGAGGAGCAGGCAGAGGCCGCCATCCGTGAAATCAGAGGGGAGGAATAAGAACATGGAAATGAGAGCTGTTTACGCCGAGTGCCTGGCAAAGCTGATGGAAGAGGACAAGCACGTGGTCGTGCTGGACGCCGACCTCGCCAAGGCCAGCGGCACCCGCAAGCTGTACGAGCGCTTCCCCCGGCAGATGTTTGACTGCGGCGTGGCCGAGCAGAACATGGCCTCCATCGCCGCCGGTCTCTCCAGCTATGGCTTCAAGCCCTGGATTGAGACCTTCACCCCCTTCGCCACCCGCCGCATCTGCGACCAGATCGCCATCTCCATCTCCTACGCCAAGCAGAATGTGAAGATCGTCGGCACCGACCCCGGCATCGCGGCCGAGCTCAACGGCGGCACCCACATGAGCATGGAGGATATCGGCGTGGTCCGCTCCATCCCCGGCATCGTGATCTTCGAGCCCGTGGACGACGTGCAGCTGCGCGCCGCCATGCCCGTGCTCAACGCCTACGAGGGTCCCGTATACGTGCGTCTGTTCCGCAAGGAGCTGCCCACCGTCTTTGCCCCCGACTACAAGTTCGATCTCTTCAAGGCCGACGTCATGAAGGAAGGCAAGGATCTGACCGTCCTGGTCTCCGGTTTTCTGACCAAAGACGTGCTGGACGCCGAGGCGCAGCTGGCTGCCGCCGGCATCGACGCGGAGATCATCAACGTCCACACCATCAAGCCTATCGACCGGGAGACTGTTCTCGCCTCCGCCCGCAAGACCGGCGCCGTTCTCACCGTGGAGAACCACAACGTCATCGGCGGCCTGCACTCCGCCGTGTGCGAGTGCCTGGCTCAGGAGAAGCTCCCCGTCTGCGCCGTCGGCATCCAGGACCGCTTCGGCGAAGTGGGCAAGCTGCCCTACCTGCGCGAGGCCATGGGCCTGACCGTGGAGAACATCGTCGCCACCGCCAAGAAGGCCGTCGCCCTGAAGTAAAAAGGGCCGATCCCCCACCCGCTTTGCGGGAGCCCCCTTTCACAAAAGGGGCCTATAAGGAAGGAGTTATTAATATGAAAATTGCCATCGGCAGCGATAAGTCCGGCTTCTCCGCCAAGGAAGCCATCCGCGCCTGGCTCACCGAAGCCGGCATCGAGTTTGACGATCTGGGCACCGTGGATCTGGGTGAGGTTCACCCCTATTACCAGGTGGCCTCCGAGGTGGCCCCCCTGGTGCAGAACGGCACCTACGACAAGGCCGTGCTCATCTGCGGCACCGGCGCCGGCATGAGCGTCGTGGCCAACAAGTTCAAGGGTGTCTACGCCGTCGCCTGCGAGGGCGTGTACTCGGCCAAGATGGCACGCGCCATCAACAACGCCAACATCCTCTGCATGGGCGGCTGGATCGTCGGCCCCGAGATGGCCGTGGAGATGGTCAAGACCTTCCTGAACACCGACTGGTGCCAGGATCTGGAGGATTGGCGCGCCGCGAACATGCATAAGTTTGCCAAGCAGGTTTCTGCCATTGAGGACAAGATCTATGGTGAATGAGTTTTTCTACAAGCAGCCGGTCCGCATCTGGTTCGGCGAGGGCATGTTCCAGAAGCTTGAGAGCGTGATGCAGGAGCTGGGCTGCAAAAAGTGCGTGCTGGTCTGCGGCCGTCACTTTGCCCCCGAGGCGAAGGCCATGATGGAGAAGATGCCCGCCATCGCCGCCGTCTACGGCGAGGTGGAGCAGAATCCCCAGCTGGCCGGCGTGGAAGAGACCGTGCGCCTGGCCCGTGAAAACGGCGCCGACACCATTGTCGGCATCGGCGGCGGCTCCTCCATGGACACCGCCAAGTTCGCCGCTGCCGCGGCCCCCGGCACAGAGAGCGCCGAGGCCTACTACACCGGCGAGGCTCCCTTCCCCGGCCATCCTCTCACCATCATCGCCGTCCCCACCACCGCCGGCACCGGCGCGGAGGTCACCCAGGTCTCCGTCATGAGCCGCGGCAAGGAGAAGCGCACCATCAACAATCCCCTCTTCATGCCCACCGCCGCCATCGTGGACCCGGCCCTGACCATGACCGTCCCGCCCCGCACCACCATGAACACGGGTCTGGACGCCCTGGCTCACGCTCTGGAGGGCTTCTGGAGCGTGAACCACCAGCCCATCGCGGATCTGTTCGCGGTGGAGGCCGTGCGCATCATCATGGAAAACCTGGAGATCGCCTGGCGTGACGGCTCCAACAAGGAAGCCAGAAGCAACATGCTCTACGCCTCGCTGCTCGCGGGTCTGGCCTTCTCCAATCCCCGCACTGCCGGCTGCCATGGCTGCAGCTATCCCCTGTCCGAGGACTACCACCTGCCCCACGGCGAGGCCTGCGCCTTCACCCTGGACAGCTTTGTGCGCATCAATGCCGACGAGCGTCTGGAGGCTCTCTGCCGCAAGGCCGGGCTCTCCGGCACCGGGGAGCTGGCGCAGCGCATCGCGGCGCTCAAGCAGCTTGCCGGTCTGCGCACCAAGCTCTCCGACCTGGGCGAAGTGGACATGGACAAGCTCTGCCGCGACTGCGCCGTCCATGTGCTGATGAACAACAACCCCGTCAAGATGGACGAAGCTGCGCTTCGGGAGATGTTTGAAAAGCTGAGATGAGAGAAGATCTCAAATACACGCTGATGGTGGCGGGCATGGTGGTCTCCTGGTCCGTCTACTATGCCGTCAGCAAGATCCTCGTGGATGCGACCGGCTCTCCCCTGCTGGCGGGCTTTCTGCTGCGGACGGCGGCGCTGGTGTTCCTCACCGCGCAGCTGCTGCTGGACAAGAGCTTCCGCCGCCTGTTTCACCAGGGCAAGGCCGTGTTCATCCTCGTGCTGATCGGTGTGTTCGGTTTTCTTCTCGATCTGTTTGCGAATCTGGGCTATGCCGGGGGCTCTCTCTCCACCGGCACAGCCCTTTTGAAAACCGACGTGCTGATGGTGAACCTGGTCACCGTGATCCTCTACCACAAGAAGCTGTACCTCTCCGACTGGCTGGGCACCTTCATCATGCTCTTCGGCGTGCTGCTGGTGCTGGGGGTGGACTTCGGCGGGATGGAGATCCACGTCACGGATCTGTTCTTCCTGCTCTCCGCCGCCTGCGTCACCGCCAACGCCTTTGTCATCAAGACCGCCCAGGAGAAGTACCACGAGGACGCCGACATGATCGGCTTTTACAACAACTTTGTGGTGCTGGTGCTGTTCGGTCTGGGCTCCGGGCTGACGGGGCAGATCGGGCCCGCCGTCCGGGACGTGCTGCGGCGCTGGGGCTGGCTCATCGCGCTGGGCGGTCTGGGCCAGACGGGCATCTATTTCTTCTACTACCGCAACCTCAAGCATTTTGAGGTCTGGCTGGTGAAGCTCTACCTGCTGCTGATGCCGGTACTGAGCTGCTTCATCGGCGTTTTCTTCCTGAACGAGGAGCTGACGGTCAAGAAGCTCCTCGGCATTCTGGTGGTGCTCTCGGGCGCAGCGGTTATCCTGCTGCGCAGCCGCATCCACCGTGAGGGCAAGACCCCGAAGCACACCGCGTGACTCACCCGTAAAGGAGGGATTCGGCATGGCCCTGGAGGGCGACAACATGATGGGCGTCAAGCGCAACAACCGCAGCGCCGCCCTGCGCATCCTGCACCAGAAGGGCAGCATGTCCCGCAAGCGCCTTGCCGAACAGCTCCGTCTGACCCCCGCCGCCATCACCAAGATCGTCGG
>JBGUNL010000229.1:0-2744 GCA_045117295.1 Candidatus Limivicinus sp.
GTCTACGTCTCCGGACAGGATGAGACTTACACCTACGATGGCGGCCCGCACAGCACCGAATACGTCACCACCTACATCAATGAGGCCGGCGAGACGGTGATAGGGCTGCCCAAGGGCATCACCCTCACAGAGGTCGAGAAGCGCTTCGATCAGGTCTACGATCAGGTCAATGTGGGCAACTACAACCACACCATCGTTGAAAGCGACTTCGAGGTGAAGAGCCCGGCAGGCACAAAGGTCACCCTCGTGATTTCCAGAAGCGCCATGACGCTGACCATCACCCCGGCGCCTGTGACCCTCACCGCCAACAGCGGCACCTTTACCTATGACGGCACGGCGCACACCGTCACCGGCGTTACCTCCAGCGTGCCCGGCCTGACCTTCGGCGCGGCCGCCACGGCAACCGGCACCGACGCGGGCAGCTACCCGGTCAATGTGACCGGCGCGACCGTCGGCGCGAGAGACGGCTCCGGCAACTATGAGCTGGTCGCCATCAACAACGGCACGCTGACGATCGCCCCGGCAGTGCTGACGGTCACCACCGGCTCGGCCGAGAAGGTCTATGACGGCGAGGCCCTGACCGAGGGCACGGCGACCATCGCCGGCCTGGTGGGCGGCGAGACCGCCACGGTCGCAGCCACCGGCTCCCAGACCGATGTGGGCCAGAGCGCCAACACCTACGCCATCACCTGGGGCAGCGCCAGACCCGACAACTACACCATCGCCGAGAATCTCGGCACCCTGACTGTCACGCCGGTCGAGGAGATCGATGAGCCCGAGACGCCTCTGGCCCGGAACACCCCGATCAGCACCTGGTCCCTGTTCGACCTGATCTGCACGCTCGTCAGCATCCTGGCAGGCATCATCATGACCGTCACCTTCTTCAAGAAGAAGGACGACGATGAGGAGGATCCGAACGCAGAGCCCGTGAAGGTGGTCAATCCCGAGGAAGAGGAAGAGGACGAGAAGAAGCGCAAGTACAGCAAGTTCCTCGGCCTGCTCCCCGCGATCGCGGCGATCATCACCTTCATCCTGACCCAGGATCTGTCCGGCAAGATGGTTATCTTCGACAAGTGGTCCATCCTCTTCGCGGCTTACGTGCTGCTCGACGCAGCCATGGGCTACCTGACCCGCAACAAGAAGGCGGAGAAGGAAGAAGAGACCGCGACCGTCTGATCCAAGGATCGGATGCGGGTAAACCAAAAAATGGAGTCCGGCGATGAACCGGACTCCGCAGCAAAACCATAAACAGGCGCTGTGCGAAAGCACAGCGCCTGTTTATGCGCTAAGGCCCATTCCCGAAAAAACGCCTTCCTTCCGAGGAAGGAAGGGAGAAAGAGTTTTGGGAATCGGGTGAATCTTTTTAGATCCTTCGACTCCGCTTCGCTCCGCTCAGGATGACAGAAATCGAGTTTTATCCACGGCTTTTTACGCCCTGGACGTCCGTGAGGGGCCAGGGAGGGCCAGATATACACACGGATATAGGCATGGCCGGAAAAGCGTCCTGCACGTCGTTCCGGGCGTCAGGGAGAGCAAAAACGGGACGACGAAACAGGGAAACAAAAAACGCTGTGTCCGAAGACACAGCGTTTTTCTCGCGGGAGAGATTACTTCATCTCAGCGATGAGCTCGACCTCGCAGAGGACGTTCTTGGGAAGGGTCTTGACCGCGACGCAGGAGCGGGCGGGCTTGCCGGTGAAGTACTTGCCGTAGACGGCGTTGAAGGCGCCGAAGTCGCCCATGTCGGCCAGGAAGCAGACGGTCTTGATGACGTTCTCAAAGCCGAGGCCGTTCTCCTCCAGGAGAGCCTGCAGGTTGCGGCAGACGCGGTCGGCCTGGGCCTCAATGGTGGTGCCGTCAATCTCGCCGGTCTCGGGGATAATGGCGATCTGGCCGGAGGTGAACAGGAAGCCGTTGGCGGAAATGGCCTGGGAGTAGGGGCCGATGGCGGCAGGAGCCTTGGGAGTGGAGGTAACCTTCATGATGCATGTCCTTTCTGAATGTGAATTTGAATGGGTAACCCGGGCAGACGCAGCGCGTCTGCCCGGATTTCGGGTTTACGGGATTTGCCGACGGGGAGATCAGACGTTGCCGGCGGCCATGGCCTTGTACATGGCATAGCGCTTGGCGGTGAACTCCTCGGCCTCCTTGAAGAGGACCTCGGCGCGATCCGGGAAGGTACGGGTCAGGGAGGAGAAGCGAACCTCGCCCATCATGAACTCACGCAGCTTGCCGTTGGGCTCCTTGCTGTCCAGGACGAAGGGATTCTTGCCCTGCTCGATGTTCTCGGGGATGTAACGGAAGAGGGGCCAGTAGCCGCACTCGACAGCCATCTTCTCTTCCTGCATGGCCTTGCCCATGCCGTTGACCAGACCGTGGTTGATGCAGGGGGCGTAGGCGATGATGAGGGACGGGCCGTGATGCTTCTCGGCTTCCTTCAGGGCGGTGATGAGCTGGGCGGGATTGGCGCCCATGGCGACCTTGGCGACGTACACGTCACCATAGACCATGGCGATGCGGCCCAGATCCTTCTTGGCGGTGGACTTGCCGGCGTTGGCAAACTGTGCCACGGCGCCGATGGAAGTGGCCTTGGAGGCCTGTCCGCCGGTGTTGGAGTAAACCTCGGTGTCCACGACCAGGATGTTGACGTCCACGCCGGAGGCCAGGACGTGGTCCAGTCCGCCGTAGCCGATGTCGTAGGCCCAGCCGTCGCCGCCGTACATCCACATGCTCTTCTTGACCAG
>JBGUNL010000230.1:0-2872 GCA_045117295.1 Candidatus Limivicinus sp.
AGTTATCAACACTTTCAACAGGTTTTTCAACAGGCCAGAAAGCAAGGAACGGCGGGAAAAATGCGATTTTTTGTCGAGGTGTGGAAAAACCGCAATCTGTATTTGGTTACGTTTTGGAAACGTGAAGAAGTCAACATAACTCAAAAACGGTAGTGCTGCATAATCCCGGTGTCCGCCATGGAAACATAGTCCCCGTCTGCCACAATGATGTGATCCTCCAGATGGATCCCGACAATTTCCAGTGCGTTATACAGGTTTTTTGTCACAAGATCGTCCTCTCTTGACGGGATAGCCAGGCCGCCCGGATGGTTGTGCGCCAGGATTACGGAGCTGGCCTTGACCCGCAGAGCCTTCTCCACCGCGCGGCGGATGTTGATGTTGACGGTGTTCACCACTCCCCTGCCCATTTCGCAGCAGCAGAGGATGGAGCGCTTGTTGTCCAGACACAGCATCAGCACGACTTCATCCTGCTCCTCCAAAAAACGCGGGATCAGATACCGGCCCGCGTCACGGGAGCTGGTGATCTGATGGATCTCGCCCGTCCTGGAGACGGCGCTCTTTTTCATGATCTGCGGGATCATCGTCAGCAAAATTGCGGTATGACTCCCGACACCGGGCACTTCCCTCAGTTCTTCTACACTTGCGTGAAAAACTGCGTCCAGGCTTCCGAAGCGGGCAAGCAGCGCATGGGCAAGCTCGTTGGTGTCCCGTCGTGCGACGGCGTAGAAGAGCAGCAGCTCTAGCGCCTGAATATCATTCATGCGGTCGAGCCCGTTTTCCAGATAGGTTTCTTTCAGCCGTTCCCTATGTCCGTCGTGCATGCCCATGCTCTTTTCACTCGCTTTCCGCTCAGATCTCCATGGTCGCGTATGCGTTCAGATCGCTGCCGGCGCGTGTTCCGGTCAGATACTCATAGTAGCCCTGGGCGCCGATCATGGCGCCGTTATCTCCGCAAAGTTTCAGCGGTGGGATATAGAGCTTGCGCCCCGCCCTGGCGGAAGCTTCGGTAAAATCGGCGCGGATGCGCTTGTTTGCCGCAACGCCGCCGGCCACGACGATCTTGTCGTAGCCCAGCTCCTCCGCCGCCTGCATGGTCCTCGGTACCAGACTGTCGCTGACCGCTTTGGTGAACGAGGCGGCGAGAGACGGTCGGTCGAGCTCCTCACCCTTCTGCTCGGCATTGTGGACAAGATTGATCACCGCTGTTTTCAGCCCGGAAAAGCTCATGTCGTAGGGATGCCCCTCCACGTGGCCGATGGGGAAAGCGTACTTGGTGTCATCCCCGCCTTGGGAGAGCAGCTCGATGGGACGACCGCCGGGATAGGGCAGGCCCAGCACCCTGGCCGTCTTGTCAAAGCACTCCCCTGCAGCGTCATCCCGGGTGCAGCCGAGGATCTTCATATCCGTATAATCCCGCACGTCCACCAGCAGAGAGTTTCCGCCGGAGATGGCAAGGCACAGGAAGGGCGGCTCCAATTCAGGATAAGCCAGATAATTTGCCGCAATGTGGCCGCGGATGTGGTGCACGGGAACCAGCGGAACCTGCAGCGCAGCGGCACAGGCCTTGGCAAAGTTGACCCCCACCAGTACCGCGCCGATCAGGCCCGGGGCGTAGGATACGGCCACCGCATCAATTTCTTTTCTGGTAATGCCGGCGGCCTCAATCGCCTGCTGTGCCAGGAGGGAAATGGCCTCCACATGGCAGCGGGACGCGATCTCCGGCACCACGCCGCCGTAGATGGCATGCAGCTGGGCCTGGGAGCGGATCTGATCGGTGAGGATCTTTCTTCCGTCTTCGACAACAGCGACGGCCGTTTCATCACAGGTGGATTCAAAAGCAAGTATTTTCAACGCCAATGCCTCTATTCAAAGAATTTTGTCATGAGAATTGCGTCTTCCCGCGGAAGACTGTAGTAGTTTTTCCGCCGACCCACAGGGAGAAAGCCGTGCTTTTGATACAGCGAAATAGCCGGCTGATTTCCGGCGCGCACCTCCAGGGTCACAAACGCCAGGGCGCGCTGGCCGGCCAGCTCCGTCAGGCGTTCAATCAGCCGATCTCCGATCCCCTGCCGGCGAACACCGGGGTGCACCGCCACGTTTGAGATATACCCCTCATCCAGTACGCACATCATCCCCACATAGCCGAGGACACGGCCGTTTTCGTCCAGGGCTGCAATACATTCATGCTGTGCATCCTTCAGCTGGGAGCGCAGCTGATCCAGGGTCCAGGGTATGGAAAAGCAGCGCTTTTCGATCGACTCCATCTCTTTGAGATGGCAGGGCCGCGCGTCTTCTATCCTGACGTCCATCAATGCGCCTCTGCCCAGCTGTGGCCGACATGCGCCTCCGCCGTCAGCGGGATACTGAAATGTACGGCGTTTTCCATTTCGCTCTCCAGCAGCGCGCGCACCGTCTCCGCCTCGGACTCCGGGCACTCCACGATCAGCTCGTCGTGTACCTGCAGGATGAGCCTGGCCTGGAGCTTCTGCTCCTTGAGCTTCTTTGCCACATTCACCATGGCAAGCTTGATCACGTCGGCCGCGGTGCCCTGTACGGGCATATTGAGGGCCACACGCTCCCCAAAGGAGCGGACGTTGAAATTGGAGCTTTTCAGCTCCGGCAGATACCGCCGGCGGCCGAAGAGCGTGTCCACATAACCGTCCTGCTTGGCCTTACACACGATCTGTTTCATATAGTCGCGCACGCCGTGGTACTTGTCCAGGTAGGCGTCCATATAGGCCTTGGCCTCATTGGGGAACACACCGATATCCTGGGCCAGGGAGAAGGCGGAAATGCCGTAGACGATGCCGAAATTGACCGCCTTGGCCCGGCTGCGCAGAAGCGGTGTGACCTCCTCCACCGGGATGCCGAA
>JBGUNL010000231.1:0-7829 GCA_045117295.1 Candidatus Limivicinus sp.
AGATATCCTCCACTGTTCCCGCGGCCACGACTCTGCCCCCGTTTATCCCGGCGCCGGGGCCGATGTCGATCACGTGGTCTGCCGCCCGCATGGTGTCCTCGTCGTGCTCCACCACGATCAGCGTGTTGCCCAGATCCCGCAGGCGCTTGAGCGTGGCCAGCAGTTTTTCGTTGTCCCGCTGGTGCAGGCCGATGCTGGGTTCGTCCAGGATATACAGCACGCCCATGAGGCTGGAGCCGATCTGGGTGGCCAGCCGGATGCGCTGGGTCTCGCCGCCGGAGAGCGTCGAGGCCGACCGGGACAGAGACAGATACCCCAGACCCACGCTGGTCAAAAAGCCCAGCCGCGCCTTGATCTCCTTGAGGATGCGCTCGGCGATCATGCTGTCCTTTTCATTGAGCTGCAGGTTTTCGATAAACTCCAGCGCCTTCACCACAGAGAGATCCGCAAAATCCGCGATGCTCATGCCGCCCACCGTCACGGCCAGGGCGGTCTTCTTCAGCCGTCTTCCGTGACACTCGGGACAGTCCACCTCGGACATGCACTCCTCGATATCGGCGCGCATGGCGGGGCTCTGGGTCTCCTTGTAGCGGCGTTCCAGATTGTTGATGATGCCCTCAAACTCCCGGCGGATGATGCCGTAGCCCTCGTTGCGCTCATAGCGCAGCTGCAGCGGCTCCCCCTTGGTCCCGTAGAGAATGGCGTTCATCGCCTCCTGGGAGAGCTCCTTGATGGGCTCGCTGAGCTTGAAGTGATAGCGCTTGGCCAGCGCTTCAAAGTACATTTTGGAGATGGAGTCGCCCCGGATGTTGTTCCAGCCGGAGGCCACGATGCCGCCGTCCAGAATGCTGAGATTGGGATTCGGGATGATAAGCTCCGGGTCCACCAGCAGCTGGATGCCGAGACCGGTGCAGGTGGGGCAGGCGCCGTGGGGATTGTTAAAGGAGAAGAGCCGAGGCGTCAGCTCCTCGATGGAGACGCCGCAGTCCGGGCAGGCGTAATTCTGGGAAAAGCTCAAAAGCTCGTCCTTGCCCACCACGTCCACATACAGCAGGCCGCCGGAGAGGGCAAGCGCAGTCTCGGCCGAGTCGGTCAGCCGCCTGCTGATCTCCTTCTTGATGACCAGGCGATCCACCACGATCTCGATATTGTGCTTCTTGTTTTTCTCCAGCTTGATCTCTTCCGCCAAATCGCAGGCGATGCCGTCGACCCGCGCCCGGACGTAGCCGGACTTTTTCGCGTCCTCCAGCACCTTCACATGCTCGCCCTTTTTGCCGCGGATCACCGGGCTGAGCAGCTGGATTCTGGTCCCCTCGGGGAGCTCCAGGATGCGGTCCACGATCTGGTCGATGCTCTGCTGCCGGATCTCTTTGCCGCACTTGGGACAGTGCGGGACGCCGACGCGCGCCCAGAGCAGACGCATATAGTCGTAGATCTCCGTCACCGTGCCCACGGTGGAACGGGGGTTTTTGGAGGTGGTCTTCTGGTCGATGGAGATGGCAGGAGACAGACCGTCGATATAGTCTACATCCGGCTTGTCCATCTGGCCCAGGAACATGCGTGCGTAGGAGCTCAGACTCTCCACATAGCGGCGCTGCCCCTCGGCATAAATCGTGTCAAACGCCAGGGAGGATTTCCCGCTCCCCGAGAGGCCCGTGACCACCACCAGCTTGTCCCGGGGGATCTCAATGTCGATATTCTTCAGGTTGTTTTCTCGCGCGCCTTTGATAAAAATGCTGTTCTGCAGCATGGGTGTTCTCCGTTCTGCTCTGTTATTCTGTGATCAGATCCGCGGTTTTGCCCCGCGTCAGCCGGATCAGATCCGCCGGGGCCAGCTCCACCTGGGCCCCGATCTTGCCCGCGCTGACCGCAATGGTCTCCTGCTGCAGGCAGCTCTCATGATAGAAGGTCTCAAACTGCTTTTTCATGCCGATGGGCGAGCAGCCGCCGCGGATATAGCCGGTGAGGGCGTTGATCTCGCTGACATGGATCATGGCGATGGACTTCTCCCCCGACGCCTTGGCCGCTTTCTTGAGGTCCAGCTCTTTTGCCACCGGGATGACGAAGACATAGTTTTTCTTGCTGGCCCCCCGCGTCACCAGGGTCTTGAAGACCTTTTCCGGAGCAAGGCCGGTCAGTGCCGCAACGGTCACCCCGTCCACGGCCTCTTCCCCGTGGGGATAGCTGTGGGCGCGGTACGGAACCTTCTTCTGCTCCAGCACCCGCATCACATTTGTTTTCTGTTCCGCCATGGTGTTTCGACCTTCTTTTTTGGCATTTGTAACTGTTTAATTATATCGCATTTCGGGTTCCCTTTCAACAGGAAAGAGCATTTTATTCATGAATCTTTTGCAAACGAAAACCGGGGCCGCTTCGGCGGCCCCGGTGAACCATTCGGAAAGTTCAGTTTTTCTGGAAGCGGGACATGATGTTTTCGATGCTGTTGTCCAGCACCTTCATGACCTTGTCCGTGGCGATCTCCTTGGGCAGCTGCATGCCCTGATCCATCCACTGGGAGATCAGGCCCACCACGATGTAGGAGTAAAACTCCACAATAAACTCAAAATCCTGCCGGTCGATCTCGCGATCTTCTGCCACGATCTCCGAGAAGCTGCGGATACAGCTGCGAAGCCGCCCGCGGATATAGCGCAGCATATAGAGCCGGCTGTTGGAGTTGTAGACATTGAGGGCGAAGGTGGAGTTTTCGTACAGGTACTTGAACCACATAATCACGTCGTTCTGCCAGTTGTCATAGACGACCTCACTGGGAAGATTGGCGTTTGCATCCTCCTCAAACACCCACTCCAGCAGATCATACACGTCGTCAAAGTGGTAATAGAAGGTCTGCCGGCTCACGCCGCAGGTCTCCACCAGATCGTTGACCGTGATCCGGTCGATGGGCTTGATGACCATCATTTTTTTTAACGCGTCGGCCAGAGATTTTTTCGTGGATGTCGCCATACGGATTCCCCCTGTGTTTATGCGCGCTTTTTCTTTTGATTTATTATAACACGTTTTTCAAACATGAAAAGATTTTTTTCACATTTTTTTGAAATTGTCAGGACAGAATTCTTGAATGTCAGTTTCCTGCATGTTAAGATGTGGAAAAAGGAGGAATTTTTATGAAAGCGACTGTTCTTTGTTATGACAAATGCAGCACCTGCAAAAAGGCTCTGCAGTGGCTGGACGCCCGCGGCGTCGTTTACATCTCCCGGCCCATCAAAGAAGAGCACCCCAGTGCGGAGGAGCTTCGCCTCTGGTGGAAGCAGAGTGGACTTCCCCTGCGGCGCTTCTTCAATACCAGCGGCATGCTGTACCGGGAGCTTGGGTTGAAGGACAAGCTGGAAGCCATGACCGAGGAGGAGCAGCTGACGCTCCTGGCCAGCGACGGCATGCTGGTCAAGCGGCCGCTGCTGGTCTGCGGAGAGCATGTGATCCCCGGCTTCCGGGAAGACGAATGGGAGCGCGCGCTCTGTTAAAAAAGGCGCTGTGGATGCGGCGCGCCCACTGCTTTGATGGAACCCGCTGGCGGGCTTGACAACGAAAAATCTGCCGGGATTTAACAATTCTGAAACAGAATCTGTGTTACCTGCTTAACATCTTTTTGCTATTCTATCCTTGCAAGTGAGTTTTCTTCTTTTTCATTTTTGTCCTCTATCCATAAATCAGGGAGACCGTTTCCGGTCTCCCTGATTTATTTTTCTTCTGTCTCCTCCGCCAGTGGCAGACCGGCTTCCAGACGCTCTTTTTCCAGCTCGATGATGGCCGCGGAAATGCTCTTCTCCGCTTTCAGAGCCTCGCTGCCCGCGGCGGATTCCTCGGCGAAAAGATCAAACTGCTCCTGCTTTTCCCGCAGCAGCTCCAGGATTCGCTCATCCACTGTGTTGTCGCACAGGAGCCGGTGGACCATCACCGTGCGGATCTGGCCCATGCGGTAGGCGCGGGAGATGGCCTGGTTTTCAATGGAGGGCTTGATCTGCGGCTCACAGAAGATGATGACGCTGGCGGCCTGGATGTTGAGCCCCGTGCCGCCGGCCTGTACCTGGCAGATCAGGACGGCGCCGTCCCCCGCCTGGGTGAACTCGTCCACGATCTCCTGCCGTCGGACGGCGCTCACAGAGCCGGTGATGGGATCGAGGGCCTTTTCCCCGAGGATCTCCTGCACCGCGCGGATGGTCTCCCGGAAGAAGGAGAAGACGATCACCTTTCTCCCGTCCTCTTCCGCTTCTTTGCAGAGCTCCAGGAGCCGCTTGGCCTTGGAGGATCGGCTGAGGTCGGGGATGTCCCAGGACACCTGGCGCATGGCCATGAAGTTCTCGGACATGACCGCCAGCATATAGCTCTTCCACTCCTCCGCGCTCATCTCCACCCACTGTTCCTTTTCGATCAGCGCGGGCAGCTCGCTGAGAACGTTTTCCCGCGTCCGGCGCAGGTAGACCGGCGCCAGCTTTTCCCGGAACTGCGGCGCTGCGGAGATATACTTCATCTCTTTGATCTCCCCGGCGATGTCCGGACGGAGACAGCCGACGATAAAGCACATCTCGTCCACCCGGTTTTCCAGCGGCGTGCCCGTCATGAAGAGCGTCCGCTGGGCCTTGCGGCTTAAAATCATCAGCGCCTGGGTTCTTCTCGCCTGCGGATTTTTCACGTAGTGCGCCTCGTCCGCCACCAGCAGCGAATAGCTGAAATCCTGCGGCAGCGCGAAGCGGCTGATGGATTCATAGGTGGTGACCGCCACGCCCCCGTTATCCTCCCAACGGCGCGCCGCCATATAGTCCCCGCCCTTGATGACGGTGACCTCCAAATCGCTGAACTGTTTGATTTCCCTGGCCCAGTTGACCAAAACGCTGGCCGGGCAGACCACCATGAAGTGGGTGGCCCCCGTCGTTTTCAGGGAGACCATCACCGCAATGGCCTGTACCGTCTTGCCCAGGCCCATCTCATCCCCAAGCAGAACGTTTCCCTGCCGCAGAATATAGCGGACGCCGAACTCCTGATAGCTGCGCAGGGTGGCCTTCAGCGCGTCCACATGGATGGGCTGCTGCTCCACCTGGCGCACCAGTTCCTCGGGAAGTCCGCTGTAGCTGTTGTCGATGCCGGCGCTGATCTCCCGGTCCAGCCTGTCAAGCTCTGCATAATAGGCGGCGCTGTTGCGAGCGAAATCCTCCCACAGACTCGCGTCGTTCACGGCCGGGCGACCGGTATAGGATTTCAGCAGGGCATCGGCCCGCTGTCCGTACTCGCCCGTCAGCAGTCCGTACAAATAGAGGGCCGCATCCGCGGCCTTCTTCTTTTTTTCCGCCGGGGTAAACAGCCAGCGGAATGCGGAGGACATGGGTCTTGCGTCCCGATAAGCCTCTGTGATCAATGCGTGATAGCCGTCGTAAAGGTTCTGCGCCTCCCGGATCTGCGTGCCGCAGAGCATCTCGCTTTTCAGGGTGTGCAGCAGAGTGGTGCTCTCCTCATTCTGGTTGTCGTAGGAGATGCGAACCTTCAGCCCGGTTGCCACCTCCTGCCGGATCCGCCCGGCGATGGTATAGATGAGATAGGCCGCGTTGTCCCCAATCCCCTTGATCTCGTTGATCTGATCGACACTCAGACTGCAGAGCTTCTGCATATCCGTGATGCCCGCCGAACGCAGCGAAGCCACGCGGATGCCCAGCTTGTCCCGGTTCACGCTCTCCACATCCATGCCGCGCAGAACGTTCTCCGCCTCCCGGGCGCTCATCTGCCTCATGGCCTTTGCGGCGCCCTCCCGGTGCTCCTGCTCCAGGGCCGCGATCTTTGCAATCTGCTCGTCATACTCTTCCACCAGGGACAAAATGCGTTTGACCTGTTTTTTATCCTGCAGACTCAATCCCGTTTCTGCCATGCGTTCACCTCTTTTGTTGAAAAGAATGCCGCAGTTTCTGCAGCATTCTCAGGTTTATTCCACTGCCAGGAGCCTTACCTGCTCCACTCCCGGCGTCTCGCCGAGCGCCTCGGTCAGGTCGCTCAGGTTCCGCTGCATCTCGCTGACATCGATGGAAATGGTGACGCTTGCCTTCCCGCGAATCGGAAGGCTCTGCGTGATGGTCAACACATTGGCTCTTGCCTCGGAGATCTTGATCAGAAGCGCGCTCAAAACGCCCTGCTCGTGCGTAAGCATCATGGAAAGAACAGCCTTTTTCCCGCCCGTAAAATCCGTCGGCTCCAAAATATAATCCTTGTATTTATAGTACGTGCTGCGGGAGATTCCGACCTGCCGGACAGCCTGACTGACGTCCTTAATCTTGCCGTCCTCCAGCAGATGTCTGGCCTGGAGGACCTTTTCATAATAATCAGGCAGGATACTCTTGTGGATAATCAGATACTGATCGAGCAAACAACTCCCCTCCTTTTCTTTATCATAACCCGTCCGTCCCAAAAAGACAAGTGTCTTTTTTACACTTTTCTCCAATTGACCAAATCCGCCGTCTCAACGGGAAAAACGGCTTGAAATTGGCCGTATGATATGGTAATCTTTTTAATGGATTTATGTGGTTCATTCACAGAAAACCTGTTTTGAAAGGAGCCTTTTTATGGCAAGAGAGATTCTGTTTGACCTGGGCAAAATGATCACGGATCGCCTTCCGTATAAGTTCGGCATCAAACGCCTGACCGAGGAAGACCCGGAATACATCATTCTCGACCGTGCATGTTCCAGCGACGAGATTGCCGAGATCATGCTGAAGATGGGTCTGCGCAAGCCCAAGACCACGGCTGAGATCGCCAAGATTACCGGCAAGTCCGAGGAGCGCATTGTCGAACTGCTGACCGACGCGGCCAACCACGGCATTGTGGAGTACAACTGGGAGAATCCCGCCCATGAGAAGCAGTGGTATGTGCAGCTTTTCGTCCCCGGCATCGCCGAGATGACCAACATGGTTCTTGAGCAGGTGGAGAAGTACCCCGAGCTGGCCGAGAGCTTCAACAAGATGACCTTTCTGCCTTTGGAGGGCAAGACCCACCTGATCCCTCCCGGCGGCGATGGCATCGGCATGCACGTCATCCCCGTGGAGAAGGCCATCAACGCCGTCAACTCCTCCGTCTCCATCGAACATATCTCCCATTGGCTGGATAAGTACGACGGGCAGTTCTCCGTGGGCTACTGCTCCTGCCGCAACGCCCGCCGTCTCTACGGTGAGGGCTCCGGCGAGATCCAGGACGACTGCTGCATCGGCCTGGGCGACTTTGCCGACTACCTGGTGGAGACCGGCAAGGGCCGCCGCATCACCAAGGAAGAAGTGCTGGAGATCTGCCAGCGTGCCGAGGACAACGGCTATGTCCACCAGGTCACCAACATCGACGGCCAGGACAAGATCTTCGGTCTCTGCAACTGCGACGTGGGCGTCTGCTTCGCCCTGCGTACCAGCCAGTACTTCAATACCCCCAACCTCTCCGCTTCCGCCTACCGCGCCCACGTCGACAAGGAAAACTGCGTGGCCTGCGGCAAGTGCGTGGAGGTCTGCCCCGCCGGTGCCGTCAAGCTGGGCCAGAAGCTCTGCACCAAGAGCGGCGAGGTGGAGTATCCCAAGCAGGAGCTGCCCCTGGGTCTCAAGTGGGGCAAGGACAAGTGGAATCCCAACTACGTGGTGGACAACCGCAAGAACTGCCACGAATCCGGCACCGCCCCCTGCAAGACCGCGTGTCCCGCGCATATCGCCATTCAGGGCTACATCAAGCTGGCCAAGGAGGGCCGGTATCTGGACGCGCTCAAGCTTATCAAGCAGGACAACCCCTTCCCCTCCGTCTGCGGCTATGTCTGCAACCGCCGCTGTGAGGACGCCTGCACCCGCGGCGCTCTCGAC
>JBGUNL010000232.1:0-8680 GCA_045117295.1 Candidatus Limivicinus sp.
CTCTCGCCGCGGTTTGCGAATTTCTGCACCACCGACAGCACCAGGCGGAGGTTTCCGGAGATGAGCTTTTCTCGGGCACCCCGGTCCCCGGCCCGGGCCTTTTCCAGCAGCGCCCTCGTCTCCGCGCTCTTCAAAACCGGAAGCTGGGCCGTGTTTACCCCGCAGATCTCAACCTTTCCCTGCAACAAAACACCACTCCTTCTTGAGAGTGGTGTTAGTATTTCCCGGGGCACGGGAAATGATACAAAGGGAAACGCCGGGGGAACAGAAACGCCCTTGCGCGCGCCCGCCGCCTGGGGTATAATCATGCCGAAAACGAACGAAAGGAGCGGGTGCCCATGGGCGGAAAAACAAAAAAGCTCGCGATCTCGGCGCTGCTGGTCACGGCGGACGTGATCCTGACCCGGCTGCTGGCCATCAACACCAACGTCATGAAAATCGGTCTCGGCTTTGCCGCCGTGGCCGTCTGCGGCATGCTCTACGGCCCCTGGTGGACGGCGCTGGTGGCGGCGCTGGGCGATCTGCTGGGCTCCCTGCTCTTCCCCACCGGGGCCTACTTCCCCGGCTTTACGCTGACGGCCGCCTGCACAGGGCTGATCTTCGGGCTGCTGCTGCGGCGGGGGGCGCGGCCGCCCCGCCCGATCCCGGCCGCGGCGCTGAACACCGTGCTCATCTCTTTTCTGGCCAACACCTGGATGATCTGTCTCATCACCGGCAACCCCTTCCGGGTGATGCTGGCGGCGCGGGCGGTGCAGCTGGCGGTGATGCTGCCGGTGCAGGCGCTGGTGCTGCTGTGGCTGACCCGCTCCGGCTTTATCCGGCAGATCCTGGACGACGCCGGGCGATAAAAAAACTTCCCTCCGATTGGGAAGGCAGTCTGAAACAGGATGCAAATCCGAAACTGTGTCATCTTGAGCGAAGCGAAAGATCTCAAACGGCGGCATTTCCAGCGCCTGAGATCCTTCGCTGGCGCTCAGGATGACATTTTTTATTGAATCTCCTTTGCCAGGGCCAGAAACTCCTCCAGCGCCTGTTTGCCGCCGGCGGCCAGGGGGGATTTCTCCGGCCCCAGGGGCAGCGGAGCGCCCTCCATAGTGAGCGCGACGCCCCCCGCCTCCTGGACGATCAGCATGCCCGCCGCGTAGTCCCAGAGGGACAGGCCCAGCTCAAAGTACAGCCCGGCGCGGCCCGCCGCCACGGAGCAGAGATCCAGCTCCGCCGAGCCCTCCCGCCGGATGTCCAGCCCCGCGAGAAAGGCCGCCTTCATCAGGGCAAAGCCCCGGTCGGCCAGCTTCACATCGTAGGGCGAGGTGCCCACGCAGACCACGGACTCGCTCAGCGGCTCCCCGGACACGTGGATGGGCCGGCCGTTGAGCCGGGCCCCCTCCCCCAGGGCGGCGGAAAACATCTCGTCCACGTAGGGGTTGTAGACCGCGGCGGCGCAGACGGTGCCGCTGCGCATGAAGGCCGCGGAGATGCAGCTGTGGTGGAAGCCGCGGACGAAGTTCATGGTCCCGTCGATGGGGTCGATGATAAACACTTGGTCGGCATGCAGATCATCATGCCGGTCGTTCTCCTCACAGAAAAAGCGGGCGTCGGGCAGGGCCGCGGAAAAGCGGCTGATCAGCAGCTCCTGCACCCGGCGGTCGTATTCGGTCACCACGTCCCGGTGGCCGGTCTTGCACTCGGCCAGCACGCCCCGGGCATGGAGCAGCAGTTCCCCCGCCTCCCGCTCGACCGCGCACATCAAATCCAGGATTTCACGATTGCTCAAATCCATGCCGCACTCATCTCCTTGCCCTGGCAGTATAACACACTTTCCCTTCTCTGTGAACCCGGAACCGGCGGCAAACCCCGCCGGGCGGGATTTCCGGCACTTTCCACGGGAAGCTCCCTGAAGAAAATGGAAAATTTATCGCAGTCTGTCACTTGACATAACACCTTGAAAACGGTAAAATAAGTTAGTTAATATTGCGGCGGGCAGGGGAGCCCTCCGCGGATATTGCTTTTCAATTCCGACGGGTTCGTTTTATGGCCCGTCTTGCTTTAGATTCTTGATATCTAAAAGTTAAACCCACCGCGAAATTCTGAAAGAATGGAGGTGTGTTTACTGACTATGCCAATTGTACTGGCCGTTGTTTTAGCGCTCGTTCTGGCCGCCGTGGGCTTTGCGCTCGGAATCGTCTACCGCAAGAAGGTTGCGGAGCGTGAGATCGCAAGCGCGGAGGAAGAGGCCAAGCGTATTATTAACGAAGCGATCAAAAGTGCAGAGAGCAAGAAACGGGAAGCTCTCGTTGAGGCAAAGGAAGAAATACACAAAAACCGCTCCGAGTACGAGCGGGAGGTAAAGGAACGGAGAGCCGAGCTCTCCAAGCAGGAACGCCGCCTTCAGCAGAAGGAGGAAAATCTCGACCGGAAGATCGATTCCGCCGAGAAGAAGAACGAGACCCTGGCAAGCAAGATCGCCCAGGTGGAGGCCCAGCAGCAGGAGGTGCTGCTGGTCAAGAAGAGCCAGCTGGAGATGCTGGAAAAGATCTCCGGCTTCTCCATTGACGAGGCCAAGGCCTACCTGATCGCCAACGTCCGCGACGAGGTCACCCACGAGATGGCCGTGAAGGTCAAGGAGGTCGAGGCCCAGGCCAAGGAAGAGGCCGACGACCGCGCCCGCGAGATCATCGCCACCGCGATCCAGCGCTGCGCCGCCGACCACGCCAGCGAGATCACCGTCTCCGTCGTCCCACTCCCCAACGACGAGATGAAGGGCCGCATCATCGGCCGCGAAGGCCGCAACATCCGCAGCATCGAAACCCTCACCGGCTGCGACCTGATTATCGACGATACCCCCGAGGCCATCACGGTCTCCTCCTTCGACCCCGTGCGGCGTGAAGTCGCGCGTCTGGCCCTGGAGAAGCTGATCCAGGACGGCCGCATCCACCCCGCCCGCATCGAGGAAATGGTCGCCAAGGCCCAGAAAGAGGTCAACGCCGCCATTAAGGCCGAGGGCGAGCGCGCCGTGTTCGAGACCAACATCCACGGCCTGCACCCCGAGATCATCAAGCTGCTGGGCCGCATGAAGTACCGCACCAGCTACGGCCAGAACGTGCTGAACCACTCCATCGAGGTCAGCCATGTGGCGGGCCTGATGGCCGCCGAGCTGGGCGCCGACGTGAACATCGCCAAGCGCGCCGGTCTCCTGCACGACATCGGCAAGTCCATCGACCACGAGGTGGAGGGCAGCCACGTCACCATCGGCGTGGACATCTGCCGCAAGTACAAGGAGTCCGAGGCCGTCATCCACTGCATCGAGGCCCACCACGGCGACGTGGAGCCCCACAGCATCGAGGCCTGCCTCATCCAGGCGGCCGACGCCATCTCCGCCGCGCGCCCCGGCGCCCGCCGCGAGAACATCGAAAACTACGTCAAACGTCTGGAAAAGCTGGAGGAGGTCTCCAAGAGCTTCCCCGGCATCGCCAGCTCCTACGCCATCCAGGCGGGCCGCGAGATCCGCATCATGGTCAAGCCTGAGGACGTCAGCGAGGATCAGATGGTCCTGCTGGCCCGGGATATCGCCAAGAAGATCGAGGAGGAGCTCACCTACCCCGGTCAGATCAAGGTGCACCTGCTGCGCGAGACCAAGGCCGTCGACTACGCCAAGTAAAACGCACAATCCAAAACTCCGCAGGCAAATGCCTGCGGAGTTTTTGCGTCTGCCGGGGGACGGGGCTGCGGGAGGCCCAAGGGCCTCCCCTGCGGTGATAATCCCGGATGTCTCCGCAGGGGCGACGTACCCGCAAGGCATGCACCCTCGACGGCCCGCGCTCCTTTGGCCCCCTTGCCTAAAGGGGGCTCCGCCGAAGGCGGTGGGGGATTGATGGGGCCTTTGCTTTTTGATCCCTCCGCCTCGCCTTACTCGGCACCTCCCTTTATCCAAAGGGAGGCAACGCGCCCGGTGAGTGCGGTGAGAAAATGTGAAATATGCGGGAGGGGCATACCTATAAAGGGCACAGGGCCCCTCCCCTACGGTGCTGAACCATAATTCTCTCCGTAGGGGCCGACACCGACCCGCACGGCCCGCCGCCGGCGGCCCGTAAACGGATTGCACCCGCAGGGTGAACACCGCGCCAGTGTCCGCACTGGCGCGCAATGACGTGTACGAAGCATGAATTGCCCGCCGTCTGTGTCATCCTGAGCGAGCCCGCAGGGCGAGTCGAAGGATCTCAAATTTCAGAGATTGTACCGTATCCGGCGTTTGAGATCCCTCGGCTGCGCTCGGGATGACATCCGGAAGAATGCGGCCAAATAAATCGCTTGTCGTTCGGTCAGAGGATTTTTCGGCAATACGTTTTAGAATACGTTTACAGCGCAGACAAGCCCGGGGCCGAGCCCCGGGCTTGCTGCGTTGGGATGGTTGAGAGTATGGATGGAAGGAATGTATGTTGGTTTACTCCGCCTTGACGCTGAGCTTCTTCTGCAGCCAGTCCTTGCCGTCGACGTACTTGGAGACGATGTAGGTGGAGACGTAGTCCATGGCGGCGTTGACCATGGTGGCGGGAGGATCGACCAGGTCGCCCAGGGCCCAGGCGATGGGCAGGGCCAGACCGATCTGCTCGGGGAAGAAGATGGAGCAGAGCACCAGCTCGCCGGTGCCGCCGCCGCCGGGGATGCCGGACATGGCAACGGAGGAGAACACGGCCACGATGATGGCGAGGATGGCCCGGCCGGTGTTGAAGTTCTGGCCGAAGAGAGAGAACAGGAAGGCGACCTTGATGATGGCGCTCATGGCGGAGCCGTCCATGTGCATGGTGGCGCCGAGAGGAATGACGATCTCGCTGACATCCTTGGAGATGCCGGTATCCTCGCAGGCTTCCATGTTGGTGGGGATGGTGGCCACGGAGGAGCAGGTGCCGAAGGAGACGGCCGCCGGCTGGAACAGGTGGCGCCACATGACCTTGGCCGCGCCCTTGCCGCCGCCGAAGTTGGCGTAGATGGGGGCGAAGGCGAACATGTAGACGAAGGCCACCACGTAGTAGATGATGACGGTCTTGCCGTAGGCGCCGATGAGGGAGGGGCCGAAGTTGGCCACCAGGGCGGCGAAGAAGCCGAAGAAGCCGATGGGCGCGTAGAAGGTGATGATGCGCATGGTCTTCATCAGGCAGGTGTTGATATCGGAGAGGAGCTTCGCGGTCATGGTCTCCTTGCCGCCCGCCATCTGCACGCCGAAGCCGAAGAGGATGGCCGCCACGATCAGGGGCAGGATGGCCCGGCGGGAGAACAGCTCGGTGAAGTCCGGCTTGGTGAAGAAGTTGATGATCAGGGTGGTGACGCTGACCTCGGTGGGCTCGGCGGTCTCGATGGCCTCAAAGCCGGCGGGGACGATGTTGATGACGCGGACGATGACATACATGATGACCGCGGCGATGGCGGCGGTGCACAGGAAGGTCACCACGGTGGTGCCCATGACCTTGCCGGCCTTCTTGGCGGAGACCATGTTGGCCACAGCGCTGGAGATGGAGAAGAACACCATCGGCACCACGACGCAGAACATCATGTTGATGAACACGGTGCCCAGAGGCTCCAGAGCGGTGGCGCCCGGCCACAGCCAGCCGGTGATGGCGCCGGCGACCATGCCCAGGACCATGGTCAGCATGAACCAGTTGTTCTTGAAAAAGTTGTTGGACTGCATAGAAATACTCCTTTCGGGTTTTAACTGCCCCCTATTATATGGGCGACGATTTGCAAAGTAAATTGCAATCTATGCTTGAAAGCTTGCAAAAAGTGCTGTATACTACCTCACAGGTCATTTGAAAAAGAGGGGGCGCAGGCATGGCGGGCGAACACGCCGTCAACCGGGCGGGCTATCTGCAGGAGAGCTATCACTACTTCCATCTCAAGGATACCGCCGGGCAGGAGCTGGACTACCACTTCCACGACTTTGACAAGCTGGTGATCCTGATCTCCGGAAGGGTGGATTATCTGGTGGAGGACAGGAGCTATCCCCTGGAGCCCTGGACCGTGCTGCTGGTGCGGCACCACACCATCCACAAGGCGCAGATCGACCGGCGGGTGCCCTACGAGCGCATCATCCTGTACCTGGACCGGCAGTACTTTGAGCGCATGCTCCCGGGCGCGGGGCTCTTCGACTGCTTCGATCTGGCGGACCGGCGCGGGCGGCATCTGCTGACGGCCACGGCCAGGCAGCAGGAGGAGCTGCAGGCGGCGGCGGCAGCCTACGAACAGGCCGCGGCGGACCCGCGCTTCGGCGCCCGGACCATGTGCGAGACCCTGATCGTGCAGCTGCTGATCCACATCGGGCGGCTCTCCGAGGCGGCCCCCGCCCGGGGCGAGACCTACGCCGACCCCAAGATCCGCCAGGTGCTGAGCACCATCAACGAGAATCTGGGAAAAGAGCTGACGGTGGAGCAGCTGGCGGAGTCGGTTTACATGAGCCGCTACCACTTTATGCGCTATTTCAAGGCCCAGACCGGCAGCACCGTGCACGCCTACATCCAGCAGAAGCGGCTGATCAACGCCGCCCGCCTCATCCGGGAGGGGGTGCCCGCGGCCAAGGCCGCCGAGAGCAGCGGCTACGGGGATTACTCCGCCTTTCACCGGGCCTTCAAGGCCAGCTTCGGCATCAGTCCGGGGAAGCTGGTGCAGAAGGAATAGCTGCCGAAGGGCAACAGAATTTGACAGCCTTTGTTCGCTCTGGTTGGTTGCTTCGGCCGCAACCCGATGTTACAATAATCATACAAATCACACCGCGCGGAGGCTGCCATGCACATTGTAGAGCTGAAAGGGGTCTGCAAGACCTACCCCGCCTTTCGTCTGCGTGACGTTTCGTTCTCCCTGGAGAGCGGAAAGATCACCGGCTTTATCGGGCGAAACGGCGCCGGCAAAACCACCACGATCAAGTCCATGCTGAACCTGATCCACACGGACAGCGGAGAGATCTCCTTCTTTGGTCTGCCGCTTTGCGGACACGAGCGTGAAATCAAGCAGCGTCTCGGTTACTCCACCGGAACGGTCAGCTGGTACCCCAGAAAGGCGATCCGTGAGATCGCCGCCGTCACCAAAAGCTTCTATCCAAGCTGGGATGATGAGGCCTATCGGAGATACCTGACGCTGTTCGGCCTGGACGAAAGCAAGAGGCCGATTGAGCTGTCGGAAGGGATGAAGGTGAAATTCAACCTGCTCCTGGCCCTTTCGCACAGGGCCGAGGTTCTGATCCTCGACGAGCCGACCAGCGGACTGGATCCCTTTTCACGGGATGAGCTGCTCCGGCTGTTTCTCACGCTGAAGGAGCACGGCGTCACCATCCTTTTTTCCACGCACATCACATCGGATCTGGAGCGCTGCGCGGACAACATCGTCTATATCAGCGGCGGGGAAATCCGGGCGGCCTGCTCCAGGGCGGAGTTTCTGCAAAGCCACGGCCAGGCGGGGGAAACGCTGGAAGAGGTCTTTTTGCGCTTGGAGAGGGGGACTGCGGTATGAGAGCTTTGATTCAAAAAGAGATGCGCCTGAGCGCATCTATCCTGTCCTACCTGTTTCTCCTGTTCGCCCTTATGGCGCTGCTTCCGGGGTACCCGATCCTCTGCGGCGTGTTCTTTGTCACATTGGGTCTCTTTCAAAGCTTTCAGAATGCAAGAGAGGCAAACGACATCGTCTTTTCCGCCCTGCTGCCCATCGCGAAGCGCGATGTGGTAAAGGGGAAGTTTCTGTTTTGTGTTTGGATCGAACTGGCGGGCTTTTTGGGCATGGCCGCGCTGACGGTCGTGCGCATGACGCTGCTGGCCGATTCCCCGGTCTACCGCCAGAACGCCCTCATGAACGCCAACCCCTTCTTTCTCGGAGCGGCCCTGCTGCTCTTCGGTCTGTTCAATCTGATTTTTATCGGCGGCTTTTTCAAAACCGGATACAAGTTCGGAAAGCCTTTTGTGACCTATATCATCGTGTGCTTCCTTGTGATCGGCCTTGCCGAGGCGCTGCATCACATTCCCGGGCTCGAGGCGCTCAACGCGTTTGGCTTTGATTCCCTTGCTCTGCAGCTGTCGCTGCTGCTCGGCGGCGCCCTGCTCTTCCTCCTGCTGACCTGGATCTCGCTTCAAACCGCGTGCCAGCGCTTTGAGAAAATCGACCTGTAAAGGGGAATGAACCATGCTGAAAGACAATCTGATCATGCTCCGGAAACTCAGCGGCTATTCGCAGGAACAGATCGCGGAAAAGATCGGCATCTCCCGTCAGGCTTACGCCAAATGGGAGAACGGCGCAACCATTCCGGACATTGACAAAGCCTCTCTGCTTGCGCAGGTATACGGCGTAAACCTTGACAGTCTGATGAAAACGGAACGGACAGAGGGCGTCGGCCTGCTCCCTCCCGCGCCGCGGGGAAAGAACATCTGGGGAACCGTCACCCTCGGGGAGCGTGGGCAGATCGTCATTCCCAAGGCCGCCCGCGACCACGTCGGGATGAAGCCCGGAGACCGGCTGATCGTGGGGAGCGATGAGCACGGCATCGCGCTGTTCCCGGCCGAAGCCTTTGAGCGCAAGATACAGGAGCTCATGGACATGATTTCCGAAAAGCGGTGAAACAGAATAATCATCCGCCCGCCAAGCGGGCGGTTTTTCACATGCGGGCATAGCCCTTTGTTCCTCGCAGACACGTCAAACGTGTAATACG
>JBGUNL010000233.1:0-10115 GCA_045117295.1 Candidatus Limivicinus sp.
CAGTCAAAAAAGTCCGTCAAGGACTTTTTTGACAAGCTGAAGAACCCCGCACCGTCAGGTGCGGGGTTCTTGCGTTTGACAAGATGCGGTCAATCAAAACCCACCGGCAGAATGCTGAGCTTTCCGCCCTCCATGCTGAGATAATTCGTGTGGTCAAAGCCGCACGCTTTGGCAAGGGCCGCCGCCTCCGGGAAGCCCTTGTTCAGCTCCGCCGCGCTGTGGGCGTCCGAGCTGATCACGATCTCCCCGCCGCGCTCCCGGATCCTTTTCAGGAATGTCCGGTTGGGGTAGATCCTGCCCCGCCCGATGATGCGGGTGTTGATCTCAAACAGGACGTTTTGGGACAGCAGATAGTCCAGCGCCTCCATGGCCGGCCCGAGATACCTCGGGTCCTCCTCGTCGATCAGGCCCAGATGGTTGTTGTACTTTGTCACAAGATCGAAATGCCCGATGATATCGCAGCGGGTCAGGTCATAGATCCGCGCCGCACGGTCGTAATACGCGCGGGTCAGCCGATAAACGTCCCCGCCGAAGGACTCACGCAGCAGGCGCAGAAAGCTCTCTTCCGCTTCGTCCACCGAGACCGGGCGCTCTGCCCCCACGTCCAGGAAGTGATTGGAGCCGATTTTGTAATCAAAGCCGCCCCGCAAGGGGTCGGGATAAAACGTGTCGACCTCCCCGCCGCAGAGAATTTCGATCCGATCACGGTACGCTTCCTGCAGCGCGCGGATTTCCCGCAGGTAGGCGTCGACGTCCATCACCGGATCGATATCGACATGGCCGGAGAAACCGAGCTTCGTAAAGCCGAGCTCCAGGGCTCTTTCCACCATCTCCCCGGGTGTGCTCGTCCCGTCGCAGAAGGTGGAGTGGGTGTGAAAATTGGCGGTCAGCATAGGGCCTCTTCCTCTTCCAAAAACAATCCTGTTCCTCTGTCACAGCTTGTACTGCCGGACCAGGTACTTGCTGTATCGCTTGGCCATGATGTGCCAGTTGTAAAGGCTTTCGCCCATCACCGCTCCGCAGGCCTCGCGATAAAGCGCCCAAACTCTCCGCAGCGGACGAGTATCCCGTCTCTTCCTCACAAAGAGACCTTATATGTAGCTGACCCCGGTTTGCCCGTAGAAGAGTTCCATGACAGCGCTGATCCCTTCGGAGACATTGCTGTCGATGTTGTGGCAGCTTTTCCCCGACTCCACCGAACGGGCAAAGGCGACGATCTCGTATCGGATCCCCTCACCGTCCAGTTGATAGAAATACCGTCGGTTTTCCGAAGGACTCTCATTCCGAACCTCGAAGTAATCGGTTTTCCACCAGGGGGAGGGGACGTAAATATATCCCTCGGTGCCGGTGATGACCAGATCGCCTTCGGACTTGGCGCCCTTGGCGATCTTCATAGAGGCCACGGCGCCGTCATAGAGAAAATCCACTTTTGTAAACACATCAAAATCCCGGCGATCCCGGAAGGGCTTCGTGACCATGCGGATGCTTTGGTAATCGGTGCCCAGAATCTGAAAGATCGGCAGAAGTGCGGGAGGGCCCCACTCGGTGATGGTGTTCCAGTTCAGGGCCAGATCCTCCTCGCTGTACGCGTCCAGATCCTTTTTGCTGGTACAGGTGGCATCGATGGACAGAACCTTGCCGATCAGCCCGGTTTTGGAGAGCAGCGCCAGTCGCTCATAGGCGGTGGTGTAGGCAGTTTTGATCCCTTCCATGAGAATCAGGCCTTTTTTGGCAGCATAGGCAATCAGTTCCCGGCATTCCTCCCGGCTGAGGGCGAGGGGAGATTCGCAGAGCACGTGCCGGCCGTGCTCCAGTGCGGCCTTGCAGTCCGCGTAGTGGCGGGAGGGGTGAGAGGCGATATACACCGCGTCCACGGCGGCAAAGAGCGCCTCGTCGTCAGGAACACAGGGGAGGGCATCCATGGGGCTGTTGGCGCAGACCGCCTCGACGCCGTTGACGAACGCCACCTCCCGCAGGAATTTGGAGAGACTGGTCAGTTCACTCTTCGCCTCGCCCATCAGACCGATGCGCAGCCGGTTTCGCCGCGCGCGCAGATCGGTGCTCGAGATCCCCTCGGTTCGCGGGAGATAGATGACCTTGCAGTATTCGCCCAGATAGTCGAATTTCCCCTCCCAGTCGGAGCCGACGGTGAAGATGTCGATGTCGTACTTGCGGATATCGTCGATCTTCTGCCCCTCGTACTCCTCTACGATGACCTCGTCGGCAATGCCGGTGGAGCGAACCGCGGCGATGCGCTCCATGAGGGACTGCTGGTTGTTGATTTTCCCCCGGGTTCTGTCATAGTCGTCGGAGGTCACGCCGACGATCAGATAGTCGCCCAGCGCCTTGGCACGCTCCAGCAGGCGGATGTGCCCGTAGTGGAGCAGGTCGTAGGTTCCATAGGTGATAACTTTTGTCATATGCCCGTCCTCTGTCAGTCCAGCAGATTTCTGCTCTGCATGTCTTTGAGTGCGTTCAGCAGCGTGTCGTAATCCACCTCCCGGAGCGCGCCGAGATGGCCGACCCGGAAGATCCTGTCCCGCAGCTCGCCGCCGTTGGGACAGACCCAAATACCGTACTCGTCCTTGAGCATCGTAAAAATCTCGTAGGCGGGATGGCCATTAGTGGGAGCCAGAGGCGTCACTGCGTTGGAGAGGCTGTGTGAGACCGTCGCGAAAGGGAGACCGCTTTCGGCCAGCTTCCCGCGGAAATACCGGGCAAGACCGCCGATGCGGGCGATCTCCGCCTCCACACCGCCCGCCGCGTCAATCTCCAGCAGGCGCTGATGGATCTGGCGGAGAGTACCCACCGCGGGGGTAAAGGGCGTCTGCCCCCGCTCCCCGTTGGTCAGGGCCAGCTTCAAATCCAGATACATGGTTCTCGGCCGGTTTTCATAGACCCGCTTGACGGCCTTCTCGCTCAGCACGATCAGGGAGATGCCCGGTGGGCAGGCCAGCGCCTTCTGGGAGCCCGCGATCATGGCCTGGACGTCCAGCGAAGCCATCTCAAAGGGGTCGCAGAGAAAGGAGCTGATGGAGTCCACCACGAGGAAGATCCCGTTCCGGCGGCAGAAATCGCTGATCAGCCGGATGTCGTACAGCACGCCCACCGAGGTCTCGTCCAGGTTCACCAGAAAGCCCGTGTAGCCCTTCCCCTCATACGGCGCCAGATCTTCGGCGGTGACGCCGTGGGCGAAGGCCGGGCGGAGCACCGTGTGAGGGATGCCGTAGATCTCCAGGAGCTCGACGAAGCGGTGGCCGAAGCTGCCGCCGTCGATTACCAGCACGCGGTCGCGGTCGGTGAAGAGGTTGATGACCGCCGCCTCCATGGCGGCGGTGCCGGAGCCGGTGAGAAAGGCAACTCGGGAGCCGGGACCAGCCCCGGCAAACTTTTTGACAAGCTCCTCGTTCTCCAGCATCAGCGCGGAAAACTCCGGCGTGCGGAAATAGGGAACCTGCTCGGCCCCGATGGCCCGCACAGCGTCGCCGGACATAACAGGTCCCACGGTAAAATTCAACATGATGGCATTCCTCCGATGATTTCAGGTTGGGCTTAGAAAAAATAAAATACCTACCGGGACAGTACGCGGCCTGGCAGAACCGCTTCCGGGGCAAAGTCTGTGTGCCCACCGCGGCTGTCTACGCTCTCAACCAGGTCGCTTTCCAATAGGAAATAGAAGCCCAACGGAACCCGGTTTAGCGCGGGCGTTAGATAATCTGCGACCATTATACCCCGGAAAGCGCGGAAAGTACAGTTTTACAAGAATGTTTTTCTGCAAGCGCAGGAAGCCGATTATAGTGCGAGAAAATGAGCAATAGGATGGAATACATCTGGCAACCGAAAAGAGTCACAGCCTTATGCACAGGAAGAGTCATGCCGTGCTTTCAACGCCCGGCCTTCATTTCATCGAATCCTGGTAGCACCGGTCTCTGCCTCTTTGCTCCCTGAAAACGGGTACGGACAAAAAGCCACCCGCGCAGCGCACGGGTGGCTTTTTCAGTAATCGCTGCGTTCGTAAACCCCCTCGCCGGTCAGGGCGAAGGCGTGGCTGCAGGCGGGCAGAGGATCCAGATCGGCCGTAAAAACAAAGCACATGGCGTCGCTGGCGCGCTGGTCGCCTTCGGCGGAGAGAGAACAGGTCTTGTCTTCCAGCGCGAGCCGTGAGCGCTCCGGTTCCACCCGGAGCGTGCCCAGAGGTGTGTCCATCACGTCCGAACCAACGGCCTCCGCCACGATCCCCAGACTCTGGTTGGACAGAAGCAAATAGGACTGCCCGGCAGCTGCTGCCTCGTCAAAGCCGGGCAGGGGCGCCCCGCCGCAGAGATTTTCCAGAAGCGGCCTGGTTTGCACGTCCTGGAACAGGGGAGAGCCCGGCGCAAGACGGATCACAGAGGCATAGTTGGGATCGCTCAGCAGCATCAGGCTGCGCTGCAGCACCCGTTGGGCCTCAAGTCTCCGGGTGAGATCCTGTCGCCAGAGAAGATAGTCTGCATCCCACCACGCATAGGCGGGATCGCCCCGATGATCCGGGATGGCGCATTCGTCCCGCAGATATTCTCCCAGAAAGCGCGTGGCCTTCAGCGCACCGGAGACGTTGAGATGTGAGCTGCTGTCAAAGAGATCGGTCTGATAATCCACCAGATCCAGATCCAGCATATTCAGATACTCCACACCCAGCTCCTGCGCCAGCACGGCGACCCCGTTGGCCGCCATGGCCTCTTCCCGGTTGGCGGGAAAGGGGAGCGTGGTCAGCACCAGGCGGATGCCCTTTTCCCGGCAGAGCTCCGCGATGCGGCGAAGATAGGGGACGTTGGGATAGGAATCATCCAATACCAGCCGGTCATCCGTACGGACCATGGTGGAAGGTATCGCTACGTTTTCCAACGGATACGTCCCGCGTCCGGGGAAATGAGAAGTGGAGAAATCCACGGCTTCCAGCTCCGGCCAGCGGCTGTGGAATTTGGAAAAGCCCCAGATCAGCGCGGCGCGGTCCTCGACGGGATATTCTCCCGGCGGGCAAATATCATAGGCCGTCCGGATTTTATTCAGGGAAAAGGGCAGCGCCGCCATGGCGTCCTGAAAGTAGGACAACAAAACGAGGTCTTCATTGGGGATCAGGTAGGTATCCACCACGATCACCTGCGGCGAAGAGCGCTCCAACGCACAGCGGACCACCCAGTATATTCCACCCATCAGTGCGGTGGAATAGGCCATATTGTAAGAGGCGATGCCTGCCTGTGCCCAAAGCTCCATGGGATAGACCCCATTCCACATGTGGCTGTTGCCGAAGAAAAGAACGTCACACTGACCGGCGGCCTCCGGAAAGTTCTCATAGCGGTTGATGTCGCCCTTCAGACGTGTCAACTCTCCCAGGAACGACAGCATGCCGACCAGCAGGCACAGGGTCAGCAGCAGGCCCATGATGCGGCAAAAGGTCTTTTTCATGCGTGGGCCTCCTAGAACTGAAAGTAGATGAAGCTGGCCGCGTCATAGCTGCCGCCCCAGATGCCGAAGAGCAGAATCGCCGTCACCGAAAGGGAGATCAGGATCGCCTGGAACAGCCAGTCCTGCTTCATCAGAACAGCGCGCACCCGGACGCCCCGGTACTTGAGAACGTCCGCCAGCAGCAGAAGCAGCAGGCTCAAGAGCAGCAGCCGCGTATTGGGCGCGTCCAGCGGGGAGAGAAGCCCACCGGCGAGCAGCAGCTCCGGCTTGAGGTAGCGCATGCTGCGGATCATCTGCACCCCGGCCCGGACGCTGGGCGCCCGGAAGAAGACCCAGGTCAGATCCACCAGCGCGAAGGTGCAGAGCGTCTGTCCCAGGCGGTAGCCCAGACTCTCACTTTCCAGGCACAGGGCCCTTGCCAGCTTCTCCCGCGCCGGGCGCAGCCAGCCGCCCACCACCTGAAACAGGCCGTTGAGAAAGCCCCAGACCACAAAGCCCCAGCTGGCTCCGTGCCAAAGGCCGCTGACGGTAAAGGTGATCATCACGTTCAGGGCTTTGCGCAGTTTTCCCTTGCGGTTGCCGCCCAGGGGGATGTAGAGGTAGTCCCGGAACCAGGTGGACAGGGAGATGTGCCAGCGGTGCCAGAACTCCGCCACCGTACGGGAGAAATACGGGGCGTTGAAATTCTCCATCAGCTCCACGCCCAGCATCTTGGCCGAGCCCATGGCGATGGTGGAGTATCCGGCAAAATCGCAGTAGATCTGTACGGCGAAAAGCACCGTGGCCAGGATCACCGTAATGCCGCCGTAGTCCATGTGGTTGGGCCCATAGACGCTGTCGACGAAGACGGCGATGCGGTCGGCCAGGACGATCTTGAGGAAGAAGCCCCAGAGCATCAGATACAGGCCCTCCAGCAGATTGTCAAAGCGGAGCTTCTGCGGCACGGCCAGCTGGCCCAGCAGATTTTTGGAGCGCTCGATGGGGCCGGCCACCAGCTGAGGGAAGAAGGAGACAAAGAGGGCGTAGCGGGGCAGGCTGTGCTCGGCCTTGATATCGCCCCGATAGACGTCGATCATGTAGCCCAAAGCCTGGAAGGTATAGAAGGAGATGCCTACGGGCAGCAGCACGTCAAAGGCGGGCTGCCGAAAGGAGACGTGGGCCAGGGTCAGTAGGGCTGAGAGGTTGTCCATGGCGAAGTGGAAATACTTGAAGAAAAACAGAATGCCCAGATTGATCACCAGGCCCAGGACCACGGCGGCCTTTTTCCGCCTGATCCTGACCGCATCCTCCGCGACGCTGTTTTCGGCCTTCTCGATGGCAAGGCCGCAGACCCAGGTGACCAGGGTGGAGGTGAGGATCAGCACCAGATAGCGGGCGTTCCAGCACATATAGAAGAAATAGCTGCACAAAAGCAGCCAAATCGGCTTGAGCCGATTTGGCAGGGGATAGTATACCAGCAGCACCGCCGGGAGAAACAGCATGTAGGGAATGGAATTGAACAGCATGTCTTGTGTCTCCGCTCTTATCCAATGATGGTCAGCATTTTACCACAATCAACAGAAAAAGTATAGATTTTTTGCAAAAGCAGCGGAAAGGAAAGCCAAAATGAATCCCCGGCGCCAGACGGCGCCGGGGATTTTCGTACGGTTTTTACATTTTTCGGGTTACATCTTCTCCGCCAGGAGCTTGAGGATCTGCACGGCGTTGGAGGCCGCGCCCTTGCGGATCTGGTCGCCGCAGCACCAGAGGGTCAGGCCGTTGTCGTCGGTGAGATCGTCCCGGATGCGGCCCACCCAGACCAGATCCTGGTCGGTGGTGTCCAGGGGCGTGGGGTAGCAGCGGCCCTCGAAGTCCTCGATGAGGCGCACGCCGGGGAAGGCGGCCACGGCGGCCTTGGCCTCCTCCACGGAGACCTTGCGCTCGGTGCGCAGGGTGACGGCGATGGAGTGGGAGCGCATGACGGGAACGCGCACACAGGTGCAGTTGACCTTCAGCCAGGAGGCGTGCAGGATGCGGCGCCCCTCATTCTGCATCTTCATCTCCTCCTTGGTGTAGTCGTTGCCGTAGGGGGCGTCGATGAAGGGGATGACGTTCATGGCGATCTGGGTGGCGAAGGTCTTGACCACGGGCTGCTCCCCGGCGGCCAGGGCGGCCATCTGATTATTCAGCTCGGTGATGCCGTTCTGCCCCGCGCCGGAGACCGCCTGGTAGGTGCAGGCGATCATGCTCTCAATGGGGGAGCACTTGTGGATGCCGGCCACCGCCATCAGGGCGATGATGGTGCAGCAGTTGGGGTTGGCGATGATGCCCTTGTTTTTGAAGGCGTCGGCCCCGTTGATCTCGGGCACCACCAGGGGCACGTCCGGATCGAGACGGAAGGCGGAGCTGTTGTCGATGTAGACGGCGCCGCTCTTCTTGATGGCGGGGGCAAACCGGCGGGACATGTCGCCCTCCACCGCGCCGAGGACAAAGTCCAGACCGTCGAAGGCATCGTCTCTGGCCTCCTGGATGGGCACGTCCTGCCCCTTGAATTTCACGCATTTGCCCACGCTTCTGGCGCTGGCCAGCGGGCGCAGCTCACCCACGGGGATATCGTACTCCTCCAGGATCTTCAGCATTTCCTGGCCGACAGCGCCGGTGGCGCCGAGAACTGCGATGTTGAGTGCTTTCATAATGGTGTCTCCTTTTCGTTCAGCGTTTTCCGGAAGGAATTCAAATCGTGTTTGAGGCAGCTTTGCCGCTTCAAACACACACTCAGCCGAGCTATGCGAGGCCTCGCGCCGTCGTCAAACGAAACTCACTCCATTCCGCTTCCGCCTTGAGGCGAAAGCTGCATATCTGTTCCTTCCGTTTTCCTCTCAAAATCAAAGCACCGGCTTTGATTTTGATAAGGAAGAAGAAGGGAGTAGAGCGCAGTTTTCGTCACGCTTGACGGAAACGGAGCGTCGCGAGCTTCTTCTGACGCAAGCGCGAGCTCCTCCATTGCAAAACGCAGTTTCGCAATGGAATTTAACCTGCGAAGCGCTCGTAGAGGACGCGGATCGCATTTTCGTAGTCTTTATTCTCCACACCCACGATGATGGCCAGCTCGTCGGCCCCCTGGGCAATGGTGCGGATGTTGATGCCGTTGCGGCCCAGGGCGTGGAAGAGCCTGCCGGAGGTGCCCGGCTGGAAGCTCATCTTGCGGCCCACGGTGGCCACCAGGGCGATGCCCTCCTTGATATCGATGCCGTCGGGCCGGACGGCCTTCTGAATGTCCGCGATCACGTCGTAGACGCTCTCCCCCAGGGCGGCGGTGGCGCTGACCAGGGCAAAGGAATCCAGCCCCAGGGTGATGTGCTCCACCGGCGCGTGGTAGCGGTCCAGGATCTCCAGCGCCTGACGCAGCGAGGCGGAGGTGTTCATGTTGCGCTTCTTCACGGTGAGAATGGTGAAATTGCGCCGGCCGGCAATGCCGGTGATGAAGCGCTCCTGCTCGCCGACGGCGGGCTCCTCGTCCACGTTCTCCACGATCAGGGTGCCCGCGTCCTCGGGGCGGTTGGTGTTGCGGATGTTCAGGGCGATGCCCTTCTCCTTGACCGGGAGGATAGAGTCCTCGTGCAGGACCGAGGCCCCCATAAAGGCCAGCTCCTGCAGCTCGGCATAAGTGATCTTGGCGATGGGGGCGGGGTTATCCACGATGCGGGGATCCGCCATGAGGATGCCGGAGACATCCGTCCAGTTCTCGTACACGTCCGCGTCCACGGCCGCCGCGGCCAGGGCGCCGGTGATGTCGCTGCCGCCCCGGGTCATGGTCTTGATCTTGCCGGTGGGGAGCTTTCCGTAGAAGCCGGGAATCAGGATCCCGCCGTATTCCTCCATGGCGCCGCGGATGGCGGCATAGGTCTTCTCCCGGTCGATCTGCCCGTCAAAGCCGAAAAACACGCAGTCGGCCGCGTCGACAAATCTATATCCAAGATATTCCGCCATGAGCTTTGAGGTGAAATACTCACCCCGGGAGACCAGCTCGTCCACGCCGGTGTCCCGGCTGAGCCGGGCGGCCAGCGCGTCAAACTCCCCCTCCACGTCGTAGGTCAGCCCCAGACTGTCCCGGATCTCCGCGAAGCGGGAACGGATGGAGGCGACGATATCGCTGCAGGAGACGCCGTAGGTGAGATGGGCGTGACAGAGATAGAGCAGGTCTGTCAGCTTGTGGTCCTCGGCATTGCGCTTGCCCGCGGCGGAGGTGACCACCACCCGCCGGGCGGGATCGGAGAGAACGATGTCGCGTACTTTTTTGAACTGTTCGGCCCCCGCGACGGAAGAGCCGCCGAATTTTGCAACTTTTATCATGCGTTTACTCCACTGCTGCAAAGAAGATGCCGCCGCCGGCCCGGCGGATCTCATCGGCCAGGGCGTGCATGGCGGGCACGGACACGGGCCCGGTCACGCCGCGGACGGATTTGCCGTCAGCCCAGCTCTGCTCAAAGGCAAAGCGGGGGGCGCAGGCTGCGTCGCAGCGCACGTAGTAGGGGTGGACGCAGGCGCTGTTGTCGGCCTTGACCTTGACACAGGTCGGGCGCAGCATCTCCATGCTGCCGAGACCGTACAGATCGCGCACCACGGCCGAGGCGGTGGGCCAGCGGCCCGCGCCCTGGCCCATCAGCACGATGGCCCCGGCGTTTTCGCCC